>CAZCAZ010000188.1:0-1546 GCA_964496735.1 uncultured Nitratifractor sp. | reverse complement strand
CTTGTCCTTTTCCGTGAGACTTTTGTCGTAGCGGTCATAAAACCACTGATTGGCTTCTTTGCGATTGCGGTAGCTTTTGCGAGGGAAGTCTCCCCCATAGATAATCGCAACGATCCCATGTTCGCGGAAAAGCTGGCTCCCCATGCCTCCGCGACCCGCCCAGGTATCGACATGGGTGAGCTGCTTCTGTTTGATCGGGACGGAGCCGATCGATCCAAAATCAGTCATTTCGGCAGATGGACCGACAGCCAGGATTCGAGGTGTGCGGGCATACCGGTCTCCAAAACGGTCATACACAGCCTGCATCATGCTATAGATACCCCCTTCTCCTTCCGCCCAGACTTTTTGGTGATCGATCGGCTCAACCGTGAGGTCAAAGCGTCCGTCGGCATGGCGATTGAGATAGAGGACGGAAGGGCGGACAGCTTTTCCTGTGAGGGAGAGCATGTTAATCCCCATATCGTTGAAGACCAGTCCGGCACCCCCCATGGACGAGATATAAAAACCACCCCAGGCCGGGGACATCCCGGTAAAAACGAGACGATTGGATCCGGGAAAGATCGAGCCGGCCAGAAGACCGGTTCCGATATTCAGACTGTTTTGTTGGCGCGTTAAATGCAAACCGAGATCAACCGGTCCAAAATAATCGCCTACATCGTAGCGCGTCAAATCAAACGTCGCTGTATGAAGATCAACCGTGAGTATTTCCTGTGAACGTTCCATGATCAAAATCTCCTTTATTTAAATACATCATAACGTTATGACATTATAATACCAATTTGCTTAGTTGTGGCAAACTTTCAAGAATCACTCTGTTCAGAAGGCAGGTGGATACGTGTAGTTTCTAAACACCCTGTGCGTATTTGTTTCCAAATCACTTCTCTTTAATCCCTGCTTACTGAAGATCGCCCTATAATATTGGAACTTTTACAAAAGGAGCGCACCGTGAACATTCACGAATATCAGGCAAAACAGATATTTCAAAAGTACGGCGTACCGACCCCTCGCGGGATCATCGCTGAGACCCCGGAAGAGGCAGTCGAAAATGCCAAAGAACTGGGAGGGAAAATCTGGGTTGTCAAAGCCCAGATCCATGCGGGCGGTCGAGGCCTTGGTGGTGGAGTGAAGCTGGCCAAATCACTCGATGAGGTGAAAACACTCGCCGATGAAATCCTTGGGATGACACTGGTGACCCATCAAACCGGCCCCGAAGGCAAGCTGGTACAAAAAGTCTATATTGAAGAGGGTGCTGACATCGCTGATGAGCTCTACCTCGGTGTGGTGCTTGATCGCGCCAGGGAGATGCCGGTCATTATGGCTTCGACTGAAGGGGGAATGGAGATCGAAAAGGTTGCCGAAGAGACTCCCGAGAAGATCGTCAAAGTCGCTGTCGATCCTGCGATCGGATTCCAGGGCTTTCACGGGCGTGAGCTGGTCTTTGGTCTGGGGATCACGGACAAGGACGAGCAGCGGAAATTCATCAAGTTTGCCAAAGCACTCTACAATGTTTACATGGAAAATGATGCTGAGATGATCGAGATTAACC
>CAZCAZ010000187.1:0-1547 GCA_964496735.1 uncultured Nitratifractor sp. | reverse complement strand
CGGTAGAGGAGCGGATCGCGCATTTTCATGTTGGGCGCTGCCATGTCGATCCGGGCACGCAGGACATGTTCCCCTTCGGCAAACTCTCCGTTTTTCATCCGGGCAAAAAGCGCCAGGTTCTCCTCCACCGTCCGATCGGCATAGGGACTTCGGCGACCCGCTTCGGTTACAGTGCCCCGATATTGGCGCATGGTCTCCTCGTCGAGGCTGTCGACATAGGCCTTGCCCATCTTGATCAAGGTGACCGCATAATCATAAAGTTTGGGAAAATAGTCTGAGGTGAAATAGACCCGATCATGCCATGAAAAGCCCAGCCATTCGACCGCATCCTGAAGGGCCTCGACGTATTGGGTATCCTCACTGGTGGGGTTGGTGTCGTCCATGCGGAGGTTGCAATGCCCCTGATAATCACGCGCGATCCCAAAATTGATCGCGATCGATTTGGCGTGGCCAATATGGGGGAAACCATTGGGCTCAGGGGGAAATCGCGTCACGATCTCCCGGTATTTTCCTGATGCCAGATCCTCTTCGACAATCGTGCGTAAGAAATCTTTCTTTTTTGTCATGGTGCCTGTCCCTTTGTAAGCCAAATTAAACAGGTATTTTATCCAATAAGTGCTTATCTTCGTACGCAGAGGAGCCGGCAGCGACTCCTTACTGCGTAACCTTGTGGGCGGTGGTGTTGGCTTCATGCATCTTGACCGGTGCCCGGGTAGCAGGGTGTTTGCGCTTTTGGAGCATCGTAGCGAAACGGTTGGTGATGTTGCGCATTGCTTCATCCAGTGCATAGACAATCCCTCCAAACACCGCGCGGGTCTCATGGCTCGTTGCACTGTTGCCCGAGACCTCCTTGAGCTCCTGCAGTTCATCATCACTGAAATCTCGCGTCATGAAAAGCATGGCATTGACATTGCTCTCACGCATTTTTTTGACGAAGCGTTTGCCCAGATCATCGATCTGTTTCTTGCTGATGTCCTGACCAGAGACCTCCGCCATTTTTTTGACCATGGGAAGAAACATCTTGTCAAAAAATTCGATCAACTGTTTTTCATCATAGAGTTGTTTGATGATAGTTTTGACGCTTTCGGTTCGATTGGCCGGGAGAGGTTCCTCCTTTATCTGCTTGAGAAACTGCCGATAGGATGCGATCGTATCGGGCTCCTCCATCAGCACAGAGGCACTGACGATCTTGCGCAGGACATCGTGTTTGTAATTGTCCAGGACTTCGTCCATCTCGTCTTCACTCAGGTTCTTTTGGATGTACTCACGAAAACGGATCGGGATCATCTGCGAATCCTGCATCAACGGCACATCATCCCCCCCCTTGGCGGCAAACATTTGTCCCATACTGTCGATCTGCTGTTCAAACTCGATCAGCTGATCCTCGGAGCCGGAGACGAGCAGATAGCGCTCCACCTGCTCAGGGGTTGCCGCCAAAAGCATTGAGGCCGATGCCAACAGAATTATCCATGTTTTTTTCATTGTTTGCCTTTCGTATCTCATTCTCAGAATATGCTCGCATTATAGCGAACGAAGGTAAACCTTGT
>CAZCAZ010000186.1:0-1588 GCA_964496735.1 uncultured Nitratifractor sp. | reverse complement strand
TGCACCAAAGCCAAGACTGAGGCCACCGCAAAGCGCCACTCAAAACGGAAGGAAACATAAATCAAAATGCCCGTAATCGCAAGAAGCATTGCCATTAGTCCCTTGTTGCGAAGCTCATTCCCGATCTTGGGGCCGACCATGTCGACGCGACGCACTTCAAATTTGCCCGTCGCCTGAAGGAGCGTGCGCACCTCATCGCCTACATCTTTTCCGACAACCTTGGAACTGGTCTTGGTACGGATGATGATCTCACTATCCTTACCAAAGAACGTAACGCTGGCTCCCTTGAAGGCGTCACTAGTCTGCAGCACATCTCGCACCTTGTCAATAGGAGCTTTGTCTTCGTATTTGACTTGAATCAGGGTTCCTCCAGCAAAATCAATGCCATAATTGAACCCTTTGGTAAAAAGCAAACCCCAGGAGAGCAGTATCAGCACCAAAGAGAGCAAGCCGAATTTTCGACTCGCTCCCATAAAATTGATCGGTTTTTTATAGCGAAAAAGTTCCATCTACTTAGCCCCCTCTGTTTTGATGCCGAACCAGCGGCGCAGTTTATCCTTGCGGATCGAAGGAAGGAGCATTTGATAGATACCGTGTGTCCCCAATATCGCCGTAAGCATGGAGGCGAGGATACCGATACTCATCGTCAGGGCAAAGCCTTTGATTGGGCCCGTACCGTACGCATACAAAACAACCGATGAAATCAGTGTCGTGACGTTGGCATCCCAGATGGCAGTGAAGGCATTGTCGTATCCATCTTCGATTGCCTTGGCAACCGATTTGCCCTGGTAGAGCAATTCTCGTATCCTTTCATTGATAATAACGTTGGCATCAACCGCCATACCTACTGTCAGGACAATTCCTGCCATTCCTGGCAGTGTCAAGGTCGCCCCAAACAGTGCCATGACAGCCAAGATCAAAAAGAGGTTGCCAATCAGTGCAATGTCTGCGATCAGACCAGCATAGCCGTAGTAAAGAATCATAAAAAAGACTACCAAAACAAATCCGAGTGCCAGCGCCATGGTGCTTGCTTTGATACTGTCGGCTCCCAAGCTGGGGCCTACGCTGCGCTTTTCCATTACATATACCGGAGCCAGTAAGGCACCTGATCGCAAGGCAATAGCGACGTCATTGGCTTCGTTGAGAGTAAAATTTCCAGAAATTTGCCCTCGTCCGCCGCCGATCCGCTCTCGGATCACGGGTGCGGAGTAGACTTGATCATCGAGGACGATTGCCATGCGCTTACCCACACTCTTGCCAGAAAAATCACCAAATATTCGACCGCCTGCGCTATTGAGCACAAAGTTGATCACGGGCTGATTGTTCTGATCGAAGCCCACTTTGGCATCGGTCAACATCGAGCCGTCAAGAATAGGGATTTGGCGGAGGAGGTATTTTTGCTTTTCATTCTTGACATCAGGCAAAATGATGTCCCGAAACTTTTTGACTTCGCTGGGATTCATCGTGTAGACCCGTGCGGCCCGATCCTCATCCACTGCCATCATTTGCAAATGCGCTGCCCGTGCGATCAGAGCCCGTACACGCTGCTCATCCTCTGGTGTCTTGATCCCTGGCACTTCGACAAGAA
>CAZCAZ010000185.1:0-1620 GCA_964496735.1 uncultured Nitratifractor sp. | reverse complement strand
GCCACTGGCTCAAAAAAGGCTGGGGCTGGTACTGCCGCAACTCCAAACTGGGCAAGATACCGAGAATTCCTGGGATGTGAGACACACAAGGCAAACGAAACATGTGTGTCGCTTGCAGGATCGAAGTTGAATCTGCTAGCTCCCTATTCACCCTTTTTCGCTATAATACCGTTCATGAAAAAAACAATCCTTGTTCCCTTTATTTTTGTCCTTATGAGCGCCATGATGCAGGCCAAACTCCCCATCATTGTCAGCATCCTGCCGCTACAGACCTTCGCGCAGGCGATTGGGGGTGACAATGTCGATGTGACGGTGATGGTGCAGCCGGGGAGCTCTCCGCATACCTACGAGCCCAAGCCTTCGCAGATGAAGCAGGTCGCCGATGCACACCTCTATCTGGCGATCGGAGTGGAGTTTGAGCGCGTCTGGCTGCCCAAATTTCACGATCTGGCCCCCAGGCTGCCGATCGTCGATGCGAGTGCCGGTATCACCCGCCGGATGATGCACGAAGCCCATCCCGAACCGGGTGAAAAACCTACGCATCCCGATCCGCATGTCTGGACTACCCCGGCCAACGTGAAAATCATCGCCCGCAATATCCTGACTGCTCTTACCAAGGCTGATCCTGCCCACCGTGCCGACTATGAGAAAAATTATCAAGCCTTTCTCACAAAGATCGACCAAGCCGACCAAAAGATTCACGCCCTCATTTCTAGCCTGCCCAAAGGGACGACATTTATGGTCTTTCACCCCTCTTGGGGTTATTTTGCCGATACCTATGGCTTGACCCAGCTGCCCGTACAGGTCGCAGGCAAGAGCCCTAAGCCTCGTGAGCTCATCGCCTTGATCAAGCAAGCCCACGCTCAGCATGTGCGGGCGATCTTTACCCAGCCGGAATTTTCGGATACTACCGCCAAAGTTCTAGCACGTGAGCTCCACATCACCGTACGCAAGATCAGTCCTATGGCCGTCGACTGGTCAGCCAATCTCATCGGGCTCGCCCGTGACATTGCTGGGAAAAAGTAGAACAGCTATGGCGCTTGTCTCCATCAAGGATCTCTCCTTTGCTTACGATACACAGCCGGTGCTGGAGCATGTCTCCCTCGAAGTAAATTCCGGGGATTTTCTTGCAATCATCGGCCCCAATGGCGGGGGCAAATCGACCCTGCTAGGCCTGATTCTTGGGATCAATACCCCGCTGAGCGGTACAATCCGGGTCTTTGGGCAAGCTCCCGCCACTGCGCAGCGTGACATCGGCTACGTCCCTCAAAATACCGATGTCAACCTCAATTTTCCTATCAAAGTCCTTGACGTCGTCCTCATGGGCAACGGCGCAAAGCATCATCCTCTTTTTGGCTATAGCGCCGAAGAAAAAGCATGCGCCGCGCAGGCACTGGAACAAGTGGGCATGGCCGCCTATGCCACCCGGCGCATCGGCGACCTCTCCGGTGGACAGCGGCAGCGGGTGATGATTGCTAGAGCCCTGTGCCGCCGTCCCAAACTCCTCGTTCTTGATGAGCCCACTGCCAGCATCGACGCCAGCGGTCAAAAAGAGATCTACGACCTGCTCAAAAAACTCAACGATGAGATCACCGTCATTGTCGTCAGCCACGATCTCTC
>CAZCAZ010000184.1:0-1623 GCA_964496735.1 uncultured Nitratifractor sp. | reverse complement strand
GCCTACCGTGAAATGTCCCTGATCCTCCGCCGTCCTCCAGGTCGCGAAGCGTATCCTGGTGACGTCTTCTATCTCCACTCTCGCCTCTTGGAGCGCTCTGCCAAGCTGAGCGACGATCTTGGCTCTGGATCGATCACTGCATTCCCTATTATTGAGACCCAAGCTGGGGACGTATCGGCATACATTCCAACCAACGTCATCTCCATTACCGATGGCCAAATTTTCCTCGAGACAGACTTGTTCAACTCTGGTATCCGCCCAGCCATCAGCGTCGGCCTCTCGGTTTCACGTGTTGGTGGTGCCGCTCAGATCAAAGCGACCAAGCAAGTCGCAGGTACTCTGCGTCTTGACCTGGCTGCCTACCGAGAGCTT
The DNA here is from genome assembly GCA_964496735.1 of uncultured Nitratifractor sp. Lineage (GTDB taxonomy): Bacteria > Campylobacterota > Campylobacteria > Campylobacterales > Sulfurovaceae > S017-3. Next base: position 1,251 of record CAZCAZ010000184.1, on the reverse strand, counting down.
CAGGCATTTGCTCAGTTTGCAAGTGACCTTGATGAGCACAGCCGTAATCAACTCGAGCGAGGAACCCGCATGGTCGAAGTCCTCAAACAGCCCCCCTACTCTCCGGTACCTGTCGAAAAGCAAGTCATTATGATCTATGCAGGCGTCAAAGGCCATCTGGACAGTATCGCTTCCGATAAAGTCACAAAATTTGAGCAAGATTTTTATCCATTCATCGAAGCAAAATATTCCAGCATTCTTGACACAATTCGTGAAAGCAAAAAACTCGATGATGACACTGAGAAAGAGCTGGTCAATGCGATCGAGGATTTCAAGTCGCAGTTCGTAGCGTAAGCAAAGGGATATCATGGCGAATCTAAAAGAGATTAAACGCAAGATCACAAGCGTCAAAAACACGCAGAAGACGACCAATGCAATGAAATTGGTCTCTTCAGCAAAGTTGAAACGCACAGAAGAACTTGCCAAACAATCCAAAGTCTACGCCGCAAAAATCACGGAGATGATCAATGAAATTGCTGCCAACATCGCCCAGCAGGGTGATGTGGACAATGTCTTCTTCAAGCAAGTTCCCAACCCCAAAGTAGTGGATCTTGTTTTTGTAACGGCCGACAAGGGATTGTGCGGGGGATTCAACTCCCAGACAATCAAGCACGTCAATACCTTGCTTCAGGAGTTCAAAGGAGCGGATGTCAAAGTCCGCCTGCGGGCTATTGGGAAAAAAGGTATCTCCTACTACCGATTCAACGGCATCGATATGGTTCAGGAGATCAACGACCTAAGTGCGGCTCCTACCTATGCACGAGCAGCAGAATTTATCAATGAAGTCATTGAAGACTATCTCCGAGGCGACACTGATAAAATCGTGGTCGTTCACAACGGTCACGTCAACATGATCACTCAGGAGATCCGTCAGGAGCAGCTGGTGCCGGTGGATGCTTCAGCACTAGTGCAAGAAGCTGCCTCGAGCTCCGATCTGGAGATTGAGCCGGATGATGATGACACATTGCTCGAAGCCTTGGTGCGCCGATACCTGGAATACTCCATGTATTATGCACTTGTGGATTCCTTGGCTGCTGAGCATAGCGCACGTATGCAGGCAATGGACGCCGCGACCAACAACGCCAAAGAGATGGCAGACAACTTGACAATCAAATACAACAAAGCGCGTCAAGAAGCGATTACTACTGAGCTCATAGAGATTATCAGTGGTATGGAATCGATGAAATAATTAAGAGGAGAAGTGATGACAGG
>CAZCAZ010000183.1:0-1631 GCA_964496735.1 uncultured Nitratifractor sp. | reverse complement strand
GAGGCCTTGCGAGGGGAGGGGGCGCATGTGGTCGATGAGGATGGCAAGCGATTTTTGTTTGACTACGATGAGCGAGGCGAACTGGCCAGTCGGGATATCGTCTCACGCAGTATCTTCGACTATCACCGAAAAACAGGCAAGGAGGTTTATCTCGACTTTTCGATGTTTGAGGAGGAATGGTTTCAGCAGCGTTTCCCCAACATAACGCATACTTTTTCTGCACTGGGCTATCACTTTCCGCAGGACCGTGTCCCTATTTCGCCGGCTTTTCATTATGCCAATGGCGGGATCACCTGCGATACGGATACGCGGGTGCCGGGGATTAAAGGCCTCTATGTCGTCGGTGAGGCTGCACATACGGGTGTGCACGGAGCCAACCGTTTGGCGTCCAATTCCCTGCTGGAAGGGTTGGTGTTTGCTCGGCGTGCGGCAGAGACGATTTTGGATAGTTGTTTTGAGCACCCAAAATTACCGAACTTTGACAAAGATTACGATACGATGCTGCATGAAGAAGATGACAAAAAATACAAGCAGAAACTCCGCCACATGATGTGGAAAAACGTCGGGATTATCCGGACACGAGAGGGACTGCATGAGGCACGAAATTTCATTTTCGATACCAAAAACCGTAAGATAGGCCGTCTGCTTGAACTGCGGCTCAATACTGCCGCTGCGATCGTCGAAGCTGCCCTGGCACGCAAGACATCACTCGGCGCACACTATATAGAAGGATAGACTATGCATGATCAGCTCCATTTGACCACCACCTGGGTGGGTATCGTTTCTTTTATTGTCTTTGTTGTGGGGTATTATTTTATCGCAACCGAAGACAAGTATCATATCAACAAGGCCAAGCCTGCTTTGTTTATCGGGACAGGTATTTTTATGCTTATTGGAGTCTATTTTGCCCTTAACGGCATGGACGCTCACCCCCTTGAAGCAGCGGTGCACGAGCAAATCGAAGAGATTGCAGAGATCTTCTTCTTCTTGCTGGTAGCCATGACGTACATTGAAGCGATGATCGATCGTGGGGTCTTTTCGGCTCTACGATACAACTTGGTATCTCGTGGATACACCTATAAAAAACTCTTTTGGATCACAGGGGTATTGGCATTCTTTATCTCTCCGATTGCCGACAACCTTACTACGGCATTGATTCTCTCTACGGTATTGATGACCATCGACAAAGAGAACAAAAACTTTCTCGTACCCGGTGCGATCAATATCGTGGTGGCAGCCAATGCCGGTGGTGCATGGAGTCCTTTTGGTGATATCACGACACTGATGGTATGGATCGATGGCAAGGGAGCCTTTACAGAGTTTCTCTTCCTTTTTCCAGCGTCGATTATTGGCTGGTTTGTGACAGGATGGTTGCTTGGCCGTGTGGTACCTGACGGGCAGCCACCTTTCCATGCCGATGAGCAAAAGATTGAGATAGCTGAAGGGGGCAAAGTGATCATGGGTCTCTTTGCACTCACGATCGCTATGGCGGTACTTTCGCATCAACTGTTGGGCTTGCCGGCAATGTGGGGGATGGTGTTTGGTCTGGCTATTCTCAAGCTCTATGTTTACGGACTCAACAAAAGTCCCTCTCCGACACGCGTCAATGTTTTCAGCTGGATTGCCAAGAT
>CAZCAZ010000182.1:0-1666 GCA_964496735.1 uncultured Nitratifractor sp. | reverse complement strand
AAAGTAGCAAAAAGGATATCGTGATATACTTCGGTTTCTCTTTTGAGAATCCCGACACACAACCAAAAAGGAATACACAATGATGACACCCATGACCCTCGGACAATACAACATCCAAACAATGGAATTTTCCAAAGACGATGCAAAATTCGCTACGGCTGATGAGGCGATCGCCCATATCCAAGCACAGATTGATGCGCATCCGACCGCTGCATACATTTCAACCTTTGACCACTATACGCACACCACTAGCCTCCCCCAGCATCGTATCGCGGACGACATCGTCGATGTCAAAATGGCGATCTTCTGTTTTGGGCCAGATATCTCTGTACCTCAGCTGGCCGGCATCCGCCCTCGCAGCATTTCAGTCGTAGAACACACCGATAAATTCACAGTCACCTTCATGAATGCTCCCGCTCCTTTTATCCAGGATACCATGACCGAATGGGCAGAGCAGCTCAAAAAATAAATCTGTCAATTTGACATATTTTTAGTGACAAGATGGCAAAGATGCTATCCTGTCACCATGTATCCCAATAAACAAAAAACCAAACTTTACATTAGCGACCTCACTCCTGATCCAGCGATCACCTATCCCGCCTATTATCTCCTCAGCCACAGTGCCGCCAACAATGATATGCTGCATGACGCTCTGATTGCCCTGCACACCTATGACATGACACACTATCATGTCCCTCAGAGCCATGATCAGATCTTTACGTCATTGCATCGGGGATCGTTTGCGCTGTACAGAGAGAAATATGCAGTAGGATACTTCGGAGGAAAACTGATGTATTTGGAGTCTTACGGATGGAAAAGCATGCCAGTAACCGAGGAGGTATTTGCCCTCGAGAATTGGCGTATCGCTTAGCCGCCCGAAAGGACGGTCAGAAGAAAGTCTATTTTTTTGAGCGTTTTTTCTCAAGGAGATCAATACGAGGGAAGCCAAAGAAGCTCTTGCGGAAGACGACAATCTTCTTGGGATCATCAACAGCATAAGCTTTGATGGTGATGGGCAACGGCGTATCTTTTTGTGTATTTTTTACCAAGATCTCGCTGGTTTTAAGAATGACAACTTTTTTCTTCTTTTTTCCGGCTCCTAGATGGAAAGGCTCCGTCGGACGAACAATCTTGATCTTCTTCCCCAGATCACCCTCGACCTCAAAGAAGTATTTGTGCGCCTTGCGATCGGTATTTTGAAAGAGGAAGATGTAGTCATTTTCTACATTGCCTTCGTCAGTGACCTTGTAAAGGCGCGTGGCTTTATTGACATTGAGCAGCATGTTTTCCTTGGTGCTTCCCATCATGAACAATGCCACCAACACCAGTGCCAATGCACCAAAATACGCTAGGACTTTTGGACGGGTGTATCGGGTCTTGCCTGCCTGATGGATGGTCTCGTGCTCACTCGACCAGCGTACAAGACTCGGACGGTCAAATGCTGCCTGAACGGTCGTACATGCATCGACACATTCAAGGCAGTTGATGCACTCGAGTTGAAGGCCCTTGCGAATATCAATATGAGTAGGACAAACCGTCACACAACTCTCACAGGTAACACATTCTGCTGCTGGGTTATCTGCAAGGAGGTCTTTTTTCTTGTCGTATTGCTTGTGGCGATCATTGCTGTGCCCGGTGTAGATCTCTCCCCCACGGTGTGGATCGT
>CAZCAZ010000181.1:0-1721 GCA_964496735.1 uncultured Nitratifractor sp. | reverse complement strand
AAAGGCTACGGACGCCAGCAGGGTCACAGTGAGCTCTATCGCGGCGCAGAATACGTCGTAGACTTCATCCCCAAAGTCAAACTGGAGATTTATGTGAGCAATCAGGAATTTGCAGATAAAGCCGTCAACACCATCAAAGAAGCCGCCAAAACCGGCAAGATCGGTGACGGGAAGATCTTTGTCAGCGATGTCAACCATGTCGTCCGTATCCGTACCGACGAAGTGGACGAAGAGGCACTCTAAAACGTATTCTATCGTCCTCTAGGGTGGAGATCTTTCTCCCCCCCCTCCTCTCTTACTTCCTACACTCTATAGCACCCTTTGCGCTTTTGCAAAAAAAATAATTATCGGTTTTCGACGACTCGGATGCTTTTGATCTCATCATTCTGCTCGATACTGTCAAGCACTTTGAAACTCTCGATATCGTCCTCTTCTATCCCGCCAAATACCGTATGCACTCCATCCAAGTGAGGTGTATCGACGAAGGTGATAAAAAACTGACTCCCGCCGGTGTCTTTGCCTGCGTGCGCCATAGAGAATGCACCACGCTTGTGCTTGATACCGTTGTCGGTCTCACATGCGATCGCCCAGCCTGGGCCGCCGGTGCCGGCCATGGAGGGGTTGTCTTTGGAGTGCGGGCAACCACCCTGCGCCATGAACCCGGGGATTACGCGGTGAAATTTCATATCATCATAAAAACCATCGCCCGCCAGCTCAGCAATATTGGCTACTGCAATGGGTGCGTCTTTGGGGTAGAGCTTGAGCGTAATGGTGCCCTTATTGGTCTCCACGACCGCATACTGCAGTTTATCGAGCTCTTCTGGGCTGAGATTGTACTCTTTGAGTTTCTTTCCGAACATGCATTTATCCTTGTCTGTTTGAATTTTAGATAGAATTATAGCAGATTTTTCCAAGCGATTATAAATGATTTATAAATACAAACACCCAAGGAGCCCCTCGTGCAACTTTGTGTCGCCCTAGATCTACCCAACACCCGTGACAACCTATATTTAGCCGAGTCTCTGGCTTCATACGACAAGCTCTGGATGAAAGTAGGTTTCCGCAGCTACATCCGAGATGGGCGCGCACTCGTTGATGCCCTCAAGCAGATCAATCCCCATTTTCAGATCTTTCTCGATCTCAAACTCTACGACATCCCCAACACCATGGCCGATGCTGCCGAGGAGATCGCACAATTGGGTGTTGACATGTTCAACATCCATGCCAGTGCGGGAGCAGTAGCCATGCGCACGGTGATGGAGCGACTGAATCAGGAAGATACCCGCCCGCTGGTGCTGGCCGTGACAGCATTGACCTCATTTGATGAGCCGAATTTTCGTATGGTATACGACAAAGGGATCAATGAAGCCGCTAAAATGTTTGCCAAGATGAGCTACGAAAACGGCCTGGATGGTGTGGTAAGTAGTGCTTTTGAAAGTCGCGCGATCAAAGATGCGACCGATGACAAATTTCTCACCCTTTGTCCCGGAATCCGCCCTTTTGGCGAAGAGGCTGGAGACCAACAGCGAGTCGCGACTCTGGAGGTAGCCCGAGAGGAAAAGGTCGATTTTCCCGTCATCGGTCGTCCGATCTACCGCGACCCCGATCCTGTCGCCAAAGTCAAAAAAATACTCAGCGCGATGGCGTAGTGTGCTCCACCTTTTTGGGGTGCGCCAGCTCATCGGCTCTGTTCAAACCCTGAATAATCACAATCGCCGCGA
>CAZCAZ010000180.1:0-1776 GCA_964496735.1 uncultured Nitratifractor sp. | reverse complement strand
CTCAATATTGACCTCTATCACTCCATCCAGCCATGGCTCAATCAACTCTACGCCGGTCGATACAGTCACTATTTTGCCATGAATATCCTCGGGGTACCGTTGGCCAACGTGCTGGCTGCGTTTATCGTCCTGACTTTTTTTATGCTCTTGCGCAAGTATTTTACCGCATTGGTCATGCGCTTGCTGACGCTCCTGACACGGAAAACACGTACGACCATTGATGACATGATCGTTCAGGAGCTGGAAGGGCCTTTGCGGCTCTTTTTTGTCGTCCTCGGCTTGCGTATCTTTTTTCAATTGATTTTTTGGGACAATGGCCTGATCAGCCTCCTCCTGAATGCTGCGATGATCTACGTTGTTTTCTGGGCTTTGTATGCCGTCACCCCGGCAACGAGAGAGATACTCTACCGATACAGCAGCAAAAACGATCACCTCTCATACGAACTCAGTCGCTTTTTGGTACGAATCATCCGCATCCTGATCGTGCTGACAGGCTTGATGGCGATTTTGTATAGCTTCGGGATCAATGTCACCGCTTTTTTCGCTTCGTTGGGGATTGGAGGCTTGGCACTGGCGCTGGCAGCCAAAGATACTGCCGCCAACCTTTTCGGCTCCGTGGCACTCCTCATTGATCGCTCCGTCAAAATCGGCGAATGGATCAAGGTGGACGGCATCGAAGGAACCGTTGAAGACATTGGCATGCGTACGACCAAGATCCGAACATTCGAAAAGTCTCTCATCGCCCTCCCCAACTCCATTGTAGCCAACAGCCCGATCGAAAACTACTCCCGCCGAGGCATCCGCCGGATCAAAGTATTCATCGGCCTCACGTATGACACACCCCGCGAAACACTCCGCGCCATTATTAGCGATTTGCGCACGCTCCTTGATGCCCATCCCCATATCGCTCAGGATACGAACAAACTGGTCTATTTTCGTGATTTCAATCCCAGCGATCTGGGGATCATGCTCTACGCCTTTGCCATCCGATCCGAATGGAAAAGCTATCTTGAGATCCGTGAGGATATCAACCTCGCCATCATGAAGATCGTGGAAAAACACGGAGCCAGTTTTGCCTTCCCTTCTCAAAGCCTTTATATTGAAAGTCTCCCAGATCATCTCATTTCCCAACAGGAACCCGCATGAAAAAAGTCGCCATTCTCGGACGCCCCAACGTGGGCAAAAGCTCTCTGTTCAACCGCCTCGCACGCCAACGTGATGCCATCACCTCCGATGTCAGCGGCACCACCCGTGATGTCAAAAAACGGATCGTAACCATCAGCGAAAATCGTGATTTTGAGGTGCTCGATACCGGGGGAATCGACTACAGCAGTGATCTGTTCTCCAAGGTAGGGGATATGGCACTCAGGGCGGCCGACGACGCCGATGTGATCCTCTACATGGTCGATGGGAAAACCCTGCCGGATGACGAAGACAAGAAACTCTTCTACCGCTTGCAGAAACTGGGCAAACCGATCGCCCTGATCGTCAACAAGATCGACAACGACAAAGAAGAGCAGGGGCCCTTCTGGGAATTCATCGAATTCGGAGCCGAAAACATCTTCCCCATCTCCGTCAGCCACAACCGTAAGCTCAATCCATTTTACCGCTGGTTGGAACAGTATATCCCACCGAAAGATGCATGCACAGCACCCGTGTTGGTCGAGGATGAGGAGCTTTCCCTCGAACAGTTTCTCGATCAGGAGGGCAGCCCTGATGAGGAGGATCGTGAGATCAAAGTCGCCATCATCGGACGGGTCAATACCGGCAAAAGTT
>CAZCAZ010000179.1:0-1797 GCA_964496735.1 uncultured Nitratifractor sp. | reverse complement strand
ATTCGATCGTGTAGGTCACCCGGGTGCCGGTGTGGGTGGCATTGTCGTCGCTGTGGACAGTGACAGATTTATGGGATTCGAGCCAAAAGTCTCGGATCTCATAAATCCCCGTGTCCGCATCCGTGCCGGTACGGATCACCACGTCCACCACATCAGACTGATCGGCTCCAGCCGTAGCATTGCTCTCTGTCGTAGCTCGGAGGATCTCCCATGATCTCTTGTTGGGTGCAGTGCTGTTGTCGTCAGGGATGTTTGCTACGATAAACAAAGTTGCGTTGTGATCATGCCCAAGGCTGATATGCGTCACCAATGTGTCGTGTGCCGGATCAAAAATCCCGTCACCATCATCCAGATAAAGCTCTCTGTCTGTCGGTAGAAAATCACTGGAAGTGTTGTGATCGTAACCAAGAGTGAAGTTGTCGTCCCCGTTGCCTTCATTGGTGACGACGAAGGTCAGCACGCGCTTCAGGTCTCCGGCGGCCACTTTGACCGATTCGGTGTCCTGCCAGCTGGTGCGCACATCCACGATCCGATCGACCACAAAGAGATCCTCGTTGCTGCTAAGGGTGTTGGGAATACCATTGACTGCATACGCGATCTCTGCTTGGTTGGCGATTGCTGTACCGACAGGCGTACCCTCGGCATGCAACCCACTCACGAGAAAACCGAACAACAATACTATGAATCGCAAAGTCATTTGCATGGCAACTCCCCAAGTCAATCGTGCATATCATATCATAAAGTATGAAATCTCATATATTTGTAATTTTGTGAGTATATCAAAAAAAAGTCAAATTAAAATAGAAGGCGACTCCGGAAAAGAATCATACTTTAACCATCATTTTATGGGAAAATTAAAAAAACCTTACCAACTGGAAACGAAAAAAGTCAATTTTCTGTCAAATTTTCGTTTCCGAAACCATATTTAGATTATTCTTGGATCCACCAGTTTGCCCGCTATGGCGCTCGCCGCAGCTACTGCAGAATTGGCCAGATAGATCTCGGAAGTGCGTGCGCCCATCCGACCGACAAAGTTGCGGTTGGTCGTCGCGACACACTTTTCCCCATCACCGAGGATCCCCATGTAGCCGCCGAGACACGCCCCGCAGGTGGGGTTGCTCACCACCGCTCCGGCTTCGACAAGGGCTTCGATGAGCCCCTCTTTTTGCGCCTGAAGGAAGATCTTCTGCGTGGCGGGGGTGACGATCATCCGCGTACGACGGGCGACCCGCTTGCCCCGGACGATCTCAGCGGCAATCCGCAGATCCTCGATACGGCCGTTGGTACACGATCCGATCATCACCTGATCAATCGCCAGCTCATCAGCGGCCGCCTCTTCCATACTCCTGCCGTTGCTCGGCAGGAAGGGGTACGCCACGACCGGCGAGAGGGCATCGAGGTCAATCCGCAAAACCTGAGTATAGGTCGCGTCATCATCCGAGACATGAATCTTGGGCTCAGAGCGCAACCCACCATTGGCTTCAGCTCGCTCATCGAGATAAGCATGCGTCACCTCATCTACAGAAAAGATACCGTTTTTGGCTCCGGCCTCAATCGCCATATTGCACATACTAAAGCGGTCACTCATATCCAAATGCCTGATCCCATCACCGGTAAACTCCAGCGTCTTATACAGAGCCCCATCGACGCCCAGCAGCCGGATCACCTCAAGGATGATGTCTTTACCGTAGACATGCTTGCCTGGTGTGCCGACGAGCTCGACTTTGATCGATTCGGGGACCTTGAACCAGTTGCCGCCGGTGATGATCGCAAAGGAGATATCGGTGCTCCCCATCC
>CAZCAZ010000178.1:0-1821 GCA_964496735.1 uncultured Nitratifractor sp. | reverse complement strand
ATCGAACAGGGCAAACCGGCTGAGATCGAAGCACTGCTGGGGTATGTGGTTCACGAAGGAGATCGGCTTGGCGTGGATGTACCGGTTATGAAAAAGATTTACCAGGCACTGCAAAACACGTAGGGTGGGCCATTGCCCACCAAAACCACCTGTGCCTTATCGTCCCAATCAAAGATCCAAAACCAACGTCACAGGGCAATGATCTGAGCCCATCACCTCATCAAGAATCTCCGCTTCGATGATCTTGTCCTTCAAGTCATCCGAAACGTAAAAGTAATCAATACGCCACCCCACGTTGTTGGCTCTGGCACCTGCTCGGTAGCTCCACCAACTGTAACGATCTGGAATATCACCATGCACATGCCTGAACGTATCGACAAAGCCGGATGCCAATAGCCTGTCCTGCCACGCACGCTCTTCCGGTAAAAATCCTGAGATTTTTTCATTGGCTTTTGGACGAGCCAGATCAATGGGGTGATGCGCTGTGTTGACGTCACCACAGACGATAATTGATTTTCCTTCTGAGCGCCGTGCCAAAATATGCTCCAAAAAACGATCATAAAATGCCAGCTTGTATGCTAGGCGCTCCTCGTTACGCTGGCCATTTGGGAAATAGACGTTGAAGAGTACCAAATCATCAAAATGATACTCATTGATACGCCCCTCACCCAGAATGTCCACATGCTCACAACACGAAGCTTCTCCTGGTATATCCGTATAAAGCGCCACACCCGACTGCCCTTTTTTTACAGAAGAGTTGATGTGCTCAAACGCATAATCGCGCTCGAAAATATCCTCGGGGATTTGGTCGGCCTCAGCTTTGATCTCCTGCAAACCCAGAAAATCAACCCCTGCCTCATCAATCCACTTCAGTGCCTCTTTTTTCGCTACTGCGCGGATGCCATTGACATTCCACGAGATAAACGTACGTTGTGCCATAATGTTACTCCTAGATTTAATTTTGAAGATTGAATGGGGTGCTTTTTCTACGTACCATACACCACAAACAACCCGACAGCTACTGCATACCGTCCCCCTTTGGCGACCAGCACCCACAGGAGAAATCGCCCGAACGGATAGCGCACCACCCCGGCAACAAAGGTAAAGAGGTCACCCACGATCGGCAGCCAGCTCAACAGCAGAGTCACCGCACCAAAGCGATCGAAATAACGACGGATTGACCCCAGGGCACCGGGACGGATCACACCGCGGCTTTCAAGAAACTCTTCGCCCCCAAGTCCCATCCAGTAGTTGACCGCCGCACCCAGCGTGTTGCCTGCCGTGGCGGCAATCCAGAGTTCCCAGGGCGCATAACCCTGTGCCAGATCATAGAGCAGTACCACTTCGCTCCCCATCGGCCAAAGTGTCGCAGAGACAAACGCAGTAAAAAAGAGGGTAAGGTCAATCACATAAACGCCAGCAAGGCTGCCGTGATCGCCACATTGAGCGACTCCACCCCGCGTTGCATCGGAATAGCAATGGATGCATTGCACGCAGCGGTCACTTCAGGGCGCACACCTTCTGATTCGTTCCCCAGGACAAAGAGGCTCCGGTGGGTATCTCTGGTCGCCCGATAATCCAACGGAGCATCCGCCTCCATGCTATAGACCTCGGCTCCCTGTTCACGGAAATGTTTGAGCGAAGCGACCAAGTCGGAGGTTTTGATGATCGGCAGCTTGAAAAGCGTCCCTGCACTGGCTTGGATTGCCAGTGGTGTGATCTGAGCATTGCCTTTGGTTGGCAACAGCATGGCATCAACAGCCCCAGCGGCACAGGAGCGGATGATCATGCCGAGATTCTGCGGATTGGTCACCCCATCGA
>CAZCAZ010000177.1:0-1916 GCA_964496735.1 uncultured Nitratifractor sp. | reverse complement strand
ATAATGACGTTGTCTCGGGTGTACCACTTGTGCTGGGCGCTGGTGGCGCCGAGAAGGTATTTGAGGTGACGTTGAGTGAACGCCAGAAAAAGCGTTTTGCCAAAAGTGTGAACTCTGTGCAGGAGATGATTGATGTCCTGCGAGAAAAGAAATATTTCTAATTCCTAGAGGAGAAACCCATGCGTGAAATTGAATTTGATACGGTGGTCAAGACGATTCGAGACTTGATCATCCACTGTAGTACTGATTTGCCAGAGGACATGTACAGTGCCCTTGAGGCATCGGTCAAGAGCGAGAAATCCCCCGTCGCCAAGGCCGTGCTTGAGCAGATACTTGATAATGCCCATATTGCCAAGACAGAGGCTCGTCCTTTGTGTCAGGATACCGGCTTGGCCGTCTTTTTCATCAAAGTTGGTGAAGAGGTCAAGATCAAGGGTGGTTTATTGCGTGACGCCATCAACGTGGGAACCGAGCAGGGCTACAAAGATGGCTATCTGCGCGCCAGTACCTGCCATCCGTTTAGCCGTGAAAACTACAAAGATACGATTGGCTACAATCTCCCTGCAATCATCCATTTTGATCTCGTAGCCGGGGACAAAATCGAGATAGAGTACGCGGCCAAAGGGGGCGGAAGCGAAAACGTCTCCCGCGCTCGTGTCTTTCCGCCTGCAGCAGGAAAAGAGGGGATCATTGAATATGTCAAAGAGGTGGTCTCGGAAGCAGGGGGCAACCCGTGTCCTCCGATTGTCGTCGGTGTCGGCATTGGTGGAACATTTGAAAAGGCTGTCATCAGCTCTAAGCATGCGTTGTTTCGTGATATCGGAACCGATAATCCTGACACCGAACTTCAAGAGATGGAAGCGATTATGCTCGAGAAGATCAACAACCTCGGCATCGGTGCAATGGGAATGGGCGGTACCAAGACCGCCATGGCCGTCCACATCGAATCCAACCCCTGTCACATCGCCTCGCTGCCGGTTTCGGTCAACATCCAGTGCCACAGCTCACGCCACGCACACATCACCCTCTAAGGAGTCATCATGGCAACCTATCATTTGACAACCCCTCTGACCAGTGAAGACACCCGACAGCTCAAAGCCGGCGATGTGGTGTACCTCAGCGGCGTCCTCTATACGGCACGGGATGCGGCGCACAAACGCCTCGTCGAACTGCTTGAGAAAGGGGAAGAACTCCCGTTTGATATCGAAGGCTCGGTGATCTATTTTGTCGGTCCCACCCCGCCCAAGCCGGGTGAGCCTATCGGCAGTGCGGGTCCGACCACAAGCTACCGGATGGACAGCTACTCCCCCACGATGCTCGCCCACGGCTCCAAAGGGATGATCGGCAAAGGCAAGCGCAACCAGGCCGTCATCGACGCCTGCAAAGAGTATGACGGGATCTATTTCGGTGCCACCGGCGGAGCGGGTGCGCTGCTCGGCAAACAGATCAAGAGTGCCGAAGTGATCGCCTACCCCGAACTCGGCCCCGAAGCGGTCCGTCGCCTCGAAGTCGAAGACTTCCCTGTCACCGTCATCAACGACACCTACGGCAACGATCTCTACCAGATGGGTCGAGAGCAGTATGAGGTGAAAGAGGGGTAATATCCCCATCAAGATCAGCCCGTTTGAGGCTGATCTGTTTTTTCTCATTAAGATATTCCAGTACTGCACTTGTCATTGTCTTGATGATGTTCTTTACTGGGTATGGTCATTTTCTTCTTATACTCTCTATACGCTATTTATCTTAAGTAATGTTTGACAATTATTACACTCCATTACACTTTAATACTATCATTCAAAATATATACTTTTAAAGGAGTTATGATGAAAAATATCTTAAAGATGGTAGGTGCAGTATCTGTATTGTTTTTTACAGTTGGTTGTGATCATAAAGTGAAGGCTAGTTTCTTTGTAAAT
>CAZCAZ010000176.1:0-1920 GCA_964496735.1 uncultured Nitratifractor sp. | reverse complement strand
TCCTGCCTGGGCTGTTGGAGCTTGGTTTCCGCCTCCACCGCCACAGCCGACAAGCGTAAGCATTCCCACTATAAAAGTAAAAGAACTCAATACGCGTTTAATGGAATTTTTCCTCATGTATACCTACCTTCATTTTTCCTATTATAGCACATTAACTCTCTCTTTTAGGTTATCACCATTAAGCAAAATAAAATATCAAATATTAGTCAAAAGGCAACAACAAGGAAAGCAACACAGTGAATTCTCGCTTTGATTTTCTGAAGATTTGTGGGGTGTGACGAAGGTGCTTACGAATAGTAAGTGACTGAGGAAGCTCCCGCGAAGATGCGGGAAAGCGGAACGAAAGAATTATTTGCGGCGGAGTTCTTTGATCCTCGCCGCCTTCCCCTTGCGATCGCGCAGGTAAAACAATTTCGCGCGGCGAACACGACCACGACGGAGCACTTCAATGCTCTCAATGCTGTCAGAGTAGAGGGGGAATACACGCTCCACACCGACACTGTTGGCGCCGATCTTGCGTACATTAAAAGTGCGGCCTGTGCCTTCACCACGGATGGCAATGCAAAGTCCTTCATAATTCTGGATACGCTCTTTGTTGCCCTCTTTGATGCGTACGGCGACACGAACGGTGTCACCAGCGCGGAAATCAGGAATGGTCTTCTCAGCGAGTTGTGCTTTTTCGAAGCTTTCGATGTACTTGTTTCTCATAGTGTGCCTTTAGCTTTCTGGTATAAATCCGGTCGGAAATATTGAGTTTTTTTCAGCGACATGCGCTTTTTCAGGTCGGCAATTTTACTGTGATTTCCCTTTAGAAACTCTGAAATGGTACCGCGCCCACCGTAAACATCAGGTTTCGTAAATGAAGGAGCCTCAAGCAGGGTCTCTTCAAAGCTCTCAATGGTCAAGGAATCACTGTTGCCCAAGACCCCTGAGACATTCCGGCTGATCGCATCGCAGAGCATCATGGCCGGCAGCTCACCACCGGTCAGGATCGCGTCCCCTACCCCGAAGACTTCATCTGCGTGCATCTCAATCACCCGCTCATCAATCCCTTCATAGCGACCAGCAACAAGGACAATATGCTCATAAGAAGCAAGGCGCTTTGCGTCGATTTGCCGAAACGGCTTGGCAACAGGGGTGAGAAAGATAATACGCGCCTCAGGAGAGGCCATCTTGATGTCAGTGATCGCACTATCGAGCGGTTGAGGGGTCATCAGCATCCCAGCCCCTCCACCAATCATCGGCTCATCAACCTTCTTGTGGCGATTGGTCGAGTGATCACGCGGGTTGACATAGTCCAGTGCGATATGGCCTGCCTCAACAGCCCGACCCAAGATCGAATGCTCAAAATACCCAGCGACCATTTCAGGAAAAAGACTCACAAAAGTAAAACGCATCAGCTTGCTTCCAGTATGGCATGGGCATCAACAACATCAATCGTTTTTTCATCAACGTCTACTGAGAGAATGTAGCGGGGAATATAGGGAATAAGGAAGGTTTTCGGACAACCGTTTTCGATCATCTTCTCATCAGTATCTATCACAAGATAATCCGTATCAGCCAAGCGTTCAATCTCAGATACAACTCCCAATATTACACCCTTTTCTGCCACGGAAGCGCCAATGATTTCAAACCAAAAATGCTCCCCTTCTTCCAGCGTCACTTGCTCTCGTGTCTGTTCGAGTGTACTAAAGAGCTGCGCATTGGTGAGCTTTTTGGCATCTTCCATTGATGCATAGCCAACAAAACGGATCAGGTTGCGCTCAGGGTCATAGGCTTGGATCGTCAAGTCACCACGGCTTGAAGCAAAAACGATCCCGGGTTGAAATTGTGCAGGAAAATCAGTGTGAAGATTGAGCTTCAGATCGCCGTAGAGGCCGACCGTTCGCCCAATCTGGGCGATAATGAATGTTTCGGATT
>CAZCAZ010000175.1:0-1954 GCA_964496735.1 uncultured Nitratifractor sp. | reverse complement strand
ATCCACGATGGAGCTGAACTTCTCCGCCCCGATGATCAGGACATGCTTTTTCATCCCCGATTCGATGAAGGCTTTGGCTACGGATAAGGCATAGACAAAACCGCTGCAGGCAGCTGAAATATCAAAGGCTTGCACATTACGGATATCGAGTTTGTCCGAAATAACCGTTGCCGTAGAGGGCATATTGAAATAATCCGGTGTCACCGTCGCACAGACGACCAAATCGATCTCATCCTTGCTCAAACCGGCACGATCAATGGCGATTTGAGCCGCTTTGGCTCCCATATCGCTTGTGGCTTCGTTGTCAGCAGCCAGACGACGCTCTTTGATACCGGTACGTTTGGTAATCCACTCATCCGTGGTATCAACCATTTTTTCAAGATCGGCATTCGTGAGAATTTTTTGGGGTACGTACGCTCCGATGGAACGGAAAGCAGCGAAAATAGACATAGGACTCCTTTGGGAAAGTCGCGGTAAGAAAATCAGTGGGGGTATTGTAGCACAGAGGGGCTTTGAAGGGGGCCGCCCCGTTGCTACGACGCTTCGTTATGATTGGCAGTCAAGAGGTCTTCGATCTTTTTGTTCACATCTGACTGGGTATAGTTGATGGCCTGAAAAATGGCATTTTTAACTGCTTTGGAGTTGCTACTCCCATGGGAAATAATCGCACAACCATCAATACCCAGCAAAGGGGCTCCGCCGTATTCAGCATAGTCGATCTCTTTTTTGAGATTACTGAACACCTTACGCTTCATCAACAGGGCACCGATCTTGGCGGGAAGTGATTTGCGAATATGTTGACGCATCAGAGACAAGATAGCTTCGGCAACGCCTTCGCTGGTTTTGAGAAGCACGTTTCCGGTAAAACCATCGGTCACGACCACATCCACCGATCCGTTGAAGATATCCCGCCCTTCTACATTGCCAATGAAGTTATCCAGCTCCTTGAGCAGGGGGAAGGCCTCTTTGGTCAGCTCGTTCCCCTTGCTCTCCTCTTCTCCATTGGCCAGTAGGCCGATTTTGGGAGCATCGAGTCCCAACACTTCCAGTGCATAGGCCTCACCCATCGCACCAAATTCATATAAATTCTGTGCTTTGCATTCCACGACAGCACCGACATCAAGTACCAGGGTTTTTTTGCCCATATCGGTCGGCATCATCGTTGCCAGGGCCGGCTTGGAGATATGAGGGAGGCGCCCGATGCGCAAAGTAGCTACGGTCATAGTCGCCCCGCTGTGACCGGCTGAGATGACACCATCGGCCTGGCCATCCCGGACCAATTCGATGGCTTTGTAAATCGACGATTCCTTGCGTTTGAGGGCATTGGTCGCCTGATCACTCATCTCGATGACATCATCCGCATCAACGATTTCAATCTTGTCTTGATAATAAAGGGGAAGAAAGGAGAGGATCTCATCGCGCCTGCCAACAAGAATAGGGGTAAAGCGCCGCTCTTCGAGTGCATGCACGCACCCCTCGATAATCGGCTCGGGGCCGTGATCGCCCCCCATCGCATCAATCGCGATGCGGACATTACGGTCGGTATGACGCATCAGTCTTTGTACTTGCCTGTGGTCATGTTCATGTGGTGAGGCATTCTCCAGGTTCCGTCTGCATCTTTGACGGGCTGGGGAAGGGTCAACTTATAATGGGTACGGCGTTTGGCCGCTCGCGTTTTGCTGGTTCGTCTCTTGGGTACTGCCATGGTAGGTCCTTTCTGTTAAAATTCCATTTCCAGTGTCTCATCATTTGCCTCACACGGGGGGCAAAAATGATAATCACCTGCGAGAGCGTTGATCTCGCCTTGAAGGATATACAGGAGATCAATCCTGCCATCCAAAAACTCGATTATATCCAAATTCTCTTTATCTTCTACCACCTCGTCACTGATCCGAAGCTTCAGTGCTTCATCCAGTTCACGGGAATACGCGCCTCCGCATCGATCACAATCGAG
>CAZCAZ010000174.1:0-1961 GCA_964496735.1 uncultured Nitratifractor sp. | reverse complement strand
TACTTAAAAATCAGCAAAATCATGAAAAATTCTCGATACAATCGACTCAAGAAAAAAATCGGAGTATCATCGTATGACCAAATTTGTCGGCGCACACGTCAGTGCCAGCGGCGGAGTGGACAATGCACCGCTCAACGCCATCAAGATCGGAGCCCGAGCCTTTGCCCTCTTTACCAAGAACCAAAAACAATGGAAAGCCAAGCCACTCACCCCCGAGACCATCCAGGCATTCAAAGCAAATCTAGCCCAAAGCGGCATCCATCCCCGCCATGTCCTGCCGCACGACAGCTACCTGATCAACCTCGGCCACCCCGAAGAAGAAAAACTCCTCAAATCCCGCGAAGCGTTTGTTGATGAGCTGCAGCGCTGTGAACAGCTCGGACTGGAACTGCTCAATTTCCATCCCGGCAGTCATCTCGTCAAGGTCCCCAAAAGAGCTGCCGACTACGATGAGCAGATAAGTGCAGCCGAATACCGCTGCCTCGATGTGATCGCCGAGTCGATGAACTTCGCGATCGAGGCCACCGCCGGATCGGGAGTCAAACTGGTGATCGAAAACACCGCTGGGCAGGGGACGAACCTCGGGTATCGGTTTGAGCATCTGGGGTACCTGATCGATAAAATCGAAGACAAAAGTCGTGTCGGAGTCTGCCTCGATACCTGCCACACCTTCACCGCAGGGTACGACCTGCGCACCCCCGAAGCATACGAAAAAACCATGAGTGATTTTGACCGAATTGTGGGGTTTGAGTATCTTAGCGGTATGCATATCAATGACTCCAAGCCGCCACTGGGCTCTCGGGTCGACCGCCACCATTCACTGGGGGAGGGAGAGATCGGTTGGGAAGGGTTTCGGCTCATCATGAACGACCCGCGCATGGACGACATCCCGCTGATCCTTGAGACGATCGATGAGACGATCTGGACGGAGGAGATACAGGCACTCTACGCGCTGATCGGCACATAAATCAACATCACCAAGGAGAAAACATGCTGAATTACCGGTTTAACAATTTCTATGAAAGTGTTCAGTATTTTGGGCACAATAGCAAAAAGAAAGTGGCACTCTTCGAAGGAGACAACGCCATCACCTACGGCGACCTGCTCCAAAAGGTTGATGCGTTTGCGGGATATCTTGCCTCGATCGGTATCGAGCCCGAGCAGCGGGTGGCGCTTTTTATGCAGAACAGCTGGGAGTTTGCCGTGGCCGTACTGGCAATCTCCAAAATCGGAGCCGTCACTGTCCCGATCAACAATTTTCTCAAGGAGACCGAGCTGAGCTATATCCTCGGTGACAGTGGTGCGATCCTATTGGTCGCTTCAGCCAAGTTTGAAAAAGTCGTCCATGCTTCTGACGCCAAAGACCTCTGCAGGCAAATCATCTGGGAAGGAGGGTTGCGCTTGACCAATGAGACCAATGTGGCCTTTGAAGATGTCTTGAACAGAGGTCTGGAGGCCAGTCCGGTGATGCGCACACTCGATGATCTGGCGGTGTTCTTCTATACGTCTGGCACCACGGGCAAGCCCAAAGGCGCCATGCTGACCAACAAAAACATCCTCTCCAATGCCGAATCGGGCAGTCAGCTGATGAACGTCACCCCCAAAGACCGCTTTATTGTGTTTCTGCCGATGTTCCACTCGTTTGCTTTTTCGATCGGGATCATTCTGCCACTCTATCGGGGGGCAAGCATCGTCATCATCAAATCCCTGCAGCCGTTTAGTAATATCTTCAAACAAACCCTCCTCAAGCGGGTGACGATCTTTTTTGGGGTGCCCGATGTCTACAATGCCGTCGCCCGCGCCAAACTCCCGTGGTATTTCATGTGGTTCAACCGCGTCCGCCTCTTCGTCTCGGGTGCCGCAGCGCTTCAGCCGCAAACACTTGATGCCATGAATGAAAAATTCAAACGCGCTACCCTGCTCGAGGGGTATGGACTCAGCGAAAGCTCTCCGGCCACCGC
>CAZCAZ010000173.1:0-1963 GCA_964496735.1 uncultured Nitratifractor sp. | reverse complement strand
GGGTTTGCGCTGATCGAGTATAGCATGCAAGCCGAAGATTCGGCCAAAGAGAATGTGCTGAATGTGGAGGCTTTTCATAAGGTTATTCGCCAAAAAGTAGATGCCAATGCCAGCGCAAAAAAGATAAGTCAGCTGGTCGTAGCTGGCTACGACTATGTCATGGATAGTGATGAGGTATTTCGTGCCTACAGCACGAGATATTTTGATATGCTTCAGCCGGACATTTGGCAGCGCAATACGATGAAGACTCGCGACAAGATGTGGATGGATGCATTCAAAGAGAGCAAAATGAGTGAGGAGAGCCTCGATCCGTTTTTTGAACAGATCACAGCATTTAACAATCAGGGGCAAGAGGGGAACAGTACATGGAATCTCATCGCCAAAGAAATTCCAGACAACTACATTGAATACTTGGACAAAAAGCTCCAAGCGATGCTCGAAAGCAAGATCACCGTCCCAATGGTGACACTCTATGATGAAAACGGCAGTCGTATTCATGACATGAACCATTCTCGGCAATTCTTTGTCTCGCAGATCTACAACAAAATTGGAGATTTTTATTCGGATGAACAGGAAGTAGATTCGTGGGCATTGCGCTATACTAAAAAAGGGATCAAAGCCTGCCCACTCAATCCCAATACCCTGTACATGACTTCGTATTATGATGACAACGCTACAGCCAATGTCGCACGCTATGATCGTGTTTTACGATTGATAAAGGGGCATGACGATCTGTTTGAGTATGCCAATGCAGCACTCTACAACAATCTCGGATATCAAATCTATAAGGCCAAGATGACGCAGCGCTATGATGAGGCCATCACCTTGCTTCAAGCCGCTTACGATAGGGATGAGGATTTTAGCAATTCTTTGGTGACGATATCCCATATATACCAGGGAAGAAAGAACCCAAAAAAGTCATATCAGGTACTCGAAAAAGAAGCCTTGAATTTCCTGAACAGTTCCGATGAAACGCTCAAAGACAAAATCTCCCGTTATTGGTTTTTTGTCCGGCGTCTTATTGATGTCTCTTACGCCCTGCAGGATTACAAGATGACCGAGTATGCTTGCCAAAAGTATTTGAAACTACACGATGCGGACTATGAGGACTGCCTTGCCGATATGATGGCGATCAAAAAACGCTCAGCCGAAGAAAAAACAAGTCCGGTCTATTCCGTCTGGAAACAGAATGACGACCCATTGGATCGGGAGTTTTTACAGGAAAAGTAGCGCTTAGTCCCGGCAATATTCCCGACGTTTTCTCTCGAGCAGCTCTTCGGCCTGGCGATAGAGTTTGTGATGTTCCGTCTCGACCGTATGGATCAGCGGACGGTATTTTTCAAACGTGGGCCAGACGCGTCTGGCGGCATCGGTTTTGCCCCGCTCGTGGTGGAGGCCGATGGCGGTGGTGGCGTTGATGAGACCTTTTTGGATGCGGGCCTCGTCGAGGCGGTCCTCTTGTTTCAAGGCTTTCCAGCTCTGCTCGAGTATCTCGTGCGCATCGATAAAACAGTTGGCCTCCACAGCGCGGATGAAGGCGGTGATGGTGGTTTTCATGTCCATGTGACCTCCTCTCCATCGATGAAGATCTGATCGGCCCGGTGGGTATGAAGGATCGTCTGCAATGCCAGTTGTGAAGGGTCCTCGACCCGCTCAGGCAGAGAGATCGTGATCAGGTCAGCCGGTGCACCGGGAACGATCCGGCCGGCATCGCTGTGCAGGGCATGAGCTGCATCGAGGGTCACGGCGCGGATGAAGCGTTCGGCCATCTCGGGCAGAGGGCCCTGGTGGTGAAGCATAAGCGCC
The DNA here is from genome assembly GCA_964496735.1 of uncultured Nitratifractor sp. Classification (GTDB taxonomy): domain Bacteria; phylum Campylobacterota; class Campylobacteria; order Campylobacterales; family Sulfurovaceae; genus S017-3. The sequence goes on along the minus strand of CAZCAZ010000173.1, from coordinate 157 downwards.
GCACGCAGTTCATCCCAGAGATTGAGTGACCAGTTGGAACTCAGGCCGTCTGTGGCGATACTCAGTGGCGCGCTGACATCTTCGATGGGTAGCCGTCCGCCGCCCAGCAGGCGGTTGGAGCGGGGGCAGTGGGCGATGCTGTGCCCCCGCGGGGCGC
>CAZCAZ010000172.1:0-1978 GCA_964496735.1 uncultured Nitratifractor sp. | reverse complement strand
AAAAACATGCTTGAGGGGCGGGGGACGAAGTTTGTCCGTGACTTTTTTGAGTTCAAGCAGGAACGCAAGCCGATTGCGTTGGATGAGGTAGAGCCAGTTGAAGCGATCTTGAAACGCTTCTCTACAGCGGCAATGTCTCTGGGGTCTATCTCGCCCGAAGCACATGAGAGCATGGCTGAAGCGATGAACCGTCTCGGTGGCATGAGCAACTCGGGCGAGGGGGGTGAAGATGCCGCACGATTTGGCACCATTAAAAATTCCAAGATCAAGCAAGTCGCCTCTGGGCGTTTTGGTGTGACACCGGGCTATCTGCGTTCGGCCGAAGAATTGCAGATCAAAGTAGCCCAAGGAGCCAAGCCGGGCGAAGGGGGTCAATTGCCTGGTCACAAGGTCAATGCGCTGGTAGCGCGCCTCCGCCACACCACCCCGGGCGTGACGCTCATATCGCCGCCACCCCATCACGATATCTATTCGATAGAAGATTTGGCACAACTGATCTTTGATCTCAAGCAGATCAATCCCGATGCACGAATAGCAGTCAAGCTGGTCTCGACAGCTGGTGTGGGCACCATTGCGGCCGGTGTGGCCAAGTGTTATGCGGACAAGATCATTATCTCGGGGGCAGATGGCGGTACAGGCGCTGCCCCGCTGACCTCGATCAAGCATGCGGGTAACCCGTGGGAGCTGGGGCTGATCGAAGCGCACAATGCGCTCAAAGCCAACAATCTGCGAGGTCAGGTGCTCCTCGAAACCGATGGCGGCTTAAAATCCGGTATGGATGTTGTCAAGGCTGCGATCTTTGGGGCAGAGCGGTACGCATTTGGTACAGGCGCCCTGACGATTTTGGGCTGCAAAATCCTCCGAATTTGTCACCTGAACCGATGCACGGTCGGTATCGCAACCCAAGAAGAGAAACTACGCGAGCACTACGAAGGAACCGTAGAGCGGCTCATGAATTATTTCACTTTGTTGGCCGAAGATGTCCGCCAGATCCTTGCTTCGATCGGTTACCGCTCGCTCGAAGAGATTATCGGACAGACCGCGTTGCTTCAGGTTGTGGAGAGCAAATTGGCCGGGAAGTTTGACTTCGAGCAGCTTCTGGTTCATCTCGATGGCCCCAATACACAGCAGGTGGAGCGCAACGAGCCCTTTGACGACAACGCCTACGAAAAAGGGATACTCAAAGAACTCTCCTCCGTGATCAAAAACCCCAATGAGAGTGTCACACTCCATAAGACAATCCGAAATACCAACCGGAGTTTTGGGACATTGATTTCAGGCGAGATTGCCAAATACTATGGCGACAAGGGATTGAAAGACAACACAATCAATCTGGAGCTTGAGGGCACCACAGGCCAATCGCTGGGTGCTTTCCTTTCTCCGGGAATCAGCATTCGAGTCAATGGCGCAGGCAATGACTATATCGGCAAAGGGATGGCCGGCGGCCGGATTGTCATCACTTCACAGTTTGGCTCCGATCGTTTTTCGCTCGGGGGCAATACATGCCTTTATGGTGCTACCGGCGGCAAGCTTTATGTAGCAGGTCAAGTCGGTGAACGATTTGCGGTGCGCAACTCGGGAGCGATTGCTATTGTCGAAGGGACGGGCGATCATCCTTGTGAATACATGACCGGTGGGGTCGTTGTGATCCTGGGCAAGACGGGTGTCAACTTCGGTGCCGGAATGACAGGCGGGGTAGCGTTTGTCCTGGATGAGGCGCATGAATTTGTCGAAAACATCAATCCTGAACTGGTTGAAGCGCGACGCATTGATACCGACGATACCGATATAGAGCGTTATTATTTGAAAAAATTGCTCAAAGACTATTATCATGAGACGCAGAGCGTAGCAGCCAAGGGAATTCTTGATAATTTTCGAGTCAAGATTCGAGACTTTTGGATGGTGCGCCCCAAGGACATGAAAAGTCCATTGAAGATAGAGGAGGGAGAATAAGATGCAAGGATTTTTTGAACTCGAC
>CAZCAZ010000171.1:0-1989 GCA_964496735.1 uncultured Nitratifractor sp. | reverse complement strand
TTCGGCGGAGACGAGCACCCCCAAGTCCGGGCAATGCTCTCCAGCTCACTGGTCGCCGTGATCGCTCAGGCACTGCTGCCCAAAGTCGGGGGAGGGCGATTGGCCGCTTCGGAGATCCTCGTCACCAACCACGCCATCGCCAACCTCATCCGGGAGGACAAAGTCCACCAGATCTACTCCTCCATGCAGCTCGGTCAAGGCGATACCGGGATGGAGACCCAGACCCAGGCGCTCGTCAAACTGGTCCGGAACGGTCTCATCGACAGACGCGTGGCCCTGCAATACTCCAATAAACCCGATGAAATCAAAAACCTCATCTAAGGATAAACCGTGATCGATATTGTCATAATTCTTTTGATCCTGCTGCTCTCCTGGAAAGGTTTCTTCAACGGTGTGATGCGTGAACTGGTCGGATTTGTCGGCCTGATCGGTGGTATTTTTGTTGCATCACGTGCGGCAGAACCCGTCGCCCACACAATCGGCGGCATGATCCACATGGGCAACCCCGCCCTGCTCAAGCTTCTGGGCTTTTTGCTGGTGCTGGGACTCATCTGGGGGGGAAGCGCTTTTGTCGGAACCATCTTCTCGGCCCTGAAAGCCCCGTCACATAGTACCGGTTCCAAACTACTCGGAATGGCTGTTGCCGGGTTCAAATATTTTTTGATCTTCTCCCTGATCAGCGCCAGCCTTCTCAACAGTGCTTTGGTTCGCGATAATTTTGCCGGCAATCTGAACAAAAGTCGTCTCCTCCCCACCCTCAATCGTGTGGGCTCTTCCCTGATCAACATGGCCCCTCTCTCATTCAAAAAGGTTACTAAGCATGGTTGATTATCCATTTCTACTCGATGAATTTACACAGCTTCTGAAAAAAAACAAGCTCAAGTTCACCAAACAGCGTGAAGCAATCCTCCGGGTACTTTATGAAAACGAAGGGCATTTCTCCCCCGAAGATATCCACCGACTCGTCAGTGAGCAAAACCCAGATCTCAATGTCGGGATCGCCACAATCTACCGTACATTAACACTCCTGGAAGAAGCCAGTCTGGCCGAATCAATCTCATTTGGCAAAGACGGGAAGAAGTATGAGATTGGCCTCAAAAAGCACCACGATCACCTCGTCTGCACCGAGTGCGGCGCGATCATCGAATTTACCGATGATGTGATTGAAGCCCGTCAGGAAGCCATCGCCGAACAACATCATTTCCAGATGACCGACCACACCATGAAGATCGTCGGCCTCTGTGCCCAATGCCAAAGGAAGCACCATTGATATTTGAAAACCAGTACATCCAGGAACGAATCAAAAAAGCCGAAAAACTCCGCGAAGAAGGGCACAATCCCTACCCAGCCAACATGAGCAAGGGGATGCCCTCATCGGAATTTCTCCGTACATTCGAGCATCTGAAGAACCTCGATGCTGAAGAAAAAAAAGACGACACTCAGCGTGTGACCCTCACCGGCCGCATCAAATTTGTCCGTATCATGGGCAAAGCCGCCTTTGCCAAGATCGAAGACAACGACGGGCTGGTACAGATCTACTACACCCGTGACGATCTCCCGGAAGGTTACTACAACACCATTGTCAAAAAGCTTTTCGAAGTAGGAGATATCATTGAGGCGACTGGCTACCCTTTTGTCACACAGACCGGGGAACTGACCCTGCACTGCACCGACATTCGTCTCGTCTCCAAGGCCATCATGCCCCTGCCGGAGAAGTTCCACGGTCTGACCGATCAGGAGACCCGTTACCGCCAACGCTACCTCGACATGATCATGAATCCCCAAGTCAAAAAGACCTTTGAGACCCGCTCCCGGATCGTCTCACTGATCCGCCGCTTTTTTGAAGATCATGGTTTCCTCGAAGTCGAAACCCCCATGATGCACCCCATCCCCGGCGGAGCCAATGCCAAACCCTTCATCACCCATTTCAATGCCCTCGGGGTCGATCGCTACCTGCGCATCGCCCCCGAGCTCTACCTCAAACGCCTC
>CAZCAZ010000170.1:0-1999 GCA_964496735.1 uncultured Nitratifractor sp. | reverse complement strand
CCTTCGCTGCATTTTTCGATGACATACGTACCCGCTATTTCCCCGATCTCTTCTCCGATCAGGCACCCCAGGTTCAACCGGCTTATCCTCCGGAAAACACATCGGGAATGTTTGAACGTATTGCAGACTGTGAAGGGAGTGGTGGGGCATGGGATTATGTCAACGAACAGTGTGAGTACTAAGGGTATAATGCGTCCATGAAAAACACACCGACCAGCCGCGACAAGCTCCTTGACGCCACTTTTGATCATGTATATCGTTACGGATACCACGGTGCCTCGACGGCTGCAATTCTCAAGCAGGCCGGTGTCCCCAAGGGGTCAATGTATCACCATTTTACGTCCAAAAAATCAATGGTACTGGCAATGATTGCCGAGCGACTGGTGCCAAAAATGGAACTTTTTTTTGATTTCAGTTCACCCAAGGACGGCACAGCAATTGAAATCCTTCACCATACTATGCGTACCATGTCTAGCAATATTCCCCTCATCACCCATGGATGCCCGCTGCATCGCTTGATGCTTGAAATGGCGGCTCTCGATGATGATATCGTCGGTGCGTGTCAAGAGGAATATGACCGTCTCAGTACCAACCTTGGCAATCTGCTGCAGCGCGGCATGACTGCCGGAGAGGTACGAAAAGATGAGCCATTCTCGCTTGCCCAACATATGATCCTCTCCACCTGGGGATTTCTCTCCCGGCCGCCAAAAGAATCCTCCGCCAAAGCCTTCCTTGACAATGCCAACCGACTGGTTGAGAGCATCCAAGCTGTCTAATGCTCATGGGCACGTCTAAAAGTCACAGCATCGATATGGTATCATACTAAACCGACTGGTCTATTATACCACTCAAAGGATCTCTCATGTTCATGGTCACCCCCAACACTACGCAGGCAGAACACCTCGGCAAACTCTTCCGGCGTGTCAAGGCGATCTACGGTATCGTTCCTTCCCAAATGGAATTTCTCGGCAACATCGATGCCGATTATCTCGAAGATTTCATCGCCAATGTCATCCGGATCGCCCGCCATCCTCATATCGAGCCCGATCTTTTCGGCTTTCTGCGGCTGCATATCGCCTACCGAGAATCCTACGAATTCTGCAAGCAGTTCAACACTGATCTGCTCCTCTCCCGTGATTACACTCCCGCACAGCTCGATGCCGCGATCACTGACATCGGCAGTGCCCCTTTTGATACCCGCCATCGAGCCCTCGCGGTGCATGCAGCCCAGAGCATCCTCACACCCCACACCATCACGCAGGAGCGGATCGACACATTGCTAGCGATGGGCTGGAGCCAGAAGGATATCTTCGATGCGGTCAGCCACACGGGGGACTTGCTTAAAAACGGGCGAATTCTGACAGCATATACCGACAAAGGGGAGCAATGACCATCGCCAATATCCCCTACGCACACCATACGCAGATCACACTACACAATGGCACACCCAACTTGACCCTGCACTCACATCTCACCAATCACATCGGCACGCTTCATGCCGGAGCTCTTTTTACCCTCGCCGAGACAGCCAGCGGTCTTTATCTCGAGTCGTTGAGTGAAGACAACAGCGATACTCTTCTGCCACTTCTGCGTACGTCCAGCATCAAATACAAACACCCGGCACAGGGAACCGTCCATGCCAAAGCATCGGTCGATCCAGACGATTTCTCATTGTTCAAACAACAACTACACAAGCGGGGACGCGCATCGATTGCCGTTGATGTCGCGATCCTCGACGAAGCAGAGAAGATCTGCATGATCGGAACATTCGGCTGGTACGTACAGCGGCAAAATTTGTAATCTAACGGCAATCATATCCGCTTTAGTCGCTCGATCTGCTCTGCACTCCCCCATACCCGCCAGCTCACCCCTTCAGCCTCAAACTCCCGGTCAATTCGGGTGATCCCCAGCTGCTTCAATCGATAGAGCATCCGATCCACACCATTGTATGGGGTCTCAAAGTCATACACGATCTCCTTGACATACGGCACAGTCTTGG
>CAZCAZ010000169.1:0-2069 GCA_964496735.1 uncultured Nitratifractor sp. | reverse complement strand
TTGAGCTCGTGGGTGGTGTCTTTGATAAACTGATCGAGCAGGAGAATCGAGTGGCGCATAGGGCGGACAAAGAGCCGCGCCAGATAGAGCCCAATGAGCATCAAGACGATCAAAGCACCCAGACCATATCCCTCGATCGCGTGCAGTGTCGCGGTATACCATTCTGTATCTTCAGGGACTTCAATGATGAGGTATTTGGCTCCCAGATAATAGCTGTCGAGAATTTTGATAAAGTGAATGCGTTCCCCAGCACGATAAATCTCCTCTTCCAGGTTGACCTCATGCTGCGCGAGGGTTGAGAAAATTGGGACATACTCCAGATCATAGATCGCACTCTCGAAGCGTGCATCACGCGGATACGTCGTCTCAGCAGGGAAATGATCGTGGAGGGTGTGGAGTCGCTTGATCTGGTCGGCGGCGTATTCGGTCAGTTTGATCCGGTACGCCGAGAAGGCCAGCTTCTCTTGGGATTGGTAATAAAAATACCCCACCAGTCCGATCAGCAGCAACACCAGCAGTGCGTACACACCAAGAAACCGGATCAGTGTTTTACGCTCAGGGCGTTGATACGTACTTGTAGCCCTGCTTTTTGATGCTGACAATGCGGTCCCTTCCGATCAGTTTGCGTAGGTTCTTGATGTAAGTGCGCAACGAGGTGTCGCTGGGCGCTTCGTCATAATCCCACAGCACCTTGAATATCCGCTCATGAGCAATCACCTCATCAGGATGCTTCATGAAAAGTTTGAGCAATTTGCCCTCTTTGACCCCAAGCTGGATCGTCGTCTCTCCATCCAGAAGGGCACCGTTTTTGATGTCGTATCGCAGGGTATCACTGATGAGAATTTCTTCATTGGAAGCATGATAAAAGCTACGCTTGATGAGGGTCTCGACCCGAATCAAGAGTTCTTTGAGTGCAAAGGGCTTGCGAATGTAGTCATCGCCACCGCTTCTAAAGCCGGTCTCGAGGTCTTCGACGCTGCCCAGCGACGTGATATAAATCGCCGGAGCAGTGACCCCTTCCTCGCGAGCTGCCTTGAGGAGGTCAAATCCATTGATTCCCGGTGTATTGACATCGAGTAGCAACAGGTCATAGCGCTTCTCATAGAGCAGATCCTGTGCTTCATGGCCATCATAGGCCGAATCGACCCGAAAGCCCTGCTCCATGAGATAATCCGCAATGGTCTCATTGAGATTGGCATCATCCTCGAGGAGAAAAATATATGCTTGTGCCATCGCAATCCCTGTTGTTTTGGATGAGGTATTATAGCGTGATTTTTGCTTATTTTCGTATCGCCTGCTCGATCCAGCTCTTGAGCTGCACTTCGGGAAGTGCACCGCTGACCCGATCGACTTCTCGACCGTTTTTAAATACGATCGTTGTGGGGATCGAGCGGATACCGTATTGGGCGGCAACCTGCTGAGCCTGTTCAGTGTTGAGCTTGACAAACTGTGCTTTGAGCGGCATGGAGGCGGCAACTTTTTCAAACGTCGGAGCCATCATTTTGCACGGTCCACACCACTCAGCCCAGAAATCTACCACCACCGGAAGCTCTGACCCACCGACATACTGTGAAAATGCGTGCGCATCGGCATCGACAGGCTTGGTGTCAAGTAGTGAGCCTTTGCAATGGCCGCAGCTGGCTTTGGTGTAGTGCTCTTTGGCCGGGATACGATTGATCTTGGCGCAGTGAGGGCATGTGACATTGATCGTAGACATGAATTGATCCTTTTTTCTGAGATTGTAGCACAGTCACGTGTCACTTTTTTCTACCTAGGTTGCAATTTTTACTTTTTTCTCTTGACATTGATCAAGAAAAACGGTATTATCCCGCTGTTATAACTCAAAATGATAACAACTATCATAAAAACAAATACACAACAAAAGGACTCCGTATGACCCAAGAGTCAATCGTAGAAGGCCAACCCCATCAGGTGAGCAATCGGCTCCAATTTTTCCCTGTGATGATGTTTGCGATCACCATGGGACTAAGCGGCTTGACCATTGCTTGGCAAAAAGCAGGTATGTGGCTCCAGGCACCCAAGTATATCGGAGAGTATCTTCTCTATGC
>CAZCAZ010000168.1:0-2114 GCA_964496735.1 uncultured Nitratifractor sp. | reverse complement strand
AGTCCATTGAAGATAGAGGAGGGAGAATAAGATGCAAGGATTTTTTGAACTCGACCGAGAAGATCCCAAAAAACGTGATGTTGTCGTCCGCATCAAAGACTACGATGAGATCTACGAGGTGTTCAGCACCAAACGCGCTGCCCGTCAGTCGAATCGCTGTGTCCAGTGTGGTGATCCTTATTGTCACAGTGACAACGGCTGTCCTCTGCACAATTTTATCCCACATTGGCTCAAGGCCACGGCAGATCGAGACATGGAGTTTGCGTTTCAGCTCTCCAATGACTCGTCACCGTTTCCAGAGGTGATGGGGCGCATTTGTCCTCATGATCGTCTCTGTGAAGGGAGCTGTACGCTCAACGATGGCCACGGAGCAGTCGCTATCGGCTCAGTAGAGGCATACATCAGTGAGCAGGGGTTCAAGCAGGGACTCAAACCCCATTTTGCCAGTGAAAAGATCGGTAAAAAAGTTGCTGTGATCGGTGCAGGCCCTGCTGGACTCTCTGCAGCAACGTTCCTGGCGCGTGAAGGGGTCGATGTCGAAGTCTTCGATCGACAAAACCGTCCCGGAGGATTGCTCACATACGGAATCCCGGGATTTAAGCTCAACAAAAACATCATTGCCCGTCGTGTCGATCTGCTCAAAGAAGCCGGCGTGATCTTTCATCAGAACACGGAAGTAGGCACGGACATTGCCTTTGATGCATTGACCGAACAGTTTGATGCGGTCTTTATCGGAACCGGTGCAACCAAAGGGCGCAAAGCAGGTATCAACGGCGAAGAGGCTGCTGGCGTCCATCTGGCTATGGAATTTCTCACGTCGGTTCAGAAAAAACTTTTTGATGAAGCGTGCGATACTCCTATCGCCGTCAAGGAAAAGCGTGTCGCAGTTATTGGCGGCGGTGATACGGCCATGGATTGCGTGCGTACAAGCCTTCGTGAGGGTGCCCGCTCGGTCACATGCTATTATCGCCGTGACGCCCACGGGATGCCTGGCAGCCGCAAAGAATACACCAACGCCAAAGAAGAGGGGGTTGATTTTGAATTCTTTGTTGCCCCCAAGCAGATCCTCAAGGATGAACACGGTGCTGTCGTGGGAGTTGAGATGGTCAAGACACATCTCGGAGAAGCGGATGCCAGTGGCCGCCAACGGGTTGAAGAGATCCCTGGAAGTGAATTTACTGTCGAAGCCGATACGGTGATCTTTGCTTTGGGATTTGACACGGTGGAGTACCCCTTCTTGTCCTCAAACGGGATCGAAACCGACAAGTGGGGTGCGGTTTTGGTCGACGAGAAGCTGCAAACCACCCGTGCCGGAGTCTATGCGGGCGGAGATTGCCAGCGGGGAGCTGATCTGGTCGTGACAGCTGCCTACGATGGGCGCGAAGCGGCCAATGCAATCCTGACCTCTTTTCTGGGGGAGTAGTGCTTCCATTTTTGGCTGCGTGCCGTGATGCCAATCGGGCTATTGCTCTGTATTTGGCAGAAGGCCTCTCACCCAAAGATCGCCTGGAGACAAAGGTGGGTGCTGGTGGCGACATCAGCACCGGAGTTGATCTGATGGCCGAGAAAATTTTTGTTGAGCATTTGAGTTCATACGGTCGTATCGAGTCAGAAGAATCAGGCACAATCGGCTCAGGAGAGTACACGATCATCCTCGATCCCATCGACGGCAGCAGCAACATCCTCTCAGGCTTTCCTTACTATGGAACATCGGCTGCGTGGGTCGATCCGGAGGGGACGACGGTCGCGGCATGCATCTGCAATCTTGCTTCTGGAGAAGTTTTTTTCAAAGTGCGACATGAGGTGCCGCTGCATGGAGATCTTTTTTCTGAAACATACGTTCCTTTTGAGTCGACGGGCGCGCCTCAAGTCGGCCTGTTTGAGCGGGCATATGCCCATGCCGACGTGGTGGCACGGATGGCAGAAATACCCCATGGCGATGCATCATGGAAATTCCGAGCGCCTGGGGCGGTAGCCCTCTCTCTGGTTTATGCTATGCGAGCACGTTTTTTTCTCTTTGTTGGCGTGCAGCGTTCGTATGATTTTGCAGCGGGCTTGCTGTTTTGTGAGGGTCTGGAAGTGCAGATACATGAGGATTATGTTATAGTAACGCA
>CAZCAZ010000167.1:0-2134 GCA_964496735.1 uncultured Nitratifractor sp. | reverse complement strand
TTGCCTTCGGTGCTGAGGGGTATTTCCGCTTCTCCTTTGCGACCGATATCGTCACGATCCGTGAAGGGATCCGTCGTATCGAGAAGTTTGTCAAAGGGTTTAACTCTTAAGAAACAAAGGAGCAGATAATGAAAGCGCTCAGCCGTCTTGTCGGTCTTGTCGTGATCCTCTACCTGGCCGCGGCAGGCTACATCTATGTCAAACAGCGCGATCTGCTCTTTGTGCGTGATGCCAATCCCGAGCCGTTGACGGGGTTCTGGCTCCAGGCCGATCCTGATACCCGTATCTGGATCGACCGCCTCAACCCCGGCCAGGCCAAAGCCCTCCTCTACTTCCCCGGCAATACCACCAGTGACTGGGACGATGCCCGGCGCTTGAGCCGAATGCTTCCTGGGCACACACTCTACTTCATGCGCTACCGCGGCTATGCCAACAGCGAAGGGAGCCCGTCACAAGATGCCCTCTATGCAGACGCATTGGCACTGTATGATCGTATCTTTGCACAGCACCGTACTGTGGACATCATGGGACGCAGCCTCGGATCGGGCCTGGCCGTCTATGTCGCTGCCAAACGCCGCGCGGGAAAGCTGCTGCTGACCACCCCCTATGACGGCATCGCCATGGCCGCAGCCAAAGCCTACCCCTGGATGCCGGTCTCCCTCCTGCTCAAAGACCCTTTCCCCAGCAGAGACTACGCCCCATCAATCGAAGAAAAGACCGAAGTGATCCTGGCCAAAGGCGACCAAAAGATCCCCAACGCAAGCAGCTACAATCTCATCAATGCCTTCAAACACAAACCCGAAGTGATCACCCTCCGCGGCACAAGCCACAGCGGAATCATCAGGCATCCGCTTTATCTCAAAAATGTCGCTGATTTTTTGGAGAAGTAGCAGGTAGCAAATCGTAACATGGTTGACGCTTTTGTCAACCTTAAAATGGAAGCTTTTTGAAAAAAAGCCTACCAAAATTTTTCATTCTTAAGAAGGTGAATTGCGCAGCAAGAGAAACTCCCCTGGGGGACTCTTATCTCTTCACTCGATGTGCAGCATCGCTACCCCATCCATCCCCGTACGGCTTCGGAAAAATAGTAGCTCACCAGCCCTACAACCAATCCCCAGACGATCGAAGCAGGGATATTGAGAATAGTAAATTTTTTCATATCATATTTTGTAAGCCCCATCACGATCGGCACGAGGGTTTTGACCCCGTAGATGTATTTTTGGAGGAAGACCGCCAGAGGGCCATAACGGCGCATCAGCAGGTTGGTCCAGGCGATTTTGCGTCGGTGTTTTTTGAGGTATTTTTGTACCGCTTCCTTGTTGGTCCGTGCCAGATAAAAGAGAAGATTGTCCCCCAGAGCATTGGCGACCGTGGCGATCACGATGGAGGTCGTGATATCCATTTTGCCCATCGAAGAGAGGATACCGGCACCAATGAGCGCCAGCATCCCGCCTCCGAGCGAGTAATACGCCAGGATCAGGTAGCCGTAGGTCGAAAGCGACGTAAGAATATCGTCCAAGATTTAGTAACTCTGACCGAAACTGTATTTGATCCCTGCCGCCAGGCGCATGCTGTTCTCGCCGGCGAAAGTGATATGATCGGTAAACTCTCCGATAAGAGAGGTATCACCGCGCAGTTGATACTCCGCACCCAATCCTATCGTCCCGAAAAAATAATTACCCGCTGTGATCTTCTCGGTACCGCTGATGACCTGAATACCGGCACCGACTTTGACAAACGGTGTCCAGTTGCTCTCGGTCTCGATATACCACAACGCATTGCTGCCGATGCGGATACTGTAATCGCGCGCTGCGGTATTGAGCTTGACATAATCGACCGCAAACTGCAGGGCATCGATACTCAATGCCCCTTCAGTGTAATGCATATTCCGATTAAACTGCAAACCGTAGAGCATACCGCTGTAACTTTTGCTCCCTGCTGACATGGAGCCGTACCCGATGTTGACCGAGATCGAATTGTCGTACAGATCATTGTCTGCCGCTGAGAGCAACGAAGCCGCCAATGACAGAAGCACAAATATTTTTCTCATTTTCCATCCTTTCGAGAAGGTATCATGCTGGGAGTATAGCGTAGTTTTCTTTAATTGATAGTAAAAAATATAATTTAGAAAAAC
>CAZCAZ010000166.1:0-2155 GCA_964496735.1 uncultured Nitratifractor sp. | reverse complement strand
AACTTGGTTACCGTGTTGTACTTATCAACTCAAACCCTGCAACCATTATGACAGATCCAGAGTTTGCTGATCGTACATTTATTGAACCCATTACCGAAGAGGTGATCGCCAAGATTATTGCCCAAGAAAAAGTTGATGCTATTCTCCCCACCATGGGGGGTCAAACTGCCCTAAATGTCGCCATGAGTATGCACGAGCTCGGCATGCTGGACGGGATAGAATTTCTCGGGGCTGATCCCTCTGCGATTAAAAAAGGGGAAGACCGACAGGCCTTTAAGGAGGCGATGATCAAGATCGGAATGGATTTGCCGATTTCTCGCTACGCTTACAACATGGATGAAGCCCTGGAGGCCGCCAAGGAGATCGGTTTTCCTCTCATTATCCGCGCATCCTATACGCTTGCAGGCGGTGGCTCAGGTGTGGCATACAATATGGACGAATACAAAACCATTGTGCAGGGAGGACTTGAAGCCAGCCCTGTCAGCGAAATCCTTATCGAAGAGTCTCTCTTGGGCTGGAAAGAATATGAGATGGAAGTGATCCGTGATCGCGATGACAACTGCATTATCGTATGCTCCATTGAAAATCTTGATCCCATGGGAGTCCATACCGGTGACTCGATTACCATTGCACCGGCTTTGACGCTGACCGACAAAGAGTATCAGCACATGCGCGATGCAAGCTTTGCTATCTTGCGGGAGATTGGAGTCGACACTGGCGGGTCCAACGTACAGTTTTCGATCAATCCGGATACAGGTCGGATGATCGTCATCGAGATGAATCCTCGCGTGAGCCGATCGTCTGCACTGGCCTCCAAAGCGACCGGATACCCTATCGCCAAAGTAGCGACCATGCTGGCTGTGGGCTTCACTTTGGATGAGATCACCAACGATATTACAGGTACTCCGGCAGCATTTGAGCCGGTGATTGACTACATTGTCAGCAAGATTCCTCGTTTTACTTTTGAAAAATTCCCTATGGCTGACTCAACCCTGACGACCTCCATGAAGTCTGTCGGCGAAGTGATGAGCATTGGCCGTACTTTCAAGGAATCGATCCAAAAAGCTCTCTATTCGCTCGAAACGGGACTGATAGGCTTTGATCCAATTTCCTGCGATGAGGAAACGCTTGTGCGTGAGATCCGCCGGCCGAATGAAGACCGTCTTCGCTATGTATTTGAAGCTCTGCGTCGTGGCATGACAGTGGATGCTGTGTTTGATCTTTGCAAAATTGATCGTTGGTTTCTCTACCAGTTTGAAGAGCTGGTAGCGAGTGAAAATAGCATGGATATCGCCCTGCTCTCTGATGCCGTGCGTTTGCGCCAAATCAAAAGCGAAGGCTTCAGTGATCCCATGATTGCTCAGGTGATCAATAAAAAAGAGGGACTCACGCTTAGTGAGAATGATATATATACCGCCCGAGAAAAGCTCGGTGTCTCTCACGAATACAACGAGGTGGATACGTGTGCTGCCGAATTCAAAGCCCTTACTCCTTACTTGTATTCGACGACAAACATCACACCATTGCCCTTTAGTCAATCTTCTGTATCTGATGATGAAAAGAAAAAAGTTCTCGTCATTGGTGGCGGCCCCAACCGGATCGGGCAGGGGATTGAGTTTGACTACTGTTGTGTCCATGCCTCCTATGCTTTGGCTGACATGGGGATGACATCCATCATGTATAACTGCAATCCCGAAACGGTCTCGACTGACTATGACACCAGCGATATTCTCTATTTTGAGCCCATTGACTTCGAACACGTGCGCAATGTGATTGAGACAGAAAAACCAGACGGTGTGATTGTTCACTTCGGTGGCCAGACACCGCTCAAGCTGGCCAAGGGGCTTACTGCCATTGGAGCCAATATTTCTGGCACAACGGCCAAAGTGATTGATCTGGCCGAGGACCGTGAACAGTTTTCTACGTTTATTGAGGGGCTGGGGCTCCGACAGCCGGACAATGGAACGGCCTTTGCCAAAGATGAAGCGATGGCGATCGCCAATCGCATCGGCTACCCCGTGCTCGTGCGGCCTAGTTTTGTCCTCGGAGGTCGCGGTATGCGTACCGTATACAGTGATGCCGAGCTGCGTCAGTATATGGACGAAGCCGTCCGGGTCTCCAACGATGCCCCTGTGCTGATCGACAAATTCCTTGA
>CAZCAZ010000165.1:0-2172 GCA_964496735.1 uncultured Nitratifractor sp. | reverse complement strand
GAAAACACTGTCAAGATACCTGCCATCGCATTCTGAAGAATCCAAATATTTTTCGCTACAATAGCAAACTAAAACAAGGCCTCTTTTTATGCAACACCTTATTGACACCAATGACTTCACGGATCATGCCATTGCTTCTATTTTTTCTGATGCGCGTCGATTCAAAATCCAACGTCCCCCGAGACTCTTGAGGGATAAGCTTCTGATTACCCTTTTTTTTGAAGCCTCTACGCGCACACGCAGCTCCTTTGAAGTGGCTGCCAAGCGTCTCGGTGCCTCCGTTGTCCATCTCGATCCTTCCCGTTCTTCGACCAAAAAAGGGGAGAGCCTTGAGGATACTTTTGCCAACCTTTGTGCGATGGAACCTGATGGGGTCATCATCCGTCATAGTGAAAACGCCACCCCTGGCCAACTAGCTGAGATGGAGATGACTCCGGTGATCAATGCCGGAGCCGGTCACTATGCTCACCCGACCCAGGCCTTGCTCGATCTCTTTACTCTCGAAGAGTTTTTTGCTGATGAAGGAGGTGTTGCAGGCAAAAAGATTGCTATCGTCGGTGACATTGCCAACTCTCGGGTCGCCGCCAGTGGAATTCGCCTGCTACGGCGTATGGGGATGAAGATTACCCTCGTTGCCCCTGAGCCTTTCATGCCTGAGACGGATTTGCCTCGTACGGATCGGATCGAAGATGTTCTCGATACGGTCGAAGTGATCATGAGCCTTCGTGCCCAGCTTGAGCGACACGCCAAGCCGATTTTTGAAGACTATGCTGAGTATGCACGACATTATTGCATCACCGAAGAGCTTCTTGGTGATCGTAGCATCATGATCATGCATCCAGGCCCCGTGATGCGCAACATCGACATCAGCGACGACATCCTCGACGACCCTCGTTCTCTGGTGCTTGATCAGGTCACTAATGGCGTATATGTGCGGATGGCGATCTTGAAATATTTGCTGCTGGATGCCTGAGTCTTTTCTACAATGAAATGGCTCTCCCATAAAGCAGGTATTGATACTATCGACCGCTTGGGGCGATCCCGGACACCGTTTCTCTTCGTCCTCTCCTATGACAAATCCCGCATATACGCTAACCCGCTGGCCGAACTGGATGAGGGCATCCTCTACAAGCTTGGGAGTTGGCGTAATTATTCGGTGCGCAAAGGGAAGCACGACTATGCCTTCGCAAAATACCCAGCTGATTTTTCTCACTATCAGGCTAAGCTTGAACAGGTACTGGAGCAGATCCGCTCGGGCAACACCTATCTGCTCAACCTCACCTGCGCCACCCCCATCCAGACTGATCTGAGTCTGGAGGAGATCTTCCGCTACGCCCGGGCGAAGTTCAAACTCCACATCCCCGGATATTTCACCTGCTTTTCTCCGGAACGTTTCGTAGAGATCGAGGGGGAAACCATCGCCACCTACCCCATGAAAGGGACCATCGATGCCCATCTTCCCGATGCGGAGAGAATCATTCTGAATGACCCCAAAGAGATGGCTGAACACGTCATGATCGTCGATCTCATGCGCAATGATCTGGGGATCATCGGGCGCGACGTGCGGGTCGAAAAATTCCGCTATATCGACCGGGTACGCGCCGGGGAGAAGGAGCTGCTCCAGGTCAGCTCACGCATTACCGCTCAACTACCGGAAGATTGGCGCGATCATATCGGCACCTTGTTTGAGCGGCTTACGCCTGCAGGTTCGATCACTGGTGCCCCCAAGCGCAGTACGATTGCACTTATCGATCGGATCGAGGATTATGATCGAGGATTTTATACCGGGGTTTTTGGTGTCTTTGACGGGACGTCCCTGCGCTCAGGGGTTATGATCCGCTTTGTCGAAGAACAGGATGGCCAAATGTTCTACAAGAGCGGCGGTGGAATCACCCTCGACAGTGATGCCCGGAGTGAATACGAAGAGCTAATTGACAAGATTTATTTGCCGCTGTGAGAAGCACAAGTCTACACAAAACCATCCAGACCGCTAGCCTAACTTTAAAAGACCCATCTCCAGCTTCACAAATCCGATCATTGCATTCATCAAGGCCAAACCATCATACGCCTCGATCTCTTCCTGATGGATCGGACGAAGCTGCAAAAATCCTTCTGTGAGCAATCGGGCGCGGGTGGTGCCGGGCAGCAGGGGGGTGTCGGGGGTGTACCAGA
>CAZCAZ010000164.1:0-2185 GCA_964496735.1 uncultured Nitratifractor sp. | reverse complement strand
TTGGTGTTGTGAGGATACAAGCCCCTACGAGGGCTGTCTGGTTCCCGATGTTGCCTTCACACCCCACGTCCGTGCACGCTACACCCATTACGTCGCCATGTATCACGATCAGGGTCTGGCTCCGCTGAAAGCTCTCCATTTCGACGAGGGGATCAATGTTTCCCTCAACCTCCCCATTCTGCGCACCTCCGTCGACCACGGCACAGCTTTTGACATCGCCTATCAGGGGGGAAAACTCAACGCCCTAAGCTACATCAACGCCGTAAAATATACCATCGCGTAGGGTGGGCAACAGCCCACCTTTTGATTCTCAGAACAACCCCGCCTGCTCTTCCTCGATCTCGCACGCTTCATTCATCTGCTCACTTAATATCGCAGCACAGTTTTCACACAGATAACGGTATTCCCGCATATCATAGTACACCGCTTCGCCTTCATGCAAATCATGGTAGCACATTCCGCAGACATTGGTCACATGCAGAAGAATATTTGCCGTGGCTCTCTCTGCAACAAAACATTGATCATTGATCGCACGATCTTTTGCGCTCATTTTTCCAACTCCTCTATCATCGTTTGGGCTTCATTCAGTTGCGGATCTCTCTGGAATGCCTCACGATATTGCACCAAAGCATCATCTTTTCGCCCCATATCCAGAAGCGTATTGGCGTAATTGTAGTAATGCGGCGCGTAATCTCCGTCAAGCGAAATCGCTCGTTTATGGTGCACCATAGCCGCTTCATCCTCTCCCAGCTTGTGCAGCGCATTGCCCAAGGAATCTTCAGCCAAATCATCATCCGGATCGATTGTAAGGATTTTTTCGAATGTGTTTTGCGCTTCGGCATTCTCTTCCATCTGCAGTTGCGCAACCCCAAGCCTACGCAAGACATCGAGATTATCTTCATCCAGAATGAGCGCACTTTCCATCGCTTTTTTCACTTCTGCCCAGTTGCCCTGCTGTGCTGCCTCATCTCCCATCCCCATCAACTCCTGAATGCGACCTGGCGTTTTGACCGGTTTTTCGAAAAGTTTATCTGCTTGCATCAGACCCCCGATATGATCATCAGGAGCAATCCCTTCAAAATCAACGCCCCGCCTGGGATAACTCCCCCCGAAAAGCTGTTTGAAAAACAGGTAGAAAATCGTGCCGGCACTGATCAGTAAAATAAGTTGGAAGAGTGTCATCGAAAGATCCTTTGCTTATCGCAATGATAAGATAAATTGACTTTGACAGTGCTATAATGTTCCATATCATTTCAAGGAAAAACATGAATCTCAAAGAACAGATCAAAGCCGATATCAAAGACGCCATGCGGGCCAAAGACACCGTCCGGCGCAACACCCTGCGCAACCTCAGTGCAGCCATCAAACAAATCGAAGTGGACGAACGTCGAGAGCTCAGTGACAGCGATGTCGAAGCAATCCTGATGAAATACGCCAAACAGCGTGAAGACGCCAAAGTTCAGTTCGCCCAGGGAGGCCGTGACGATCTCGTCGCCCAGGAAGAGGCCGAACTCGCACTGGTACGTTCTTACCTCCCTGAGCCGCTCAGCGATGAGGAGCTTACGGGTATCCTCCAGGGGATCATCGCCGATACGGGGGCAAGCAGTATGAAAGAGATGGGCAAAGTCATGGACGCAGCCAAAGCCGCTGTCGGCAGCCGGGCAGACGGTGGGAGAATCAATGCGATCGTCAAAACGCTTCTCGGCTGATAC
This sequence comes from uncultured Nitratifractor sp., assembly GCA_964496735.1. GTDB lineage: Bacteria > Campylobacterota > Campylobacteria > Campylobacterales > Sulfurovaceae > S017-3. The sequence goes on along the minus strand of CAZCAZ010000164.1, from coordinate 473 downwards.
CCGGGAACCTAAATATGAATTTTCGTAACATCAGATCCGCCAAAAGCAGTCCAAATCTTTCCTTATAAGTTTTTCAAAAGTTGCAAACTGTTACTATTGAAGCGCAAGAGATTGGTATGCAGTCTCTACTTTAAGCAAACCCCACAAGGAGCACGAATGAAAAAAGTATTAAGCATTGCAGCAGCCGCTGCATTGATGAGCGGTGTCGCTATGGCCAAAGAAGTCAAGGTAGGCGTTGTCCTTCCTTTGACCGGACCCATCGCGGCATTTGGTCAAACATCCAAAGGCGGTCTCGATATCGCCTATGCCCAGAACAACAAGCTCAAAAACGGTGATACCGTCAAGCTGATCGTCCTGGACGACCGTGGTGACAAAGTCGAAGCAGCAACCGCTGTCAAACGTCTCCTCGACAAAGACGGCGTATCGGTCATCCTCGGTGAAGTAGCCTCGAGCAACTCCATGGCCATGGCTCC
>CAZCAZ010000163.1:0-2195 GCA_964496735.1 uncultured Nitratifractor sp. | reverse complement strand
TTGAAGCCAAAGGGGCTGTCGACGGTGATCCCGCAGAGTTTCATCTCTTTGCCCTCTTCAAAAGGGTGGATGTCGATGCCGTACCCGACAAAGGTCTGAGGTATAGGTGGTGTGAGGCAGGGGAGTTTGGCTAGGTCGCTCTGGCGGGTGAGTTTGTGGGCATGGCTGGATCCCTCGACGAAAAGCACCTTGCCTCCTATTGCCCGGATCGCACTGCTCTCATCAGTATAATCTCCCTCCGCCTCGATCGCATGCCGCAGGGTTTCGGTGCGGCTCAGCTGTGGTGTCTGGATCAGTCGTGCTCGGTCACGGTCGACCGCCTCTTCTCCGACGTAGAGGGTATCGACGACCCCAAGTGTCGGCACGATGCAGTCGGCATCCTGCTGACGCGCGATGACCCGCCGGATCATGGCCGTATCGAGGCAGCAGCGTGCCACATCATTGACCAGTACATAGGGCGTATCGACTTTTTCCATGGCATGACGGAGTGAGTTTTGCCGACTGTTACCGCCTGCTACAACTTCATAGGCTCCAAAGAGTCGCATGTATGCGATTTCGTCTTGGGAGCCAACAATGATCACTTTGGCAAAATCAAAAACAGCAGTAAAATCATCTGCAACCTTCTGCCACAGGGGTTTGTCTCCTTGATAGAGCCATTGTTTTCGAGTTCCCATCCCAAAACGCGATGAACGGCCGGCGGCCAACAACACCAGTGTAATCTTCTTCAAACCTACCCTTTGTGTAACAATTTGATACACCATTATAACGATTCTTCCCTTGCGCTGACTTGTGCACCGTGAGGGAGAGTTACATCAAAGTAAGAGTAAATTTGTCTGATTTAGGCAATCCGCGCTATTATTTGCCCTTAGTTTAAGATTGGGTAGGGTATAACTCGATGACGTAAAAAATATGATTAAAATGATAGGAGAACATATGACCAAAGAAGACGTATTTGAAGCCTTGCGTAATGTCAATTACCCTGGATTCACCAAAAACATTGTGACTTTTGGCTTTGTCAAAAACATCGACATTGATGGGGAGAAGGTTTCCCTCGATGTCGATATCACTTCCAGTGCCGAAGAGGTCAAGGCCCAGTTGATCAAAGAGGTTGAGGTGGAGCTCAAAAAGATTGGCTTTACTGACATCACTCCTCGAGTCAATGCCCCCAAGCCTCCTCGCGAACAGAGCAATGCCACCACGGGTAAAAACATTGCCCCTCATGTCAAGAATTTCCTCATGGTTAGCTCAGGCAAAGGCGGCGTAGGCAAGTCCACTGCCTCGGTCAACCTTGCCATCGCCATGGCTATGCAGGGCAAAAAGGTCGGTCTGCTCGATGCCGATATTTATGGCCCAAACATCCCCCGCATGATGGGAATTGCCGATCAAAAGCCTGAAATCCAAGGCAATAAAGTCGTTCCATTCAAAGCTTTCGGTGTTGAGATTATGAGTATGGGGTCCTTGATGGAGCCGGGACAGTCACTGATCTGGCGTGGATCAATGATTATCAAGGCCATTGAGCAGTTTCTCCGTGATATCCTCTGGAGTGAGCTCGATGTCCTTGTGATCGACATGCCCCCAGGAACCGGTGATGCACAGCTGACCCTAGCCCAATCGGTACCGGTCACTGCCGGAATCACGGTCACCACACCTCAGGAAGTTTCTCTCGACGACAGCCGCCGGAGCCTCGATATGTTCCAGAAGCTCCACATCCCTACCGCCGGTGTGATCGAAAACATGAGCGGTTTCATTTGTCCGAGCGATGGCGAAGAGTATGATATCTTTGGTATGGGCACCAGCGCAGCTGTAGCCGAAGAGTATAGCACCGAGATGCTAGCCCGCATCCCCATCGAGCCTGAAGTTCGCGTCGGTGGTGATACCGGTATGCCGGTCACATACCATAAGCCTGACAGCATCACTGCCCAGCGCTTCCAAGAGGCCGCTTCTAAGACTCTGGCCTTTATTGATAAGGTCAACGAAGAGGGCGGCGCCTCCAACGACGCCATTCAGCCCACCACCCCTCCGGGTGTGAGTGCCTGCTCGACCCGATAGATTTTTCTTCTCCCTTGCGGCGCCGGATCGGTGCTGCAGACTTCTTTTCGTCTGAAACATGACAATGATTGTGTATGAAAATCTCTTTTGTGCCAATAGCCCATCCTCAACCATCCATCAGCAACTCTTCGCTAAAATGCCACTCC
>CAZCAZ010000162.1:0-2228 GCA_964496735.1 uncultured Nitratifractor sp. | reverse complement strand
AATCGCAAACTTTACGGATGTTGCCAAAACGTTTACGGGTATCATTCAAGCCTTTGAGATTTATGCCGAGAAATTGAAAGCCCATAAAACCAAAATTTATGTTCGACGAGGAGGCCCCAATTATGAAAAGGGACTCAAAGATATCAAAGAAGCAGCCGATCGCTTGGGCTTGGATATTGAAGTATATGGCCCTGAGACACATGTGACCGATATTGTGCGTATGGCACTCGAGAAGTAAGGGAGAGACAGATGAGCAGATTATTTACCAAAGACACCCAAGCAATTTTCTGGAACAACAACAAAACCGCCATTCAACGAATGCTAGATTATGACTATACGATCGGGCGCGAAACCCCTTCGGTTGCGGCAATTGTGGCTCCTACGAGCAATAATAAATTTGAGAAATTCTTTTATGGTCCTGACGAAATCATGGTTCCACTCTATAAAAGTACTGTTGATGCGAAGACTGCACAACCTCAAGCAAATGTTTTGTTGAACTTTGCATCCTTCCGTACGGCATATGATGTGACAATGGAAGCACTGAAGCTGGGCGGTTTTACATCGATCATGATAACAGCAGAAGGTATCCCTGAGCGTTTGGCGCGCACAATGAATCAGGCAGCTCGCGATGCAGGTGTTACGGTCATAGGCCCAGCAACGGTTGGAGCAATCGCTCCAGGAGCATTCAAGATTGCCAATATTGGTGGTACAATTGATAATATTATCAACTCAAAGCTTCATCGTGCAGGTTCTTGTGGGCTGGTGACGCGCTCGGGAGGTCTTTTTAATGAGATTTCCAATATTATCTCAATCAATGCTGATGGAATTGCCGAGGGGGTTGCGATCGGTGGAGACCGATTTGTCGGATCGGTTTTTATCGATAACCTTCTTAGAATGCAGTCCAACCCTGATGTCAAGTATATGATTCTCCTTGGTGAAGTAGGAGGAACAGAAGAGTACAAAGTAATCGAGGCCATCCAAGATGGTCGCATTACCAAGCCCGTGATTGCTTGGTGTATCGGCACGATTGCCAAGCATTTCAGTAGCGGCGTTCAGTTTGGGCATGCTGGTGCATCAGCTAACGCCGAGCGTGAAACAGCCGCAGCCAAAAATGCTGCCATGGCAGAAGCAGGGATTTATGTTCCTGCCTCATTCAATGATTTGCCGGCAACAATTCATGAGGTATATGAGGAATTACGCGCCAATGGCACCATTGAGGATATCCCTGAGCCTGATCTCAAAACTATCCCAAAGACGCGCAGAAGCAAACAGTTCATTTGTACCATTTCGGATGACCGTGGTGAAGAGGCTACGTATGCCGGATTCCCAATTAGCTCTGTTGCGACACCAGATACCGGCAAGGGGATTGGCGATGTTATTTCGCTTCTTTGGTTTAAAAAACAGTATCCAAAATGGGCAACTGAGTTTATTGAAACTGTCATGAAAACTGTCGCGGATCATGGCCCAGCCGTCAGCGGGGCACACAATGCCAAGGTTACTGCACGAGCAGGAAAATCAGTTGTCGAGTCTTTGGTAACGGGCCTACTGACTATCGGTCCTCGCTTTGGTGGTGCAATCGATGGCGCAGCCAAATACTTTAAATATGCCGATGACAATACGTTGAGTCCGGTAGAGTTTTTGGGGTATATGAAAAAACAAGGTGTACCTATTCCTGGCATTGGGCATCGCATCAAGTCGCTCAAGAATCCTGATCTCCGTGTCGAGGGTCTTAAGAAATTTGCAGCAGAACATTTCCCTGCAACACCATTACTGGATTATGCCTTGACGGTTGAGCAGTTGACTACGAGTAAAAAAGAGAATCTTATCCTCAATGTCGACGGAACCATTGGGATTCTCATGGTGGATATGTGGCGTGCACTTGGCTATCCTGAAGAGGAAATTGATGAGTTTATCGAGTCCGGCACGCTTAACGCCTTCTTTATTGTTGGGCGCTCTATTGGCTTTATTGGTCACATCCTTGATGAAAAACGCTTGGCCATGCCTATGTATCGTCACCCCATGGATGATATACTGTACGATGTTCAAGAAGCCGAAGAACTATAAAATCCCCTATATAATGTAAGGTGAGTAAATCGCCTTACATTCTCAATCCCCCTTTTGCCTCACTTTATTGCCATAAATTCACAAATTATGATAAATTTTCACTTTTTGTCAAAAACCCCTTGACAAACCCAACCGAACCCGCTATAATACGCGTCCACAAACAA
>CAZCAZ010000161.1:0-2235 GCA_964496735.1 uncultured Nitratifractor sp. | reverse complement strand
AAAAATACCCCTCAATCTCCGGTAGCAACACCTCCCTGATCTGCGCAAACGTCTCTTCAAACGCCCCATACGGCTTGCCGTCAGGGTCTTCAAATCCCACATGAATCTTCGGCGTGGGTCGGGGGAAGATCGGGCAGGTCTCTCTGGCATGGTCGCAGACAGTGATGACGAGATCAAAGGGGATATCGATCACCGCTTCGAGCTGTTTGGAGTGGTAGCTATCGTCCCAGATGCCGTGGGCTTCGAGGACTTTTCGGGCGTTGGGATTGACCCGACCGCTGGGATCGACCCCACAGCTGTAGGCTTCGACACCATCGAGATAGGCGTTGACCAACGCTTCGCCGATGATACTGCGGCAGCTGTTGCCGGTGCACATGATGAGGACTTTTTTGCTCATGGGTTTCCTTTTAGTGTGTTTCTGTTTTGATCGTCGCTTTATCATCATGCCGGTCATATTCGCACTGGAAGACGGTGTGTTCGATCTCAAACGATTGAACCTTCCTCAATCGACAACAAGTCGATACCGTACCGATAATGTCTTGGCCACGATCGTATGGACAGCAAAAAGCAGCTCTTCATCGATCATACCGATTTTTTTGATAAACCTTCGGGTAGATAGATTGCGGATTTGAAAGGCGTCGATTGCCGATTCTTTGGTCAAACGGTTCTGAGGGGTCGGCGTACATCGGAGCATCCATGGCACCTGCTCGTACATCGGGTTCCATCCGGTGATGGGCAGGACGGTTTTGGATTTGAGTTTGCCGATCGCATCGTCACCGATGACAAGACAGGGACGGGTTTTGCTGATCTCAGTTCCCACCGTTGGATCCAGCGTCACCAGCCATATTTCAGACTGTCGGATCGTCATAAAAACCCTCCTCAAAATCCACCCAGTCCCGCAACTCAGGGTTGGTCTCATACTCATCGACCATCTGATCCGCCGCCTTCTGCCACCGCTCTCTCTCTTTTTGATCAATGTAGGCTTTGAGGGCATCTTTGTAAATAGCGGACATACTGGTGTGGAGTTCTTCTTTCAGAGCCATAAGCTGGTTTTTGAGCTCATAAGGGATCGTAACGGTCATCTTTTCTGATTTGGGTGCAGAGAGTGTCATATGATTTGCCTTATCTTTTAGCTTATTATATTGAAATATATTTTGTAAGTCAATACATAATCACAAATCCCAGTGCGAAAAACATCTCTGCTATCTGGTTACTCCGCCCAGTCGAGCTGTTCGTAGTAGTCGTTGGCGTTGTGGATACCCAGCTGCTGGGCGTGTTTGAGGTCTTTGAAAGCCGAGAGATCGACATGCCGCATCAACTCACTCATCTCCACGTCATCCTCGTAGGCTTTTTTGACCTGTTTTTGGAGGCTGAGGAGATAATCCCGTGTGGTGTGGTGAGCGTCTTTGCCCATGATGCTGCCGTGTCCGCCCAGAACGACAGCCGGATGCATCGCCTCGATCGTATTCAATGCTCCAATCCACCCCTTCATGCTCGAATTTTTGGTGTAGTTGAGGGCACGGTTGTTGAAGACAATGTTTCCCGCAAAGAGAAATTTCACATCCGGAACCGAGACGACGATGTCGGAATGCTCTTCGCTGACGGGGGTGAGTTTGAGCAGTTTGACGACCCGTTTGCTCCCTTTGATCGTGTATTCCTTGTCGAAGAGGGTATCGGGGGTCACCAGCTTGGTGCCGGCGAATTCTTCGGGGTTCAGGAGTGCCGGGAGGCGTTTGAACTTGCCGGGATTTTTCTTGATATCCTCCGCGATGCTTTTGTGGGCGATGACCGGGATATGGCGAGCCGCATAATAGCTGGCGCCGTAGAGACGGTCATCGTGGTAGTTGGTCACGACAGCGGCTTTGATTTGGTGGCCGGTTGTCTTTTCTGCGAGCTGGGCGAACTCCTCGGCGAAGCGGTAGCTCGGCCCCGGATCGACGATCACCAGCCCATCCCCGACATCGATCCAGCAGCTGTTGTTGACGAAGCCTTTGTTTTGCGGGGTTGGCGAATTGAAGTCCCCGATGACACATGCGATCCCCTCAGCCACTTTGACCGGTTTGAAATCGTAGAGATTACCGGCCAACGCCATGACACTCAGAGCTACAAAAGCTGTCAGTCGCTTGATCATGAAATATCTCTCTTGGTGCTATTCATCCCCAAAGACATCAAACGCCGCTTGGGCATCATGCATGGTGATGCTCCCCTGTACGTGCTTGATGAGTTTGACGAGGT
>CAZCAZ010000160.1:0-2255 GCA_964496735.1 uncultured Nitratifractor sp. | reverse complement strand
TTTCGCTATAATAAGCTACTATTTTTTGAAAAGGCGACACCCATGGATCGAGGAATTCTCATTATCTTCGCTATTGGAGCGGCATTTATCTATTTTGCGATGAGTATGTTTCAGGTTTCTGACAGCACAGATGATTCCAAGTGGTCAGACAGCAGTCGCGACAAGCCCTATGTTAAATATTACAAAGAGGATGTCCTGGGAGATAAGGTGCTGGATTTGTCAGGACTGCCTCTTGCTCAGGCAAAAACGATCTGGAGTACCACGCCGACCAAAGACAAAATTGCTGAAAAACTCCCTGACTTTTCTCTGGCGAAAGCTGAGGCACGCAATGCCTTGGCCAAGGGAGAGTTCAAACAATATCTTTTGCATTATCTGGATAATCTTGAGGGAAAGTATCTGGGGGGTGAAGTCACGGCCGATCAGGCCAAAGAAGCGCTCTCTACTCTCAAATAGGTCTCAGGGTTCTTCCCCTTTGATCTTGGACAACCACGTATCCAGTTTGCCTTCAAACCCCATCCCATTACTGCGGTAAAATGGCTTCTTTACGCCATAACTTTGCGCAATCCATCCTCCGTGATCATGGGGGTATTCGTATGTTTTACTGCGGGTTTTCAAATGATCCGGTACGGGCGTTATCTCTCCGGCCTCAATGGCCAAGAGTGCATCATTGATCGCGAGATAGCTGCTGTTGGACTTGGGGGAGCTGGCAAGGTAGACGACCAGCTGTGCCAGCGGAATGCGGGCCTCAGGGTAGCCAATCTGTTTGACGATCGTCAGGGTGGAGGCAGCGAGATTGAGGGCATGGGGGTTGGCATTGCCGATATCCTCGCTGGCGAGGATCGCCAGGCGTCGAGCGAGAAACTCGGGGGGCTCCCCTCCGGCGATAAGGCGTGCGAGGTAATAGATCCCGGCATCCACATCACTGCCTCGGATACTTTTGATCATGGCGGATGTGAGATCATAGTGGCTGTCATTTTCACGGGAACCTCCTTGCAGAGCATGGGGTCGAATCGCCTTGAGGGTTTTTACGGTGACAGGGTCGGCAGCCTGAGCCCCACTCTCGAGCAGGTTAAGCAGGGCCCGTAAATCTCCGTTGCTGGAGTCCACAAGATAAGTACGCGCTTCCGTATCGATCGCGATCTTCTCCTTCTCCACAACAGCATCAAGATAAGACTCCATGGTCTCCTGATCGACCGCGTAGAGCTCAAACAGATGAGAGCGTGAGCGGATAGCAGCGGTCATGGCATAGTAGGGGTTCTCGGTAGAGGCTCCGATAATCAATGCGGAGTCATTTTCCATGAATGGCAACAGAACTTCCTGTTGATTTTTGCTGAGACGATGCACTTCATCGATAAAGATAAGCGGTTTTTGTAGCGCGTGGGCATACTCGCGGAAGATCTTACGCAAATCGTCTATCTTGAGATTGGTGGCGTTGCATTCATAAAAGGGGCGATTTAGTTCGGTAGCGATGACGCGTGCCAGGGTGGTCTTGCCGCATCCGGGAGGCCCATAGAAAAAAACATGCGGCAAGGCATCCGATGCAATAAGGCGCCTCAAGGGCGCATCAGAGGCTAGCAGATGATCTTGCCCCAAGATAGTATCCAAGGTGGCCGGGCGGTATTTGTGTGCCAGGAGCATATCCCTACCCGTCCGTCGTCTGGGTCGTGATCTTCCGGGCCTTTTTGCGCTCCTCTTTCAAAAATGCATGAAGAGCATCGTACTCTTTTTGGGAGAAAAAACGGGTTTTGTTGCTGGGGAGATTGTTCAGCTCGATATTGCCGAAAGCCACCCGCTTGAGATCCACGATTTCCGCACCAAAATGGCCGAAGAAGCGGCGCAGCTCCCGGTTTTTTCCTTCGCTGATGGTGACACGGAGTTTGGAATATTTTCCGCTCTGCCCCCGAAATTCGAAAGCGGAAAACGGGGCGAATTCCATCTGTGTGATGGTGCTTTTTTCATGTCCACCGGCTCGAGCATCCTCGAGGGTAATCCCCTCGCGCATGGCATCAAACATCGCTTCGGTGACGGGTGTGTCGATCTTGAGATTGTAAGTACGCGGAAGCTTGCTGCGCATGTACGCTTCGGCGACTTCGGGTGCATCCGTCAGCAGCAGTAAGCCCTCAGAAGCGAAGTCGAGACGACCAATGGGGATAAAATGGCGAAATTTTCCCGGAAGTTTGTGGTAGATGGTTGCCCGTCCTCGATCATCTTTTTTTGTCACAAGAACCCCTTTGGGCTTGTTGTAGACAATCATG
>CAZCAZ010000159.1:0-2308 GCA_964496735.1 uncultured Nitratifractor sp. | reverse complement strand
GTGAGACGATCGTGGACTGGATGGCGACGTAGACGGGGCGTTTGTCCTCGGGGGCAATTTCCAGGACGAGGTTGGTGTCGGCATTACGAAAGCCATCCATGCCGATACCAAAGATAAAAAAAATCAGACTGTAAGCCAAGGCACCTTGGGCAAAGAGGGCAATGAAAAATGCGGCAAACATAAAACCATAAGCTGTTTTGAGCATGGCGACATAATTGGGGGCGAAACGCTTCCAGAGGAAGAGGTTGCCGATCATAGCACCGATCATTTGCACAGTAATAAAGCTGCCAATGAGCCAGCCGGTGAGGGTGATGGTCTCCTTGGCCTTGATGATCACAAAGGGCATAGCCAACAGGAAGGAGTAGCCCAATAAGGATACGATGATCTGCAGTTGGAGTCTTTTGTCCTCGGCAAGGATCGTGCGGCTGTTTTTGAGAAAGGCAAGGAAGCTCTTTTCGCGTGGACGGGTCTGGGATTTGGCTGGTTCTTTGATCGAGCCAAATGACGCCAATCCTACCAGCATAATCAGCGAAGAGATCATGAACAAAAAGGCGTAATTGTTGGGTGCCTCAAAGGTCACCAATACCCAGCCGGTGACCCCGCCGCTGACGATGGCGCCCAAAGCTGAAAAGAGTTGGCGGTTGGCCATGGCGCGGCCACGCTCTTTGGAGTCGAAGACTTTGGCAATGACCTCCTTGAAATAAATGGCACCAAATCCGGCCGAGAACGAGAAGGTAAAAAAGAAAACACCGATCAGCCACAAGGTGAGTGTGGGGTTGCGATCCCCCACGAGATAAATGCTTGCCCCTACGGCAAACCAAGAGGCGAAACGGAAGAAAAAGACCCGATGCATATACGGCATGACCCGTTCATAGCTCTGGGCGTAAAAGGCAGCAAAGAGCTGCACAGCAATCGCGCCACCGCGTAAAAGGGAGGCAAAAATACCTACCAAAATCAGTGATGAGCTGAAGTGATGCACCAGCAATGGGAGAATCGTCGAGGGCTCGGCGACGGTGATGCCCGCTGAGAGAAGAAGGGCATGAATGACGCTTTTTCTGTTGTTTGTTTTGTACGACAATTAGGTGGTCCGATTTTCTTTTTCTGTGATGCCGCTCGTGCCAAATCGCCGAGCGAGCTCTTGCTTGACTCGGTCAGGAGTGATGTCACGGCTGGCGAGTCCGACTAGGGCATGATAGAGCAGATCGGCGGCTTCATAGATCACTTGATCGTCGCTCTCTTCGGTGATGGCTACGGCAAGTTCCTCTGCTTCTTCTTGGACTTTGCTGATGAGGAGTTTTGGGTCATTGAGGAGTTTTTTTGTCCATGACTTCTGCTCGGCCTGGGCATTTTTGCGCTCGAGAATGGTGTGATAGAGGGTGTCGACCACGCCATAGACCGAGGCGGTGTCTACTTCGGCTTCCAGGATCTCTTTTTCTTGTGAGATCGACGTGAAGAAGCAGCTGCGCCGTCCGGTGTGGCAGGCGACGCCATTTTGATGGATCTTGAGCAGCACCGTGTCGGCGTCACAGTCAAGGATAACATCCACCACTTCCTGGGTGTGGCCGGAGCTCTCCCCTTTTTTCCAGAGTCGCTGACGGGAGCGGCTGAAGTAGTGCGCAAAGCCGGTAGAGAGAGTGAGATGGTACGCCTCTTCATTCATATAGGCCAGCATCAGCATTTCGCCGGTCTGGGCATCCTGGGCAATGGCAGGGATAAGGGGGGTTTTGTTCCAGTCGATGGTCATGTTTGTTGCTCCAATGCAAGGTGCTGTGTCCTCACAACACCGGCGGTTTTTTGGTCGAGAAGGCGCTGCGGGGGACAGCACCCTGCGGGCTTATTGCTGACCCGAAATAACACGCTGTTCTCTACCCTTGGCATCGACCCAGATGTTGGGGACGGCGCCTCCAGGGGTGAGGAAGATCTGGGCGTCTTTGTTGACTTTCAATGCTTCGTTGAATTTGGCCTGTGTCTTGATCTGCTCGAGCTGGATCAGTGCCGGGGTGAGGGAATCCGAGATGAGCTTGTTGGCTTTGGCCTGTGACTCGGCTTCGATGCGGATCTTGTCGGCATGGCCCTGAGCTTCGATACGGTTTTTGTCTGCGATACCCTTGGCGGTGGCGGCGCGGCTTTTGGCGTCTATCTCGGCTTTCTGCTTTTGCTGTTTGGCCATTTGGACTTGATTGATCTGCTCTTGTACTTGATCGGGAAGGTGAATATTTCTCAGATCGACCGCCAGCAGCTCGACGGGTTTGCCGGGTTGCATATCGACCTCTGTACGGATATTGGTTTCAATGAGTTTGTTGATCTC
>CAZCAZ010000158.1:0-2326 GCA_964496735.1 uncultured Nitratifractor sp. | reverse complement strand
AGGGGCACCAGGTAAAAGCCTTGCATTGTTTGTGTGTCCCGCTCGAGCGTGTCGGCAACGGCATGCCTAGATAAATTGTTACCCATGACAGAACCCGGCTTATCGCTTGCCTTCTGCTGTATCCTGATGTATGGTTGCCATGTATCAGGATACAGCAGTGATTTTATTTCGAAATAAAAGGATTCCCAATGAAACGCTATCTTCTCTTGTGTTTACCGCTTTTTATGGCGGCCAAGGTGCACTACGCCAAAGTTGAACCAATCGAACAGGCGACGATCAAAGCCACAGTGAGCGGTGTTGTTATTCATGCAGATCAGACAGCAGAAGGCGCAGTACTAAGCGATGAGGCATTTATACAGATTGATGACACACTGGATCAAGAGAATCTTCGAGATACTGAGGCTTCACTCTCACTCGTGACGGAGAGCCTGGAGATCAACGAAGAAGTTCTAGCAGGACTTGAAAAAACTTTGAATCGCCAAAAAGGATCTTACGAGCGGATGAATGAGGTCGAAACGGCTTCGCAAGCACAAAAAGACAATGCTTACGCTGCATACATCGGAGCCAAGAATCAGTACCTTGGGATACGTGAAAAGATCATCTCACTCAAGAAGACGATTCTTGACCTGAGTTATAAAATCACCATGCTCAAAGACCTGATTGCCAAAAAACATATTGCACTCCCCGGAAAGTATCTTTACCGACTGATGATCCGCCAAGGAGAATTTGCTTCCCCTGGCTTGCCATTGGCTACCGTAAGCGATATCACTAAAGCGCAGTTGATTGTTTATCTTGATCGTAATGAACTCAAGGATGCCGAGGGGACAGGGATTGCAGACAAGACAATTTATATCGATGGCGAGGCAACACAGCTCAAGATTGATCGCCTATGGAAAATTGCAGATACACAATATGTTTCTTCGTACAAGGCACGCATCGTGTTGTTGCCAAAGTATCCTTTTTCCAAGTTGCTGAAGGTCGAATTTAAATGATCCAAACCGCGTGCCCTCTTGATTGTTGGGATGCGTGTGGTATCACGGTCGACCCGCAATACCCTGATGCATTGGTGGCCACAGCTGACCATCCGACAAGCGATGGGACGTTGTGTGCACTGACTAAAAAGCATTTTCACAAAGAACCTCGCATCACCGCACCTCGCGTTGATGGACAGGAGGTGCCAATGGACGTAGCGCTCGATGCGGTCGCTACGGCTTTGCAAGAACGGACCTCTTTGCTTTGGCGAGGGTCAGGCAATCTCGGTGTGATGCAAAGCGTGACCGACCTGCTGATGGCTCAGGTCGGCGGAACGCTTACTTCGGGGAGTCTTTGCGACAGTGCCGGGCAAGCTGGGGTTGAAGCAGGCAGGGGGATTAATCGCATATTGCCACCCGAGCAAATCGCTCAATCTGAAGTGATCGTTGTCTGGGGACGCAACATGACGGTCACCAATAAGCACCTCCTGCCATACATGAAAGGAAAAAAGCTAATTGTGATCGATCCGATCCGGACTCAGATCGCCAAGCAAGCTGATATTTATCTGCAGATCAAACCCCTTACAGATATCTATCTTGCTCTTCTTTTGGCGCGCTTTTCGATCATGGAGGATGGCGAGAATCATATGTGGCTGGAGACATATGGCTCAGACTGGGAAGAGTTTTACGAGTTTACCCGAGAGTTTCGGATCAAAGCTATCCTCGACTACATAGGACTGAGTCTCAATGATATGGGGGACATGCTCCACCTGATCCAGAGCCACCGTACGGTATTTCTTGTCGGTATTCCTTTGCAGCATCACGCGCAAGGGCATGCTACAATTCAGGCGATTGATTCACTAGCAGCGATATTGGGCTTATTTGGTCGAGAGGGATGTGGCGTGAGCTATATGGGCCATTCTCGTCAAGGGTTCGATGATCCTTTTTCGGTCGATTTGCCGAGGGTTCCGATTGTCAATACACCATTTGATCAATTCGATACCGTCCTTGTCCAAGGGGGCAATCCTGCTGCCTCCATGCCAAACAGCACGCAAGTTGTTTCGTCGTTGAGTGCAGTTGAGACCTTGATTTACTTTGGATTACATGAGAACGAAACCAGCGCGTGTGCACGTATTGTTATTCCGGCACAATCTTTTCTCGAAAAAGAAGATATTCGCTTTAGCTACGGACATCAATACATCACGCCGATGCATCAGGTGACGCAGGTTGAATTTGGGATCAGTGAATATGACTTTGCTGCGGCTGTTATCGCTCGCTTAGGTCTCAAGCCGCTGGAAGAAATGTCACATTATCTCCAGTGCTGGACACGCCAGTTTGCAACGCACAATAAGCAT
>CAZCAZ010000157.1:0-2339 GCA_964496735.1 uncultured Nitratifractor sp. | reverse complement strand
ACACTCGGCGGGATGCTGGCGATGAACGCCGGGGTGAAAACATACGAAATCTTCAATATCCTGCACTCAGTCAAGATCGACGGGAAATGGATCGCCAAAGAGGCGGTTGAGCATGGCTACCGGTTCGCCAAACTCGATGGAATTGCCACGGCGGCACGCTTCGAGATCCGGCATGGATACTCTGAAACACTCCGCCGGGAGCTTGAGGCTTTGCGAGCCAATCAGCCCTCTGATCCCTCGGCCGGATCAGCGTTTAAAAATCCCACCGGTGATGCCGCCGGACGCCTGATCGAAGCAGCGGGGCTCAAAGGCTATCAAAAAGGCGGCATGGCCTGGAGCGAAGTACACGCCAATTTTCTCGTCAACAAGGGCGATGGGACGTTTGAAGAAGCAATCGAACTGATCAAGTTGGCCAAAGAAAAAGTCAAAGAGCAATTTGACATCGTGCTCGAAGAAGAAGTCAAAATCCTCTAACACAAGCGATCAGCCCCAGTCCTGATCCCTCTCTCCATGACGATGCTTTTCTTTCTTGTAAGTACTTTTGTTTTTGAGCTTTTGAAGGCGATTGAGATTGCTCATTTCTGCCTCATGGATATCAGCATACCGGGCATCGTCAAAAGCCTCAGAGATCGTCTCGGCATAGAGGCGATCGATATAAAGCTGTGCCTGCTGCAGGTACTCCGAATCCATCCTGGGTTTTTCGAGTTTGGCAAATTGCGTCATCAGTTCATGCAGCTTGGAAGCAAATATTTCAGCTGTCGTCTCTTCGCGGCGCAAGAGACGAAAGAGGTTTTTGGAGATCTTGTCGAGAAATGTGATGTATTTTTGACGCTGGTATTTCTCGATTTGCTTGGGGGTGTAGCGACTCATGGCTATTGGCGCAGCGTAATAGGCGTCCCTACACGCACCATAGACCATAGCTCGCGCATGCCTTTGTTGGTCAGCGCAACGCATCCATCTGTCCAATCTTTGGAGAGGGTGTACGCATCGCCATGACCGTCGGCATTCCAGTGTGGCTGGCCATGGATCGTGATCAGGCTCCCCGGATTGACACCGGCAGCTCTGGCACGGGCGATATCCGATGCATTGGGGTACGAAATGGTCATTGCCATGTATTTGACCGCATGGCAGCGTTTGTTGAGGATACGATAGGTGCCGATGGGGGTACGCTTGTCACCTTGTTTGACCTTGGGGCCTCGGTAGTCATTGGCTCCTAGAGAAACAGGGAAGACCTTAATCACCGAGCCGCCACGATAGAGGTACATTTTGCGATCAGATTTGTCAACAATGATGTGGTCGGCGATCACGCTGCTCATCGACTGTTGGCACCCTCCACTGTATGAGCCACCTCGCGTGCCACTCGGGGCTGAAGGGCCACATCCTGATACAATCCAAGCAAAACCTACAGCACACAATACAGCAATATTCTTTTTCATGAAGAGCCTTTTGAGAATTTATGTGATTGTACCATAGAAAGATGTATGAAGGGTTTTGGGCGGATAGAGGAGGAGGGAAAAGATGCCGAGAAGGCTCGGCATCAGGAGATTAGAGCGCTGCCTTGGCTGCAGCGATGGCCTCTTCGTAATTGGGCTCTTCGGTCACTTCAGGAACGACTTGCTTGTAGCTTACTTTGCCATCTTTGCCAATGACAAAGATCACGCGAGCGCACAGGCCGGCCAAAGGACCGTCAGCGAGAAGTACGCCGTATGCATTGGCGAAGTCTTTGTTGCGGAAGTCCGAGCAGACTTTGATGTTGTCCACACCGGCAGCACCGCACCAGCGTGCAGCAGCAAAGGGCAAGTCCATGGAGACAGTGACTACTTCTACACCGTCCAGCTTGGCAGCTTCGACGTTGAAACGGCGTGTTTCTGCATCACAGGTAGGGGTATCGAGAGATGGCACAGCTGAGATGAGCTGAACTTTACCCTCTCCACCTACGGTTTCATTTTGGAGCATGGGGTTGCTGTTGACTACGGTGACGACAGGAGCAGTATCTCCCACGTTGATTTCGGTTCCAGCGAGGTTGCAGATGGTATCTTTTTTGAATGTTACGGTTGACATGTTGAGTCCTTTATTGATTTAGATCAAGTATTATATGTTAATTCGGATAAATTTACTCTTAATTTATTTTATTATGGTGCATTTGAGCATCTCGGATGTGGAGCCCGCCTCACTGCTACATGAAAATTGATAATGCCCAGTCACTACGTCAAAGTACCGCCGCGAAAACCTGAGGTTGAGTGTGCAAGTTCCTATTGGAGCATCTTCTCCAGTTGACAGATCAAAGAGCAAAGTATTTCACAGGTAGCAAGAGATTTGAATGTTCATCCAAAAACACT
>CAZCAZ010000156.1:0-2352 GCA_964496735.1 uncultured Nitratifractor sp. | reverse complement strand
TCCAGCCGTTTTTGTGGAGGAAATAAGCGATCGAGCCGATGCAGTCGCGCATGTCGTTGGGGTCTTTGCGGCCGTCGCCATTGAGATCGACCGCATAGCGCAACTGGATCGAGGGGACTTGCTGGACGCAACCCATCGCGCCAGCAAATGAGCCACGCAGTTTGCGCACGTTGAGGTGATTTTTCTTGGCCAGCAGTAAAACTTTGGCCAATTCACCTCGGAAGAACTTGTGCTTGCGGTTGGGGTTGAGTCCTAGGGTTACAAGGCTGTCCCAGACGGGGTATTCGCTGCCGTACATCCCAAACTTGGTCTCGACCCGGATGAAGGCGGTGATGATCGCCGGAGAGACATGGTAGCGACGGGAAGCCAGCGTGAGCCAGCGGCGGTATTTCTGCATGAATTTTTTGCCCAGCGAGATGCTCTCGGGAATGAGAATTTTTGATTTGTAGCGATGCCAGCTAAAGTCGGTCGATCCGACCTTATGGTGGCCTTGATAGCGGGCGAGGGTCTTGGACTGATGGCGCGCCTGCTTGAGCAGATTGAGAACGTAGGCGGTGTCAAAGTGGTATCGCCGATGCATCTGGGCGGCAAAGGCACGACCCTGTGGGGTGTGACTGTAGTCGACGCGGGCTTGTGTGGCCATTGAGAAAACGAAGAGGAACAGGAGGATTTTTTTCATAGGATTATTATACCCAAAAAGCTAGCTTGGGTAAACCGCAGCAAGATGCTCCATCCGGCTGCCCATGTTCAGCAGCACCATGTCACCCAAAACCAGTGCCATCATCGCCTCGGTTACTACCGCACCACGCACGGCGACACAGGGGTCGTGGCGGCCTTTGAGTTCGAGGGTGGCAGGGGCACCGTCTTTGGTGATGGTTTGTTGAGGCTGAAAGATACTTGGAGTGGGTTTAAAATGGGTTTTGACTAGCAGGTCATCGCCGTTGCTGATGCCGCCGAGCACTCCGCCGCTGTGATTGGAGGTGAAGCCTTCGGGGGTGATGGGGTCGTTGTTGCTGCTTCCTTTGAGCTTGGCTGCATCGACGCCGTCACCGATCTCGACCGCTTTGGCAGCATTGATCCCCATCATGGCTTCGGCAAGGATGGCATCGAGCTTGTAGTAGAGAGGTTCACCTAGACCCATGGGCATGCCGGTCGCACGGGTCAGCACCACACCGCCGACGGAGTCGTGGGCGGATTTGGCGGCGAGAATGGCTGCTTCTTGTTCGGCTGCTTTAGCCGGATCGAGCGCCATCAATGGGGAGGTGAGCGCAAAATCAAAATCATAGTGCTCAGCGCTGATTCCATCCACGTCACATAGTCCGCTTTGGATTGTGATACCCAAGGTCTGTAGCATGAGTTTGGCAATGGCGCCGGCAGCGACACGGGCAGCGGTCTCTCGTGCCGAAGAGCGTCCACCACCTCGGTAATCCCGGATACCGTATTTGTGTGTGTAGGTAAAATCTGCATGGCCGGGGCGGAAAAGATCCGCCACATTGCCGTAGTCCTTGGACTTTTGATTGGTGTTGCGGATCACCATAGCGATAGGGGTGCCCGTACTGATCCCTTCGAAAACGCCGGAGAGGATCTCTACCATGTCGTCTTCTTTGCGTGCGGTCTCCAGTCGACTTTTGCCCGGTTTGCGCCGGTTGAGTTCGGATTGGATAAACGCTTCATCGATCGGCAATCCAGCCGGTACTCCATCAAGGATACATCCCAGTGCCGGGCCGTGAGATTCGCCGAAAGTGGTCAAACGCAGCTGGCGTCCGAAGCTATTCATTTGCGCTCCTTGCGCAAAAGGGCAAGAGCGATTTTTGCGGCTTTTTGCTGGGCTTCTTTTTTGCTTTTTCCCCAAGCAGAGGCAATGGTGCGGTCGTCAAGTACGATCCCGATCTCAAATTCTTTTTTGTGATCGGGTCCCTTGCTGTCCATCAGTGCATAGGTGGGCGTGACACCATGGGTAGCTTGTGTGAGTTCCTGAAGGGCTGTTTTGTAGTCCCGTGAGAGGGTGTTGAGATCGATTTTTGGGTAGGTTTCCTCCAGCAGCGTGATGATAATCTTCTGGCAGGCAGGCAAGCCGGCTTCGAGATACATGGCGCCGATAACTGCTTCGAAAGCGTTGGAAAGCAGGGAGGACTTGTTGCGGCCATCGTTGTTCTCCTCGGCTGGAGATAGATAGATGTACTCTCCGAGTCCAATCCGCTTGGCCAGTTGGGTAAAACCGCTTTCGTTGACCAGTGAGGCACGAATCTTGGAGAGGACACCTTCGTCTTCAGTGGGAAATTTCTTGTATAAGTACTCGCCGACGATCAAATCAAGTACGGCATCACCGAGAAACTCCAGCCGCTCATTATT
>CAZCAZ010000155.1:0-2358 GCA_964496735.1 uncultured Nitratifractor sp. | reverse complement strand
CAACTCTTTGAGGTACTGACTCAATACATATCCTTTGGTTTTTTGGGGCTTTTAGAAGGTGTTTCTAAATGTTCTCGACCCGAAACGGGTTCTTGGGTGGCGTGATTATAGCCAAAACGGGTAAATTTTTCAATACATCCCCCATCACATCCCCAAAAAACCGTTCACTCTCATAGTGTCCGATATCTACAAGCATTCGCCCTTCGCTGAGAGCCTTGGTCGCATCGTGGTACTTGATGTCGCCGGTAAGGAAACAATCTGCATGCACTTCGTCCATCAGCGAAGCACCTGCGCCCGTCGTCATGGCGATGCTGCGTATCGTCTCTTTTTTGCCCACTACACGCAAGTGCGGCAGACCAAGACGGTCTTTGAGGTGCGCAAGAAGAGCATGATAGCCCCACGCTTCTTGCGTCTGGCAAATAAATGGCTCCTCACTCTCCAGGCGAAAACCAAGAATGTTCTCAAACACATAGCGATTAAGGTGGGTCTTGTCAAAGTTCGTATGAGCAGCAATCATGGATTGGTTTTTTTGAATCATTTTGACCAAGAGATTGGCAGGATAGCGATCAGGATCAATCTGCTTGAGGCCTGAAAAAATCAATGGGTGGTGCACGACAAAAAGCGTACCATTGGATGCCTCTTGGATCATCGCTTCATCGAGATCAAGCGTCACCACGACCTGCGTCACCTCGTCGTCCATGCTGCCGACAATCAAGCCGGAGTTGTCCCAGGGCTCTTGGAGTCCGAAGGGACTGACATGGTCAATGTGCTGATATATTTCTTTTATTTGCACAAGATTTGAACTTACTTCTTGGCAGACTTGCTCTTGAGCAAGGTGACAATGTCTTTTTGAAGCTCGCCCATGTGTGGTATCATTTTTGCCTGTGAAAGCTTGATAGATTCTGCTGCAATTTTTGGCACAGTTTTGAGGACTTTTTGTCCCGTAGGCGTGACATAGAATTTTTTCAGATCACGAAGCTCTTGCTGCGTATAGTACTTGGCATAAAGCTTGGCCATGTCTTCCTTGATCAGATCCCAACTCATGTATTTGTTGATAAAATCTGACATGATTTTTGTGTATTTTTTGCTCATCTCAGGATCGGCTTTGACCGAAGGTGGCAGCATGCCGCCTTGACCGCCCATCATGGCATCAAGCGTTTTTTGATAGTTCTCTTTGGCGTGCATTACTTCAAGCAGCTCATAGACATCAGCCAATCTTGCACTTTGCTGTTCTGTGGAAACGGAAGCCTTGGGGGTCACTTCGTCTGCATAAGAGATGGTACCGAGGGTGAGGAGTGTTGCGAGAATGGTTTTTTTGAACATGGAAATCCTTTGGTTGGTTAAAATGAAGCAAAATAATAACAAAGACTAGAGTATGTTGTCCTTATTTTTGCTGCACGATGTGCGATCTTGGCGAGACAAGCTGTGTGATCAGGCCTGTACGCGCTTGTTTCGCTCTTGTTCTTGCTCTTTATAAAGCTGCGCACAGCCAATGGAGAGCTCACGGACTTTGAGGATGTAGTTTTGACGTTGAGCCTGAGAGACAGCCTTGCGAGCATCAAGGACATTAAACGCATGGGAAGCGATCATGCACTGATCATATGCCGGCAACGGCAAGCCCGCGTCGAGGCAGCGCTGGCACTCTTGGCTGGCATCATCAAAATGCGCGAAGAGTTTCTCGACATTTGCCACTTCAAAGTGGTATTTGCTAAATTCATATTCACTCTCTTTGTGGACGTCCGCATAGGTAGTCACGCGATCCCCGTAGCGGTTCCACACGATATCAAAGACCGATTCGACTCCCTGGAGGTACATCGCCAATCGCTCGGTACCGTAGGTGATCTCTACCGCCACCGGGTCGCAAGCGATCCCGCCCACCTGTTGAAAATAGGTAAACTGCGTCACTTCCATCCCATCGAGCCACACTTCCCATCCCAAACCCCAGGCACCCAGTGTCGGAGACTCCCAGTTGTCCTCGACGAAGCGGATATCGTGCTCGGCCAGATTGAGTCCGAGGTATTCAAGGGATTTGAGGTAGAGCTCCTGGATATTGTCCGGGCTGGGCTTGATGAGAGCCTGAAACTGATAATAGGCTCCCAGACGGTTGGGGTTCTCCCCATACCGCCCGTCAGTCGGACGGCGCGAGGGGGCAACATACGCCGCCGCCCACGGCTCGGAGTCGAGGCTGCGCAGCAATGTGGCGGGATGAAAAGTACCCGCGCCGGCAGGAAGGTCATAAGGCTGGACGATATTGCAGCCCTGCTCAGCCCAGTATTGCTGGAGTTTGAGGAGGAGTTCGGAAAAAGTAATGGCGTCGGGGTTCATTTAAAGTCCTAGTAATTTATCGATCTTCTTCTG
>CAZCAZ010000154.1:0-2401 GCA_964496735.1 uncultured Nitratifractor sp. | reverse complement strand
TTAAACAATTTTGAAACCTTCTTTTAGTACACTCTTGAAGATGATACAACAAAGGGCGATCTATGCAGAAAATTATTCTACTGGCTGTGATGCTTGCGAGTATCAGTCAAGCCAGAGAAAAAATTATTGTTTTTCATGCGGGGAGTCTCTCGGTGCCGTTTGCGCAGATGGAAAAGGCTTTTGAGGCCCAATACCCTCAGTATGACGTGGTGCGTGAAGCGGCCGGATCGCGAGCCTGTGCCCGCAAGATCACGGATATCGGGAAGCCGGCGGATGTAATGGCCAGCGCAGCGTACAAGGTGATCGACAATCTGTTGATCCCTTCGTTTGCGAAATTCAACGCACAGTTTGCCACCAATGAAATGGCGATTGCCTACACAGACAAATCACAGTATGCCAAGGAGATCACGGCCTCGAATTGGCCAAAGATCCTGCTGCGCCCGGATGTAAAAATCGGTCACTCCAATCCCAATCTCGACCCCTGCGGCTACCGAAGTCTCCTTGTCGCTCAGTTGGCAGAACGGCACTACAAAGTACCAGGATTTTATGCCCAACTCATGGGCTACGGCACGAGTTACCAGAACGGCGAAGAGAAGCGGGGCAAGATCGTCGTCCGCCCCAAAGAGACTGATCTACTCGGGCTTCTGGAGGCTGGAGCCTATGATTATCTCTTTATCTACAAATCCGTCGCAGCACAGCATGGACTTAAGTATATTGCACTGCCACAAGAGGTAAGCCTGGGGAGCAAGAAATTTAGCGAAACTTACCATCAGGCCACTATCCAAATCACGGGCAAAAAACCGGGAACTTTCATTACCAAGCAGGGCGCCCCAATGGTCTATGGTATCACCGTTGTCGAAAATCCCAGCCGGGGCCTGCCCCACAATCCCAAGGGGGCAGCGGCCTTTGTGCACTTCGTCCTCTCCCCTCAAGGGCAGGCGATCATGACGCACAATGGTCAGGGGGTGATCGCGCCGCCTGTGATTACGGGTGATGCATCGCTGTTGGGTCGTTAGATGCTCCAAGTGACCGATCTGACACTTAGGCGAGGGGATTTCCGTCTCGGTTCCCTTTCGCTTGAGGTTCCGGATCGAAGTTATCTTGTGATTCTCGGGCGTACCGGTAGCGGCAAGACCATGCTGCTTGAGTCCATTGCTGGCTTGCAGCGTGTTGCTTCGGGGAGCGTGATCTTCGATGGAGAGGACGTGACGGAATTTCCACCCGAAAAGCGAGACTTTGGCTTGGTCTATCAAGACTTTGCACTCTTTCCCAACAAAAATGTACGGGACAATATCCTTTTTTCATCGCGTATTCGACGGGTCGAAGGGGTACAGGCATTGTTTGATGATGTGGTAGATTTTTTGAAGATCAAGGACTTGCTCGATCGGAAAATTGCACACCTGAGTGGCGGAGAAAAACAGCGGGTAGCGATCGCGCGCGCGGTCTGCTCTCGGCCGAGGCTGCTGTTGCTCGATGAGCCACTCAGCGCGGTCGATCCGACCTTTCGGACTGCCATCATGATCGCGCTGCGTCAGATCGTGACGCGATATGGGATATCCATCATCCATGTGACGCACAATTTCCGGGAGGCGACCTTTCTGGCGGATCAGATCGCTGTGATGATGGAGGGGAAGATTCTCCAGAGTGGGGATGCCGAGACGGTGTTGCAGCAGCCGAATTCTTTGGCCGTAGCGAAATTCCTCGGATTCAAAAATATCCTCCCTGCTCATCTCATTGGCCGTCCCGAGCCCAAACGTCTCTTTTCAGTCAATCCTAACAACATCTTGTTTTCTCGTCATCGGCAGGATCGTGAACATTGCCTAATGTGTACGATCGAGGAGATTGTCCTGCAAGCGGATCACATCAAAGTGATTGCTCGCATCGAAGGGCACAGCGTCTTCGCCAAACTGGCCAAAACGATGTTTGACAAATTGGATCTACGAGAAGGGGAGAGCCTCTATGCCTGTATTGCTGCAAAAGATACAGTGATGCTCCCGGCAGAAGTAACATGGCCAGAGAGGAGTGAGAATGAAAGCTGATAAATTTCTCGTGAGCCTTTTTCTCCTTTTTGGATCAGTCATTGTCCTTTTTTTACTGGTGCCGTTGGGAAAACTGCTGCTGAGTGTCGGAGTGATCAAGGTGGCCGAGACGATCGTCCAGCCGGAGGTCTATCAGAGTATTTTTCTCACATTGCGCACGGCATGGTACGCAGTATTGTTTGTAGCATTGACTGGGATTCCGCTGGCTTACCTGATCGCGCGGTATGACTTTTGGGGCAAGAGTCTGCTGGAGGCGCTCCTCGATATTCCGGTGATGGTGCCGCATACGGCGGCGGGGATTGCTCTACTGGTGGCGTACAACGGTGGCTATGTCGGGACGATGCTCGATACGGTGGGGCTGG
>CAZCAZ010000153.1:0-2580 GCA_964496735.1 uncultured Nitratifractor sp. | reverse complement strand
GCACTGGTCTCCAAAACCAGGTGCCGGGGGTTCGAGTCCCTCTTGGCCTGCCATTCTATGAAGGTAAAATATGGAAACAATAACAAAATTTTTTCGCAGTGCGCGTGTCGAGCTGGACAAGGTCATTTTTCCGACCAAGATACAGGTACGTCAAGCTTTTGTTGCTGTAGTGCTTGTGGTTACTGTTATCTCTGTATTTTTAGCATTGGTTGACGTGTTGATGTCTACCGTTGTCTCTTCAACACTGTAAGGGTCAATGATGGCTTATCAATGGTACGCAATACAAACATATGCCGGCAGTGAACGCTCCGTCCAACGAGCGATCGAGCAAATGGCGATCGACTACGGTCTCGAAGAAAAGATCGAAAATGTCGTCGTCCCCACAGAAGAAGTGATCGAAGTCAAAAATGGCGAAAAGAAGATCACCGAACGCTCACTCTATTCTGGGTATGTGTTTGCAAGTTTGGATCTAAACAATGATCTGTGGCACCGGATTCAGAGCTTGCCACGTGTTTCTCGTTTTATTGGCGAGCAAAAAACACCGACGGCTCTGAGTGAAGCCGACATCAAAGTGATCTTGGAAAAAATGGAGAAGCGGGATGCTCCTCGACCCAAGGTGGACTTTGAGGCGGGCGAAATGGTGCGTATTATTGATGGACCATTTGCGAACTTTACGGGAATGGTGGAAGAGTACGATCTCAATCATGGGAAGTTGAAGCTCAATGTCTCGATCTTTGGGCGCAACACACCAGTAGAGATGCTCTATACGCAAGTTGAAAAAATAATCTAAAAGCAAAGGAAGCGTCATGGCAAAGAAGATTTCTGAAAAATTCAAAATGATGATCCCGGCCGGACAGGCCAACCCCTCACCTCCAGTGGGGCCGGCTCTCGGACAGCGCGGCGTCAATATCATGGAATTCTGCAAAGCATTCAATGAGAAAACAAAAGACAAAATGGGATTCAAAATTCCAGTTGAAGTGAGTGTCTATACCGATCGTAGCTTCACCTTCGTGACCAAGCAGCCACCGGCTACCGACTTGATCATGAAGGAAGCGGGCATCAAAAAAGGTTCCGACAACCCTCTTCTCAACAAAGTGGCCACATTGACCAATGATCAGATAATGAAAATTGTAGATCTCAAAATCGAGGATCTCAATACCAACGATCGTGAGCAAGCAGCCAGCATCATCAAGGGCTCATGCCGTAGCATGGGTATCGAGATCGCAGACTAAATGACCATCTGACCACTGGATCGCAGTGGGAGCAAACAGCGGAGAAAACAATGGCAAAAAAAATAAGTAAACGTAAACAAACTCTTCTTGAGAAGATTGACAACAGCAAAATGTACAGTGTGGAAGAGGCCGTCGCAACGGTCAAATCCTTGAAGTCAGCAAAATTTGACGAAACCGTCGAAGTGGCCTTGAATCTCAACGTAGATCCTCGTCATGCTGACCAGATGATTCGCGGCTCGGTCGTCCTTCCTCATGGCACTGGCAAGACCGTCCGTGTGGCTGTCTTCGCCAAAGGAGACAAGGTAGATGAAGCCAAAGCAGCGGGAGCTGACTTGGTCGATGCGGATGCTTTGATCGAGCAGATTCAGGCAGGAACAATTGATTTCGATACCGTGATCGCTACACCGGACATGATGGGAATCTTGGGTAAAGTGGCTCGAATACTTGGCCCAAAAGGTCTCATGCCCAACCCTAAGACTGGCACCGTCACCATGGACGTTGCTCAGGCAGTCAAAAATGCCAAAGGTGGTCAGGTAAACTTCCGTGTCGATAAAAAAGGAAACATCCATGCCGGCATTGGCAAGGTAAGCTTCCCAGAAGATCAGATCCGAGAAAACCTGATCGCTTTCCTTGAAAAAATCAACCGTGCCAAGCCTGCTAGCGCTAAAGGGCGCTATGTTCAGAATGCAGCACTCTCGTTGACAATGAGTCCGTCCATCACAATGGACAGCAGTGAAGTAATGGATATCAAATAAGCTTTAGGCTTGTTTGATCCTTTTATCTTAGACTAAAGAGAATGGGGGCGAAAGCTTAAACGGAGGGAATCATTCCTTATGGTTCGCTCTTCTGCTTCGGCAGAACACCCGATTCGAAGTCGGAAAGGAGAAGAAATGACCCGAACAGAAAAAGAACAGCTCGTAGCTGAGATGAGTGAATCATTTGAAGCGTCCAATGCTGTCGTAGTTTGTGACTATAAGGGCGTGACGCATCAAGAACTTGAAGCCGTCCGTGCTGTGGCCACCGAAAACGGCGTGCATGTGAAAGTTGTCAAGAACACACTGGCTTCGATCGCATTCAAGAATGCAAACATCGAAGGCTTGGCTCTCAAAGACACCAACCTGTTGGTGTGGGGCGAGGACCAAATCAACACATGTAAAACCGCGGATAAGGCTGCCACAGACCTGAAAGATCGCTTTGTGATCAAGGCCGGTGCGCTGGAAGGACAGGCGGTCGATCTGGCTACCATCAACGCCATGGCGAAATTGCCAAGTCGTGATGAGCTTATTGGTATGTTGCTTAATGTCTGGCAGGCACCCGTTCGTAACTTTACGATCGGTCTGGATGCCTT
>CAZCAZ010000152.1:0-2583 GCA_964496735.1 uncultured Nitratifractor sp. | reverse complement strand
GGCTACGAATAGTAGCTGACTGAGTCCATCACCCGAAGCTGTGACGATATGTCACAAAAATCAGTGGAGGTCGTGCCACTGGTGGCGTTTCCACATATATGCCAACAGCGTAAAGATAAAGAAGAACCCGAGAACCCATGGGCCTACGGCTTCACGCTTTTTCTTGCTGGGGTCGCCGGTCTCTTCGAGGTAGGCCATGACTTTTTCGAAGCCTTCTTTGCTCACACCCACACGTGGCATCGCTGTGCCCTCGAGCTGAGACTGAGGGTTTTCGATGAAGTGTGCCATGAAATGCTCGCTGCGTGCACGGATCATGATGCTCAAATCAGGAGGCAGTTTGCCCATGTATTTGGCCAAGTGATCTTGATATTCAGCAACTTTGACATTGAACTTCATCATTTCAGGGTCTTGGTGTGTCACGATATTTGGCTTGGTTTTGGGCAGATCACCGATCTGTGTCCATTTGCCATAACGGTCAGCATGACAGCGACCACAAGCCGTGACAAAGGCCTCTTTTGGTGTGACCTCTTTGGGTGCAATTGATTTGAGATAAGCAACAATGTTGGCTGCTGTCTGCTCATCCGGAGCGACCACTGGCATCGGATAGGTTTTGCCACTGCCTTCTTTGAACTTATGCTCTACCATAGCAGCATGTACTGGATTCATGATAAAGTGAATCAAGAAGTTCTCATCAAACACTGCACCGGCATTGCTCAAATCAGGAGGATTGACGCCATAAGTGCCGGCAGAAGCAGAAGCATCCATAGGCGCTTTCATCTTCTCAGATTCGATACCATGACAACCTGTACAGGCACTGATCATCGCTTTTCCGGCAGCTGCATCGCCCTTGACGGTGACTTTTTTGAGATCAGGGTATTTGAAATCCTGAGCTTTGTAAATAATTTCACTTCCGTTTGCGTCGACTTTTTTGTGCATCTCGTGGTGCGCATAAGGCTCAACTCCATAGTAGGTTACCAGCGTGAAGAACACGACAACGGCAAGAATTTTCAACTCTTTCATTATTTTTTACCTCCTACAAGTTTTTCCTTCATGGTAATAAACGGCAATACAGCCCAAAGGCCGAGGAAGGTAAATGCTGCTATTTTTCCAGTCAAGGCAAAGGTTGGGTCGGTTGGTGGGAGTTTACCCATGATCGTCAAGACAATCATATCAATCAACATCAACCAGAACCAACAACGGAATGGACGGCGGCGGCTAGCGGGCGCGACATTGGGGCTGCGGTCGAGGAATGGCAAGAGCATAAAGATCGCTTGCGCAAAACCAAAGACCATCAAACCGATGTCTTTGCTATCAAAGGAGCGGAGAAGCTCATAACTCCACAAGAAGTACCACTCAGGATAGATGTGAGCCGGTGTTTTGAGCGGATCAGCTGGGTCGAAGTTGACCGGATCCATCGCAAATTCGAAATGGTAAAAGACCAAATAGAAGAAGAGGATGAAATACACACCCATGATGAAGAGATCTTTGCTCAGGAAGACAGGGCTGAAAGGGATCACTTTGGACTCTTTGCGGCGTCCGGCTTTCCAGAGAGCTGCAGATTCTTCGAAATCGATCTCTTCGCCATCTTGGTTGTTGACGTGCGGGAGACGGAGTGTACCGAAATGGAGTACGATCAATGCCATGATAATGAGCGGCATCAAAAGCACATGCAACATAAAGAAGCGACCGAGGTATGCTTGCCCAGGGACAAAATCACCACGGATCCATTCGACCAGGCCCGTCAAATGCAGTGAACCGAGACTGAAGATATCGGTAATAACCATCCCCGCCCAGTAACTCATCTGACCCCAAGGGAGCATGTAGCCCGAGAAGGCTTCAGCCGAGAAGGTCACAAACAAGAGCATACCGCTCAGCCAGATCAATTCACGACCTTTTTTGTACGAACCGTAGTAGATACCGGTAAACATGTGGATGTAAATGATGAGGAACACCAGGGAGGCACCCACACCGTGAATGTGGCGCCAGAGCCATCCGTAGCCCACTTCGGACATGATGGTGAAGTTGACCGCATCAAAGCCCTCTTTGGTGCTGGGGATATAGTACATCAACAGAAAAATTCCACTGACGACAAGCATGCCGAATGTGGCGGCGAGCACCATGCCCATCGCCCAGAGGAAGTTGATGTTTTTAGGGATCCAATACTCTGTGTTGAGAACACGCGTGAGCGTATTGATTCCGAGACGTTGGTCCATCCATTTATTTGTAAATGGGAATGCTTTATCAAAATGTGCCATGCTCTCTCCTTATGCCACTAAGCCGTCGGCTTTCATTTTCTTGTACTCCGGGCCTTCTTCGCCCAGGACAAGCTTGTTGCCGTCGATTTTAAATGGTGGGATCACCAGCGGGCTCGGTGGAGGCGACTTGAGCACCTCACCCGATGCGCTGAATTCTCCACCGTGGCAAGCACACTTAAATTTGTGTTCATTACCATAATAAGCCGGGATACAACCCAGGTGCGTACACAGACCGATCGCAATAAAATATTTATTGCCCCCGATCGTGATCAGACGCTTGTCGTCGTAAGCGTTGTCCATGTTGCCATTGGGCGCATCAGCCGGCTTG
>CAZCAZ010000151.1:0-2608 GCA_964496735.1 uncultured Nitratifractor sp. | reverse complement strand
CCTTCGATCCCTTCGGGGACGAGCTTGTCCGCAGCAGTTCCCTCTTGGAAGTAGCGGTCAGTGCTTCCCTTGGACATTGCACCAATGGAGCCCATGCCTCGGTATTCCTTGAACTGGCGGCCATTGTAGATGATCATCTCGCCCGGTGCCTCGTATGTCCCAGCCAATGCAGAGCCGAGCATCACACAGCTTGCACCTACGGCAAGGGCCTTAGCCACATCGCCTGAGTACTTGATCCCACCGTCAGCGATCACAGGGATACCGAGAGGATTGGCGACCTGTGCCACCTCATCGACAGCTGAGATTTGCGGCACCCCTACTCCAGCAACGATTCGAGTCGTACAGATCGATCCGGGACCGATGCCCACTTTGACCGCATCCACACCCGCATCGATAAGGTCTTTGGCAGCAGCACCCGTAGCAATATTGCCTGCGATGACATCCACTTCAAATTCTGCTTTGATTGCCTTGACCGTGTCGATAATCCCTTGCGAGTGTCCATGTGCCGAATCGAGGACGATCACATCCACACCCGCCTCGACCAATGCACGTGTTCGGTCGATCTGACCGACACCGATAGCTGCCGCGACACGAAGGCGACCAAATTCATCTTTGTTGGCATGGGGAAACTGAACCTTCTTTTCAATATCTTTGATCGTGATAAGCCCGATAAGCTTGTCTGCATCATCAACGATAGGTAGTTTTTCAATTTTATGCTTCTGGAGCACTTGAGCCGCTTCTTCGAGCGTGGTGCCCTTGCGAGCAGTGACCAGCGGAGCGGCAGTCATAACATCCCTGACAACAAGACTCATATCTGTGATAAAACGCATGTCTCGATTGGTAATGATTCCAATAAGCGTGTTCTCCTTGTCAACAACTGGAACACCTGAAATGCGGTATTCACCCATCATGGCATCGGCCTCGCCCACTGTCGCATCGGGCCCGATAAAGATCGGATCGATGATGATACCGCTCTCAGATTTTTTGACTTTTTTGACTTGCAATGCTTGGGTCTTGACATCCATATTTTTGTGAATAACACCGATCCCACCGAGGCGTGCCATCGCAATGGCTGCTTTGAACTCTGTCACCGTATCCATCGCCGCTGAGACGATAGGTATGTTAAGTCCAACATTACGAGTGAGTTGAGTCACTGTGCTTACTTCTTTGGGGAGAACGGTGGAGTGCTGGGGTACCAGCAAGACATCTTCAAACGTCAAGGCTCTTTTTTTTATTCGCATTCAGGGGCTCCTATTTAGTGGTGTAATTGACGGCACGTTCGAGACTCAACGCCCCATCAAAAATCGTTTTTTCATCAAACGCTTTCGCGATGAGTTGCAGGCCGATTGGCATCCCGCTCTCCGGATCGTCGGCTACCGGAAGAGAGATGGCTGGGAGTCCCACGAGATTGACTGCGATGGTGTACATATCACTCTTGTACATCTCCAGCGGATCGCTCAGTTCCCCGATGCGAGGAGCGACACTCGGGGCGACCGGAGAGAGGATCAAATCGGCCTCTTCAAAGATCGCATGGTACTCGTCTCGGATCAGGTGGCGAACTTTCTGGGCTTTGAGATAATATGCATCATAGTATCCGGAGCTTAGCACAAAGTTCCCGAGCAAGATCCGCCGCTTCGTCTCTTCGCCGAACCCTTCACTGCGGGTCTGAAAGAAGAGTTCTTCGGTCGTGCGCACCCCCTCGGCCTGTCGCCCGTACCGAATCCCGTCATAACGGGCAAGGTTGGTCGCCGCTTCGGCGGTGGCGATGATGTAATAGGTGGCGATGTCGTACTGGGTGTTGGTCATGGTTTTGTGGATGATGGTGTGGCCAGCATCTTCAAGAGCCTTGACTGTCTGCGCATAGGCATTTTGGATCGCTTCGTCTGCCTCGGCAATGTAATTGTCGATGACCGCAATGGTCAGTTTACGCTCCGGATCAATGTGGCCAAAAATTGGCTTTTTCTCAAACTCGGCACTGGTGGAATCTTTGGGGTCATGCCCCTTAATCGCATCGTACAGGATGGCTGCATCTTCGACATTTTGTGTAATGGGGCCGATCTGATCGAGGCTCGAAGCATAGGCTCCCAGTCCATAGCGACTCACCCGTCCATAGGTTGGCTTGAAGCCCACCACGCCGCAGTACGCCGCTGGCTGGCGGATCGAACCACCCGTGTCACTCCCCAAGGCCGCTATCGCGATCCCAGCTGCCACTGCTGCGGCCGATCCGCCCGAACTGCCGCCCGGTACACGATCGAGGTCACGCGGATTTCGAGTGACCCCATAATAGCTGCTCTCCGTCGTCGAGCCCATAGCAAACTCATCCATGTTTGCTCGACCGAAGGGCGCAAAACCCGCCGCTTTCATATGGGTTACTGCAGTTGCATCGTAGGGGGCGACATAGCCCTGAAGGATCTTGGATCCGCTGGTAACATTCCAGCCGTTTACTTGAATATTGTCCTTGAGCAAAATCGGAATACCACTGCCGCTCTCGTCAAAGCCAATGTAAGCGTTGAGGTCGCTTCCCTTGGCTGCAGCCATGATCTCATCTCGTAATGCTGTGATTTCTTGTGGGGATTTTTGAAGTGCTTCTTTGAGGGTGATCACAATT
>CAZCAZ010000150.1:0-2617 GCA_964496735.1 uncultured Nitratifractor sp. | reverse complement strand
CATACATGCGATGCATTATAGCGCAAGTAACAAAACACCCCCGAGGGGTGCGGGGATTAGAGGGCGAGGTTTCCTTTGATCTTAAAGAAGTACCAGACGGTTTTGATCTGGATGTACACCGCAGGGATCAACCAGAGAAAATAGGCGATCGAAAACTTATCGACCATGTGGTTGTGCACCAAGCCGAAGTGGAGGAAAAAGAGATAGAACACCACCGAAGCCACACCTGGGCAAATCAACGAAAGGCTTCCTACCGACTGCTTTTTTCCGTATTTCCAATGGACAAATGTGCGGAAATATTTGTTACGGCGCATGATAGTGTATCCCAGCTTGCCAAACAGTACCTGCAACGAGACAAAAAATGTCGTCATATAAAACATGCTTGTCCAAGAGACCTCAGCATGGAAGTGGTGCTCAAAGCCCAGATCCAGACGGATAAACGTAATCCCAAGAAGCGTCAGGATCGGTATCATGATCCACAGTGTTGGGCTTCCCTCAGGTGCCACACCATGTTCAAACATACTTTTGAAACCCAAGACAAGCTTGATAAGGATCAGCAAAATCGCTGCCGTGGAGAAAAAGATCGCACCGATGTTGCCAGCCACTTCGACCCACTGAGTTTTACTCATCGCTGCAGATGCCGAAAATCCGACACCGGTCATCACATAAGAAAAAATCGACAGCATTTGCGCAAAAGAGTTGTTCTCCGCAAAGTCAAACTCACCATGCGCCATCAAGCGCCCGAAATATTCCAAAAAGATCTTACTCGTATAATACCCCGTGATCGAAAAAGCAACGATCGCAAGCGGGAACATGTACTCTACAAAACCCCACAAGTGAGGGACAAACAATGCACCGATGATAAACAAGACATTGATCGTCATGGCGAGCGTCAGTGGGATCGTGAAAAGCTGCACTTCGTTGTTGCTGTTGCGCATTTTTTCGTATGCTTCTGTTTTTTTGTATTTGGCAAACTCTTTGATGTTCCAAAACAAGAGTTTGAAGTGATACAATGCCGCGATGACAAACAGTACATATACTGCACCAATCAGATACGCCAATGGGCCACCCTTCATAAAGATAGGGTAGGCCTGATCAAAGGTGATCATCGGTACGCCTTTGTGGGGTACCATAAAGTTAATATAGACAAAAAATGAGACAGCCAGACCTCCTGGTCCGAGTGCCGCGAGCCAATAAAGAGGGTTATAAGCGGGACGTTTGTTTTCCATAGTATGTACTCCTAGTATTAATTGGTTTTCCGTAATCGGATAAAAAATCTCGGAATTATACATAGAAAAGCTAACTAAAAGCTTATCACACAAAAAATCAGTATCCCACCTCATCCAATTCTTTAAATTTGAATGCCTCAATGATCTCTTCGATCGTCTCTTCTTCACGAACGCAAAGTACCATCATCCCCTCGTTCATGAAGTCGA
The DNA here is from genome assembly GCA_964496735.1 of uncultured Nitratifractor sp. Lineage (GTDB taxonomy): Bacteria > Campylobacterota > Campylobacteria > Campylobacterales > Sulfurovaceae > S017-3. The sequence goes on along the minus strand of CAZCAZ010000150.1, from coordinate 1,181 downwards.
GATAGTTTTCAAACTTATCGGCAAGGATCACAAAATCGATCCAGTCCACTCCTGTCTGAGTGCGGTCATCATAGAAAGCAACGGACTGCACTACCCCCGCGTCAAAATCGATCAATGCCCATTGCTTCCGCTCATGTACCTTGGTGACCTTGGCCTGCTTAGGATCGCTGCCGTCGACGGGGATGAGGATCAGCATCCGAGTTTCTCGAGCTGTTTTTTGCTCAGGGCGAGCTTGCGGTTGCTCATGGTGCCGATGCCACGCTTGAGGACACCTTTGGCGATGGCTTTGGCGTCTTTGAGGGAGTGCATGGTGTAGGTACCGCACTGATATTTATTGAGCTCAGGGATATCGGCTTCGCTTTTGACCTTGAGGATATCTTTCATCGATGCTTCCCATGCCTGGGCGACCCGCTTTTTCTTCGGAGCCCCCAGCAGGGACATGTAAAAGCCTGTCCGACAGCCCATCGGAGAGATATCGATGATCTCGACATCAGCGCCGTTGAGATGCTCCCGCATAAATCCGGCAAAAAGGTGCTCGAGGGTATGAATCCCCTCGACCGACATGATCTCCTGGTTGGGTCTGCAGAATCGCAGATCAAAGACGGTGATCACATCCCCGCTTGGGCTCTGCATGGTCTTGGCTTTGCGCACCGCTGGAGCGGGCATTCGGGTATGATCGACCGTAAATGAATCGAGTAATGGCATAGGTCTATCCTTTTAATAAGAGTATTTGGAAATTGTAGCACAAAACGGCTGGTGACATCTCGCCATCATAGATAATGCTTCCCCAATGCCACCACCCCGCCGACAATAAACTGGATCGCAATCGCCCCGGTGATGAGCCCCATGAGTTTGGTGATGACATTCTCAGCGGTCAGACCCAGAAGCTTGCGGATATGGATCGCATAGCGCAGGACAAGATACATCGCCAGTGCATTGAGCAAAAAGGCCGCCACTGTCACCCCGATGGTTTCCAGTGTTGTCGCCTGCTGCCGGAGGATGATCACCGTCGTAAAAAGCCCCGCGCCGAAGATCATCGGAATCCCCAGCGGGATCACCCCGATCTCATCCCGGTCATCTGCCGAGAGCATCCGTCCACTGCCGCTGCCAAGCATCTCGAGCGCCATCATCAGCAGGACGATCCCTCCGATGACTTTGAGCGAGTTTTGATCGATCCCAAA
>CAZCAZ010000149.1:0-2628 GCA_964496735.1 uncultured Nitratifractor sp. | reverse complement strand
TCGGGGAGGATTTCATTGGTGAGCAGATTGCTAAGTTTTTCAATGGCAGTCATGTGGTTCCTTTTAGAAGAGTTTTGGGAGTTTTTTCAGGGCGTCGCCTACGGCACCACCGGTTGCTTTTTTCAGCCCTTTTTTGATGGCAGGAGCTACTTTGTTGAACACTTTTTTCTTGAGTCGATTTCGAAGCATTTTCCCCGGAAGTACCGTGATTTTTGGATCGTCTATCTGGCCTCGGACTGTCCCGATCACGTCGATTTTATCCATTCGCAGGCCAAAACTAGCTTTGTTAGTCTTGGCTCGAGTATTGAGCTTGCCATCTCGGATCACAAAGTCACTCCGTTTGCCAGCAGCTTTGAGGCGATAGGCAATTCGGTCACCGTTGAAACGAGCATCGAGAGCTGTATGCTCATAAATAATTTGCGCAAGGTCTTTTCGGAGTACCAACTTGACTGCAGCACTAAGCTTACTGGGCCTAAACTGAAACTGATCAACCGTCATGTGCGTCTGCCCTTTGCGTGAAACAGTATCATAAGATAGCGTTCCGTGAATATCGCCAAGAAACTGCTCAGGCTGATCGGCCATGTGGAGAAGTTTGGGGAGAGATACACCCTCAGCTTTGACTTCGACTCGTGTCCCAAGATAACGATACGCCACTGTCCCGCCAAGCGACTTAGAGGTCCCGCCTATGTCGAGATGGGCCCCTGTGCGAATCGTCCCAGATGTTGCAAACGCCCCGTTGAGTTTGGTGCCGATAAACGGCTGGAGTGCTGCCATATCCGGCACGCGTATATCAAAAGGGCTGGTCAGTGCCTGATGCTTTATCTCCAGTCTCATCTGGGGAAGCGCAAGGGAGAGTATCGGGCTTTTGAGTTGGGCTTTGCCAGAGAAAATTCCTTTGCGGGCTCGACCGTCTATGGCCAAGGCGGCCGTCGTCGCCAAAGGTTTTCCAATGAGCTTCTGCATCGCATCACCATGGGTCGTGAGCTGAGGAGCGTTGATCTGCACCGTTCCTTTCATGGGATCGAGAGAGACCAGATCGATCCGTGCATTGACACCGCCGGAGGCGTATGTCGGCAGCCCGACACTACTCAAGAGACGATCGAGAGCCACATCATCCGCCGCCAACTTCAGCTTCGTCCCAGCATAGTCAAAGCTCAAACGCTTGCCCAGCCCCTTGGCTTCTCCGTCAATATGCCACACTGCATCTTTTGCCATGGTTCCATCCACTGTTACCGGCACTCCCTTTCCAGGCTTGCCTGCCAAGCGTAGAGGATTGGGTATGTGGAGGCGATAGCGTGTTTTGAGATGACCACTGGCAACACTCAAGCGTGTCCCAGAAAGTGTGACATCGAGCAAGTTGGATTTGAGCTGGGTCGTCCCATCGAGTACCCCTTGAGCAAATGTCCCGTGTGAGTCAAGCCGAAAGGTTGCGCCGGTGGGAAGTGACGTTCCCTTGTTTTTGTTGAGTATCCTAGCGTGAAGCTTGCCTTTGCTTAGCTTCAGGGTATATGTCCCCTGTTCTGCCTTGGGTGTCTTTAGCTTTAGTGTTCCATTGATGATCCCCTCCGCATAGTTAGGCTGTCCTGCAAAGTGAAGCAAACGGGAGAGCCAAACATTCTTGAGCGTGACGGCAACGCTTTTGGTGTAGTCAATGGCGATTGCACCGCCGAGCGAAGCTGTCTGAGCACGCAATTGCATCCCGAGCGCGTCCTGTTTGAATGTCCCGGAGAGTTTGAGGGGGCCATGGAGACGATTCTGGGTCACCGGTGCCAGCTCGGCCGTATCGATCGCAAGATCACAGGCGGCATTTTTTTCGGTGATATTGGCTTGGCCATTCTTGAGATGAACGGTAATCAGATCACTCAAAATCTTCCCCGAAAATGCCACTTTCTCTCCCTCAAGCTCCACTCGGGCTTCCCCTTGCAATCCTGCTTTGTCTTTAGGCAGCGTGTAGTGATAGAGCTTCTGGATCGCTTGCGGTACAAACCGAGCATCCGACAGGCGCACGAGGGCATGGCCTCTGCTTCCCTTCCTCCCAATAGAGGGCATCAGAATATCGGCATTGAGCGCCCCCTGCACGATAGCAGGCTGTCCTACGAGCGGCAGCAATTCTCCGAGGGGTATTTTACGGAGTTGCACGACGATATCTTGTGGCATCTGGGCACGGATCTTCAGCTTGAATACCGTCGGGCCATCCAATAGCGTCCCCTTGCCACTGACATCAAGATTGTCGATCGTACCGCGCACTTGACCTGCGATTCTTGCTTGTCGGAGAGTGTACTTCTGATAATGGGCTTGCTGGGCTTTGAGTAGGTAGCGACCGTCAAGGCTACGGCGCAGGATATCAAATCTCCCATCAAAGCCCAGAGAGGCTTCTTTGCCCATCATCGCGACAAAATACAAATGCCCCCGCTCGAGCAGAAATTTCTGGAAGGTAATGGGCAGTTTGGTTTCTGCCTGCAGCCTTTTTTCAATATAGGTTTTGACTCGGGCATTGCCACTGGCTGTATAGAGATACCCGACCACCCCAGCCGCAACAATCAACAACGCAAGCAATGATAGCAATAGTATATACAGGGTTCTTTTCATGCGCGTATTGTATCACTTTTCTGATGAATTATGTTGGAG
>CAZCAZ010000148.1:0-2662 GCA_964496735.1 uncultured Nitratifractor sp. | reverse complement strand
GACGTGATGCGGCCAAGCGGGCCAAAGACCTCGTCAAGCGCAAAGACTCCATGGGTGTCGGCACCCTACCGGGCAAACTTGCTGACTGCCAAAGCAAAGACCCCGAGATCAGCGAAATCTATCTCGTCGAGGGCGACTCAGCGGGTGGATCTGCCAAGCAGGGGCGCGACCGCGTCTTCCAGGCTATTTTGCCACTCAAGGGTAAAATCCTCAACGTCGAAAAAGCCCGCCTCGAGAAAATCCTCAAATCCGAAGAGATCAAAAACATGATCACGGCTTTGGGTTGCGGGATCGGCGACGAGTTCAACGAAGAGAAACTACGCTACCACAAAATCATCATCATGACCGATGCCGACGTCGACGGCAGCCACATTCAAACGCTACTGATGACCTTCTTTTTCCGCTTTCTGCGTCCGGTCATCGACAAAGGCTACCTCTACCTCGCCCAGCCACCGCTGTATCGCTACAAAAAAGGCAAAAACGAAACCTATCTCAAGGACGATAAGGCTCTCAACGATTTCCTCATCGAAAACGGCATCAGTGCCATCGAAAGTGAAACCATGGGACAGGCCGATCTGGTCGATTTGTTCAAGCTTGTTGCCTATTACCGTATGACCCTCAAAGAGATCGAAAAACGCTTCGCACTGCCTGAAGTGTTGCGTTATATGATTGAAAATCCAGATGTCATCGGTACCGACAACAAAAAACTGGCCACCACCATTAAAAAATTCATCAAAGATCTCGGCTATAATATCCTCAGTGAGACAATCACTGAAGAGAAGATCCACCTCTTTGTACAGACCAATGACGGACTGGAAGAGCTCATTGTCGATGAAGTGCTCTTCACCAATCCGCATTACAATGAAGCCATCCATATTTTCCAAAAAATCCGAGAGCACATCACCGAAGAGTTTGCCGATCAAGACTTGCTCACCCTCTTCAACGAAGTAGAAGCCAGCGCCAAAAAAGGCGCCTACATCCAACGATACAAAGGTCTAGGTGAGATGAACCCCGAGCAACTCTGGGAGACAACCATGACGCCCGAGAATCGTCGGCTGCTCCAAGTAACCATTCAGGATTTTGAAGAAGCAAGTGACACCTTTACACTCTTTATGGGCGATGAAGTGGAACCTCGACGTAACTACATCGAAACGCATGCCAAAGACGTCAAGCACCTGGATGTCTAATGCTGGCCTCTCAAGCAGAAGAACGCGGACGTAAATTCAAACTAGCGCTTCGAGCCGGACTGCCTGTTCTTCTGCTGATCAGCTTGGTCACCTATGCTGTTTTTCGACAAGGAGAGTTGACGACATTTGGTGCACGAGAGATTCTTCTCGTTTTTGCCATGATGTTTGTCACGACGTATTTTATTTTTTTTCTCCTCGAGGAAGATAGCCAAAAAGCCTTGATCGACCCGACGACCAACGGTTACAATTACACGGCCTTTCTCCATCATTATCAGACACGTAAACCACGCTCTATGGCCGTGCTCATCTTGGACAACCTTGGTATTATCAACGAAAACTATGGCGTGCATGAGGTGGATGCCATGCTAAAATCCCTTGTGTATCAGCTGGACGCCACGTTGGCCGCCTATGATATCGGTCAAGCTGCCATTGGGCGGAAAAATGGTGCAAATTTTCTGATCGGATCGGATGCGCCTGAGTCTGTACTTCACCACGCCATACGCACCTTTATTCAGGAGCACCCCTCCATTGAAGAGATCGAAATCAATCTGTATTTTTCCACAGCATCTTCGCCTGACGAGCCCCTCGAAGCCGTCATTGGTCGTATGCACGATCTAACCGTCGTTCGCGAAAAGGCTCCCGATCATTCACCCGAGGCAGCAGCCTCTGCAGCGCACAATACTCTTGAGTCCAAAGACCTCGAAGAGAGCATCCTCCAAGCCGTTCGAGATCATAGAATCCACTTTATGTTCCGTCCTATTTTTAATATCAAGCAAAACCAGATAGATACCTACGAGATCGCGGCCAAACTTCGCTTGGAAAACGGTCAGGAAGTTCTCCCCAAAGTCTATCTTCCTATCATCAACCGTCTGGGTTTTGGGCGGGAGTATGACTATGTCGTTCTCAAGCATGCACTGGACGTATTGCCTCTTGTTGATGAGCATATATCTTTTAGTTTTAATCTCTCTCCATTTTCTCTACGGAACAAAGGCTTTCAGTCCAAAGCCTTTGCGCTGCTTACCCAAAGCCAGATCACCCCTTCTCGTCTCATTGTAGAGCTCTACGAGCGCAAAGCACACCACAACATGGAGGGGTACCTCAAAACGCTCGAATCATTTCGTGCACGCGGTGTACGTATCTGCATCGACAATTTCGGCTCTTCGAATGCATCGATGGAGTACATGCGCCATTTCAAATTTGACATGGTGCAATTCGATCGAGACTATGTTGCCCGACTCGATGACGAAAAGAGCCGCGCCATGCTCACCTCGATGATCAGCATGTCCCACAGCCTCCACATCGACACCATCGCCAAATGGGTAGACAATGAGGAGCAGAAACACAAACTGATCGACCTTGGCATCGACTACCTCCAGGGCTTCGGGATCGCCAAGCCCCTCACCGAAGATCAGATCATCAATACCTACAATTAAGGATCATATCATGAAATACGGCGAAAAAGAGATCAAAGAATT
>CAZCAZ010000147.1:0-2718 GCA_964496735.1 uncultured Nitratifractor sp. | reverse complement strand
CCGGTATGGGCAACATGGCCAAACAGCTCGGCGACATGGATCTGGAAAACTCCGATGAAGTGAAGCAGATCAAAGCCATGGTCAGCTCCATGACACCCAAGGAGCGTGAAAACCCCGACCTGCTAAATAACACACGCAAGCGCAGGATAGCCGCTGGAGCCGGCATGGACCAAATGCAGGTCAACCGCGTCTTGAAACAATTCAAAAATGCCGCAAAAATGGCCAAGAAAATGTCCACCAAAGGGGGCATGAAAGAGATGCAGCGGATGATGCAGCAAATGGGTGGTCAAGGCGGCGGCGTTCCTCCGGGCTTGATGCGATAACTCATGATGCCATTGCAAACCCACCTGAACATCGACCCCCGCCTTAGCGGCCGGGTCACGGCGCTCTCCGATGGCAAAGCCACGGTGCTTCTGCACACATCCGAGATGATGATAGCGGATGCGCAGGGCTTGATCCACGGGGGCTTTCTCTTCAGTGCTGCTGATTATGCTGCGATGGCGGCGGTGAACGATCCGTATGTGGTGCTGGGTGCCTCCGAAGTGCGTTTTCTCGCGCCGGTCGCCAAAGCCCAAGTGGTGACTTTTGACGCAGAGGTTATGGAGAACAAAGGGAAAAAACGGATTGTGAATGTTGTGGGTCATTGCGAGGGACGTGAAGTGTTTTCCGGAGTGTTTACGACGTTTGTCTTGGCAGGGCATGTGTTGGAAGCATAACATACCCTTCGGACAAGAGTCCAATCTCTTGGTGTTGATCTGAAGGTATCAGTCGATCGCTTCTCCCAGCTTCCGATAACTCCCTCCCATGCGGGCGATAGGGTCAAAAGAGAGTTTGAGTTTGTCTGGATCACTCATGATCACCTCGTCGATATAGGCATGATCGATTTCGATGATGACTGGGACGGTTTTGCTCCCCTTTAGATCGACTTCCTGTCGGTATGTTCCCAGTAAGGCGGCCTTGATCCCGATGGGCATAGGAGGATAGCCTTCCATGATGGTTTGAGTCGGGATATCGCAGTATTCCAGCTCGCTGATATGAGGCGCCAGCGCTTCGGCACTCAGGTTCATGGTAGCGAGATGATCCTCTTCAATGATGCAGATCGTGCAGCGTTTGCTTGTGCGGAGATTGTGCAGGGTATCCTTGGGTGAGCCCTCAGGTCGGTGGCCGATGGAGATCAGCACAGCCGGTGGCTCGGATGAGATGGGGGTAAAGTAGGAAAACGGTGCAATATTGGTCACATCCCCCTCGGTGACAACCCAGGCAATAGGCCGAGGGGTGATGATGTCGGTCATGAGGTGGTAGCGGTCGGTCGGGGATGTGTCTTGAAAATCGATCAGCACGATGGGAATCCTAATGAGGTTTTGTCTTAAAAAAGTCTCTTTTGAGACACAATTATACCACAACTAATAAAAAACAATAGTCCAGTGCTCCCAATAAAACAATATGCAAATTTTTGATATTTTTTTTCCGTAAATTCATTGTTGTTTAACCAAAAAACCCGTATGATGTTTTTCTGTCAATAAGGATCATTCGCGTCCGTGCGATTTGATCACTTTGCGATAATATTATGCACTCACAAGGAGAGTACCATGACCAAAATGACCAAATCCATCCTCACAGCCTCCGTGCTGTTCAGCAGCTCGGCTTTTGCCGCTCAATTTATCACCATCGGTACCGGTGGCGTAACGGGAACATATTATCCAACCGGCGGTGCCATTTGCCGCATGATGAACAAGCAGAAAAAAACGACAGGTATTCGCTGTTCTGTTGAGTCTACTGGTGGTTCTGTTTACAATGTAAACACCATCAATGCCAACGAATTGGATTTCGGAATCGCTCAGAGTGATACCGCATACCAAGCGTTCCACGGTGAAGGCAAATTTGAGGGCAAGGCCATCAAAGGTTTGCGCTCTGTCATTGCTATCTATCCTGAACTGCTCGCTTTTGTTGTCCGTAAAGACAGCGGGATCAAAACATTGGCTGATATCAAAGGCAAAAAAGTCAACGTTGATGTGGCGGGTTCGGGTACACGCATGACCACTGAAATTGTCCTCAAGGCATTTGACATCAAGCTTTCAGATCTTGCATTGGCTAACGAGCTCAAGTCTAGCGAAGGCCCTACGATGCTCAAAGACCACAAAATTGATGGCTACTTTGGCGTATTCGGTCACCCTACAGCGAACATCAAAGACGCAGCAAACTCTGTCGATGTAAACCTTGTACCTATCGAAGGCAAGCCAATCGATGATTTGGTAGCGAAGTATTCTTACTATGCCAAAGGGGTCATTTCTGGAACCTTCTATAAAGGCGTTGAGCATGATACTCCTAGTATCGGAGTCAAGGCAGTTCTGTGTACCAAAGATGCTATCAGCGAAAAAGTTGTTTATACATTGACCAAGACCATCCTTGATAACTTTGAAGCATTTAAAAAGTTGCACCCAGCATACAAAACCATCACCAAAGAATCACTCCTCGATGGCTTGGCTGTTCCTCAGCACCCTGGTGCGGTTAAAGCGTTCAAAGAAGCTGGCCTTATCAAATAAGGAAGCCCATTATCCCTACCGAAAGGCTTACTTATGGAAAAAACAGAACTCGAGGTCGCTCAGGAGATTGAGCGCCTTAAGGAAGACGAAGAGAAGCTGGTAGAGAAACTCGAGGGCCAACGCACCCTCGAGGAGGGCACTTGGCAGCACCGTTTGATTTTGGTGATTGCCTTTT
>CAZCAZ010000146.1:0-2723 GCA_964496735.1 uncultured Nitratifractor sp. | reverse complement strand
ATGGGGCGTTCCATCGAAAATTTGATCAGGATGACGCTGGTGTTTTCGCTGCTGGTCGAAGAGATCATCTCCACACCACCGATCTGAGAGATGACCTCTTCGATCTTGTCGGTTACTTGTGACTCAATGGTGGAAGACTCGGCACCGGGATAGGCGGTGACGATGGTGACCATCGGGAAGGAGACCTTGGGAAAAAGAGAAGAAGGCATCGTGCGAAAACTCATAAACCCGAAAAAGACCAGGGTTACCACGTACATAAAGGTGGCAATGGGGCGATTGATCGCTAATTTATACATCAGATACCGCCCGGCTTATTCAGCTATTTTGGGCAAGAGGATCTTGCCTTCGCCAAAAAGCCCGACGGGCAAATCCGCTGCGTAGACCTCGGCCTGCATTTTGCGGCTTTGAGGGTTGGCAGTGGGGTAGACTTTTGCGATGGTGCCTGTGTGGGCCGTGCTGTCTCCATCGATGGTGTAGGAAAAAGTCTGCCCAGGCTGAACGGCTTTCCAGTATTTTTGGTCGAAAGAGAGGATGAGCTTGCGGGCATGGGTACTTTGGATATGGCAGACGGGCACGGGGCGCAGCGCGGTAAAGCTATCGCCTACCTCCAATGTGCGTGCTGTGATGGTGCCGTCAAAAGGAGCTTTGAGTATGGTCTTGTCCATGAGGGCTTGCTTGTAGGCGTGGGCTGCTTGGGCGCTTTGGTACTTGAAGCTTACGCCATCGAGCTTGACCTGATCTGTGACCTCCTTGACGGACTGGAGGCGATCGTAGTCTTTTTTGGCGTATGTTTCTGATAGTTCAGCGATGCGTACCGCTGCGCGAATGTCATCACTTTGGAGTGCGGCAAGTGTGTCCCCTTTGTGGACGTTGTCGCCAATGTGGACGTGAATAGTGTCAATGGTACCGTTGGCACCAAAGGCGAGGTTGGCGCTTTGCTTGGCGTGTACGGTAAATGTTGCATAGACGTCTTCGGCGTGAAGTCCCATGGCAAGAATCAGGAGAGAGATAAGTGTTTTTTTCATCGAATAAACCTTTTGATGTTGTGTCCGGCATAAAAATAATACACCGCTTTGGCGATTTCATAGTCATAGCGCGTTGCCTGATAGCGAGCTTGTGCCATGGTCTTTTGGCTGAGCGCGTCGAGGTAGGTGACATTGTCGACGACACCGGCTTCGTATTGTTTCTTGGTTGACTTGTAGCTGCTTTGGGCTGCACGAAGCGCCGCGCGGGCACTGGTGATCTGGGCGCGGGTACTGTGGAGACGTTTGCGTGCGAGGCGATGGTTCATTTTTTGCTCTTTGATGGCGTGACGCACCTTGGCCATGAGGGCGAGTTTTTGATACCGTACGGCTTCGCTTTTGTGGGCAATGGTGCCACCATCATAAAGGCGCATCCCGGCACTGAGTTGGAACTTGTGCCCATGATCAGGAAGGGAGGCTGAGGGGACACCGGGAGCCAGATCAGAAAAAGCTGTGCGACTGTAAGTGTAGGACGCATTGAGCTGTGGACTGTAGGCTGCCGAGATGGCTTCAGCATTTTTGCCGATGGCGCGCGCCTGAGCCCGCATCGCACGTGTGGAAGCAAAGACCCGAAAGCCGACATGTTTGGGCTCGACGAGGTAGTTGCGCGCCAGATGACGCGCGTTGATGCCGCTGAGGAGCTTGAGGTTTTCACTACTGCTTTCCATGCCGAGTTTGGTGTTTTCTATCTGGTAGCGGTTGTCCTCGTATGCCGCTTTGAGTTGATCCACCTTGGAGGCGGTCGTCATGCCGGCGGCCTTGAGCTTGCGGATGCGATTGAGTTGGGCTTGGAGTTCACGGGAGCGTTGGCGGAGTGCAGCGAGGTTGGCACGGACTTTTTTGGCCGTAAAATACTGACGGACGACGTTGAGACCGATGCTGCGGGTAAAGGCCTGCCGCTCAAACAATGCCGCCTGACGCTCATAGCGCTTGGCCTGGATGGTCTTGGCTTTGCGCCCCCCGTCAAAGAGGTTCATCTTGACCTGAACAAAAGCCGTCGAGATACCGCCAGGACGCTGAGCGGTCACTGGGGAATTGGTGAGATGACTGAGTCCGATATCGATCGTCGGGGCATAGGCACTCTCGGCAGAAGAGAGCGCACTCTCCTTGCTGCGGATGTTCATGGACTTGGCCTGTGCGAGATCGTTGCGCTCGGCATGACGGATCAGTGTGCCGAGGCTGACGGGTTTGGCCAGCAGCAGAGCGGGCAGGGCGGCGAGGATCAGTAGTTTTTTCATTGGGGGTCTCCTGTGGGGGATGGGAAGAGCAGATCGAGGAAGGTGTTGAGTTCTTTTTCGATGCTAAAACCGTGCAGATGCGAATCGATCATCAGGCCTGTGCTGAAGATAATCAATGATTCGGCTATATTGCGAAAGCGCTCTGTAAGCTCACCTTGCGCGATACCGTCTGCAATGATACGGTTTAGAATGAGGCGGAATTCCGTGCGGGTTTTTTCGCTGAAGTCGAGCATCTCTTCTGTGTGGTGGGTGAGAGCGATGGCAATAAATTCTCTGAAGATTTTCAAATGTTTTTTTCCCATTTCACCTTCAAAGAGACTGTAGCCGAATCGGAAAAGCTTCTCGCGGGTTGACAGCGAAGTTTGCGCCAGTTCTTCGAGGCGCTGGATGTTGTCGTGAATAATGGTTGTGATGATCTCAAAGACGATATCTTCTTTGTTGGCAAAATATTCATAAATCGTCC
>CAZCAZ010000145.1:0-2732 GCA_964496735.1 uncultured Nitratifractor sp. | reverse complement strand
AAAGATTTGGATAAGCGTACCGCAAAGTAGATAAAAAGGGGGTGACACAGATCAAGTCAATGCCCCATAAAACTGAAAAAGACCCCATTGTAAAAGGCATGCAGCAGTACCGCTGGGATCACCGACCCAAACCGCTCCCGAAAATATCCGAAGATCAGCGAAGGTACCACGACCGCTATCGCCCACAAAGGGGAATGATGGACAAAGTGAATTGCTACAAAAATAAGGGATGTCATGAGGTTGGATGCACTGAGAAACCCACCGAGATACTGACCTTTCGCATGACCCGCAAGATACCCCTGGATCACTCCACGAAAGGCCAACTCTTCCACGATCGGATACAACAGAATCAACATCCCAAAAGCTGACCCGTCACGCAGCAGCCACCACGGGTCAACCGGAACACTCCGAAAAAGCCAAGCCGACAAAACGCAACACACCGGAGCCGCCAGCAACGCCAGCCCAAACTGTCCCCAGAGCTTCGCGCGATCCGTCAACATCAGGCCTGCTGAAAATACTTCCGTCTCAGAGGATACAGTCCCGCCAATACGATCATCAATACCAACATTAGGTCGATACCTTTGTTGTGAGGGTTGTAGGTACAACCGCCTCCGGAGCCACTCTTGTTATGGTTGACATTATCGCCTCCAACCTCGTTGAAAAGAATCACCTGTTGGTACTGAGAAAAGTCATACCCTGTATCTTTGGGCGCTAAATGGTCGATAAAGTACCACCCATTGGCAAAACCATCAAACCCCCAGTTGACATGATACGCACCGTTACTTGCATAACCGTCCAGCACGAATGCATGACCACCATTATTGCCAATTCCACCAAATAAAATAGGATTTGCATCATTCAGAGATTTATTAAGTAACATTTTCCAAGCAGTTGAATTATTTCTGTATTCTTCACTTCGCGCATGCCACTTTACCGTAAATCCAAAATAATTACGCAACGCCGTATCAGCAGCAGCAGAGCCGTATGGGTCGTGGTATGCCGCGAAGGAGCCATAGTCAGTGCGACCATTTCCATAATCCATTTCCACCGATACGCCGGCATGATACAATAGAGTCGCAACCGCTTCCACCTGCGCAGCCGTAGACGTCGCCGTCAACTTGTCTGGCATATTGTCCCAATCATATGCTATAGAAAAATCAGCATATTGCGATCCATAGTTGTGTTGATAATCCGGTTGACTGATTGTGTAACTATGCGATCCGGTACCGACAACCGGCTGCTTGTAATACAGCATCACTTGCCCCATCGCCGTGGCCACACAGCCAGTCAATGCGTGTCCATTTGGCCCATCATTATCTACGGGTACCTTAACATTGTATTTGACACTCTCTGCTCCTTGCCCCCACAAAATACCACTTCCTTCGCCCTCTCCATCTTTCCACAAGAGTGGTTTTACAGTTACAGAGACTCCCAAGTTCTTGGAAGACTTTTCAGTTGAGACTGTACCTGGTGCTTGCTTGAAATGTTGCCAAGATTCGAAAAATTCTCTTGTTTTTCCTGCGCCAAGTTTCTGGGTATCTTGTTTTGTTTTGGCTGCAGAAATCGCCTTCTCTACATTATGCATCCATGAGGAAAATGTCGTTGGGAGATCTGCAGTATTGATTGGTGATTCTCCATAGCCGATCACAGGTCGCGCCACATCGTCTCCCGATACAATCACCCACCCTTTGGGATCAAGCTGAATGATACGGTACGCAGGTTGAGTGACATTGTTTTGTGCGGACACGCCAAGAGGTTTTTTGACTTGAAATGTTTTGCCAGTATGCTCTTGCATCCAGTTAATCGCAACGTTTTGTGCTTCGCTCAGAGAAACAGGGGACGCATGCACTGCCACAACAGAAGCCAAAAGTCCAAGGCCAATCTTATGCCAAACTACACCTTGAGAATGTTGAATATTTTTTGTCATGATCAGCTCCTTTTAGTAGAGAAATTTGAAGCTCTTGCTGCCCGCATGAGGTGCATACGTTCGACTATGGCGAAGATGCTTCAAGTAAGCACGATAGACATGCCCCTTGTGCAGCAATGGAATCGGAGAGCCACCGAAGGTTCCTCTGGGCAAGCGAGACGACGTACGGTAACGGATCGTGATCCATTGCCCACGCCGTATTCTGCGGCTTGACCGTTCGGTTGCAAGCACTTTGACACGCGCCTTGACAAGCAAGCGGTTATGACGAATCCGGTATTGATGCACCCAACCAACCTTGACCACCAGCACATCCGAGCTGCTGCGCTGATAAGACTTGAGCAATGAAGGCGGAACCGCCCCCATCATCAATTGCGGCATCGCAAACGCTGAAATCATCACAAACCTCCACATCCAATTCATAGATTTATCCTTATATTTTTACATAGTATATTGTTTTTTAACTTTGGCTCTTTATTTGCGTTAAGATTTTGTGGGAGTTTGTCGTAGATTTTGCCGCAAAAGATTAGTGCAAACCTGCCTCGAATGGTGTTAAGAGGTTTGATCATTTGCGTTAAGATTTTTGTGGGAGTTTGTCGTAGATTTGAAGGTTGTGGTGAAGAAGCGTACGCTCAGTACGTGACTGAGCCGCTCCTTCAAAGATGCGGCAAAATACCGCAAAAGATTAATGCAAACCCGCCTCAAATGAGTTTCGTGGCAGATTGTTGCAGATTTGGGTGCTTGGGCGAAGGAGGCTACGAATAGTAGCTGACTGAGTCCATCACCCGAAGCTGTGACGATATGTCAC
>CAZCAZ010000144.1:0-2750 GCA_964496735.1 uncultured Nitratifractor sp. | reverse complement strand
TACCTACAATTAAGGATCATATCATGAAATACGGCGAAAAAGAGATCAAAGAATTTGATATCACCGCCTCAGAGCACTACTGGCCCAACACGCACGACAAGACCTACACTATCGAGATTGAACTTCCCGAGTTTATGTGCCGCTGCCCCCGATCGGGCTACCCAGATTTTGCGACCCTCAGGCTCAGCTACGCTCCAGACCAAACCGTCATTGAGCTCAAGGCGATCAAGCTCTACATCAACACCTTCATTGACCGCTACATCTCCCACGAAAACAGCGCCAACGAGATCTTTGACACCCTCCATGCCGGACTCAAACCCAAATGGATGCGCCTCGAGGCCGATTTCAAGCCCCGGGGGAATGTCCACACGGTGATTACGATCGACAGCAGGGATTAGACCATTTTATGACAATCTGACATATTTTCTCACCTCCGATTCTCCTTTGGATATGATGGCGCCAAAGGAGTGACTATGGATATATATTTCCCAAGTATCATGCAACGCCTCGAAGAAATTCTTCGGGAGACAAAGCAAAAAGAAAAAATTCTCAACAAAGAGATCGCTGCAGAACTCGGCCTCACGCCCGACTACTACGCCGTCATCAAAAAACGGGGTAAAATCCCCTACACCTCTCTAGCATTGTTTGCACAGCAAAAACACATCAATCTCAACTGGCTACTGCTCGGTTCACTGCCCAAATACATTGACCACCCACAATCCTTTGTCTCTTGACCTGGGACTAGCAGAGTGCTATAATGATGTCATATCAAACACAAAAGGAGTAAAAATGGGTGCACGTGATGACAAAATCGCCAAATACATTGAAGAGAGCAAAAAGATCGGTCTCGGGTTGTCAGACGACCTGATTGCCAACGTAACCAAGGGCTTGGGGCCTTCAATCTACAAGAAGGATTCTGAAACAGTCTCCTGCTCTCAGTCAAGCGAAATGGATACCGTCAAAAAGAATTATCTCATCAAAAAGCTTGGATTGGACAATACCGAGGCACTCGATACGGCAATCAAGGACGTCTGCGAGAAGATGGGTTCTGCCAATCGCAATAAATACCGAGCACTCTTCTATGCATTACTGGCGCAAAATTTTAAAAAGGAACATGTGTACGCATAACTCAAAAGCAAGCCATAATCAAGAATCATTATCAATAACTAAGCTATTTTTCGATAAAACTTCAATCAGACTAATTTAGTCCGATTTAAAATGAAGGATTTATACATGAAGAAAATAATGAGTCTTGTTCTCCTCTTGATCTCTCTACTGAGTGCCGACGTTGTCAAAGGTGAAGCAGTATACAAAGCCAACTGCGCCATGTGCCACACAGTCGATGGGCGTGGAGGACTGGGGCCGGACTTCAATATGGTCTCATACACACGCACCAAAGAGCAGATCGCTCGCTACGCCAAAGATCCCGATGCTTGGTACAAAAAGTTTGGATACAGTGCCAATGCCATGCCGACACTGCCGCTGGGAGATCAAGAGATCAATGATGTGGCAGACTACATCGGATCATTGGTAAAGTTTAAAAAACGGATGATCAAAAAGAAGTAATACAGCTGCGAGGCACCATCAGGTGCGTCGCCAAAGAAGGATCTTGTATTGATTGAGCAGATCGGCTGGAGTATTTCCGTGTTTGGTCTTTGGCATACGCCTCCCGAATTTTCTTCTCATTGATCGTCCAGATAAACACGATCGGCACAAACACCAGCGTCATCAACGTCCCGATCATCAAGCCACCGATTGTCACTGCGCCCAGCGGAGCGAGTTTTTCCAGCCCGATCGCACTGCCCAGAGCCACCGGATACATTCCCACCGAGACCGAAAAGGCCGCCACTAGGACTGGCGAGTATGTACTCGGATCATTTACGTTGCAGGTGGCTGAGCACACTTGGCCTCGGCTCTTCGGGTATTGAGCAACTTTTTTGATTGGTAGACTAGGACAATGGTTGCCGGCAAGGCGATAAAGATATATCGTTTTTTCACAATACAACGCCGTCGATAGATACTGATATTACAGAATGGCAACATCAACCCAATCTCAATTACCGAGTTGATATTGCGTTAAGATTGACACGATACAATTCGTAATACTTGGTCACAAAAGGAACATCATGAAAACCAAATACACCAACGCTTTTGCCGCCCTGCACTGGGTACACGCTGTGCTGATCACCCTGTTGCTCATCGGCGGGACCTTCAATCTCCCTGATCTCCCTGAGCTCACCAAGGATCTCACCAAACTGGGCACGCAATTGGCTCCATTCAAAAACCACATTATTCTTGGTCTCTTGACCTCTCTACTTGTCTTGGTGCGTCTGCTGATGCTTTGGAAACAACCCAAGCTTGAACCCCTCAAGGTCAACCCCATGCGCCAAAACCTGATTACTTGGAATCATCGCCTCATTTATCTCTTCTTGATCCTCACCGGCGCCAGCGGCATTGCCACTGCCAGCAGCGCCAATGTCGGCGATGTCACCCTTTGGGGCAGCAGTCCTTCTTATTACAGTGGACCCGAGGGCATCACTGACATCCTAGCCTCGGTCCATGGTGCTAGTACTACGATCCTGATGCTCCTGATTGCCATGCATGTGGCCGGAACACTTGCCTACACCATGACCAAAGAGAATGTTTTGAAACGGATGGGGTTTGGGGAAAAGTAAAAAACGGTCAAATCAACACACCCATGAGACACTCCGAGAGATCGCATCACGCAACCACACGAGTCCCCGAAAGCT
>CAZCAZ010000143.1:0-2815 GCA_964496735.1 uncultured Nitratifractor sp. | reverse complement strand
GTCATCCTGCCCGAGAATCACAGCGAGCTTGGAGACGATGAGGTTGCTTAGTTGTCCGTCAATCTCTTCGGTGGTAAAATGACTGTCGGTTCCGACGATCTCTCGCAGGAAGACTTCAGGATCGGTGATGCGGATTTCATAGGTTCCAAATGCCCGCAGGCGCACCATGTCAAACTCGCTGTCTCGTACCATGATCGGGCTCTTGGTTCCCCATTTTAGATCGATAAAGCGCTTGGTGTTGAGGAAATAGACTTCGGCCTTGAATGGAGAGTTGAAGCCGTGATCCCAATGTTGCAAATCGGTGAGTATGGGGAGGTTATTGGTCTCGAGTTCATACGTTCCTGGCATGAGAACATCGGCAATTTGCCCTTCGTTGATGAACACTGCGATTTGCGATTCACGAACGATGAGTTTGGCGCCATATTTGATGGCATTATCCTGACGGGGGAAGCGCCATACCATGGTATCGTGCGTATCATCCGTCCAGTCGATTACATCGATAAATTGGCTAAAAATCCAGCTAAAAAGTCCCATGATTATCCTTTGTTTTCAGTGATAGGTTTGGTGGGCGTTTGTGCTGCATCGAGCTGGGCATGCTCACTCTTTTCTTTTTTGGCATGGACGGCAAGGAGGGCCTCTTTGAGTTCAGCTTCGGTTTTTTCGAGCTCGACAAGTGCTTTTTTGCGGGCAGCTTTGCCTTCTTCGGCGATTAGGAGAGAGTCGTTGAGTGTGGCGATGAGGGTTTGATTGGCTTTTTTAATGCTTTCGATATCAAAAACCCCACGTTCCATTTGTCGCCGCACTTCGGCATTGGCTTCGCGGAGCCCTTCGGCATTTTTCTCAAGCAAATCATTGGTCAGATCGGTTGCTTCTTTGATAGCGGTAGCGGCATCGTGGCTACGATAAATGGTCACGGTCTGTGCCAGCTGATTACGCCACAGAGGGACGGTGTTGACCAGTGTGGAGCTGATCTTGTTGATGAGGGATTTGTCGTTTTCCTGAATGAGTCGGATGGAGGGGAGAGCCTGCATGGCCACCTGGCGTGAGAGACGCAAGTCATGGACACGGCGCTCCAAGTCGTCACGGAAGGCGCGCATGTCTTTGAGGTTTTGTACCGCTAGCATCTCTTCGTCTTTGGCCTTTTCTTCATATTCTGGGAGGATTTTGGCATTGAACTCTTCGATCTTTTTTTCTCCGGCAAGGATGTAGAGTTCGAGCTTGTGGAAGTAGTCCAAGTTGGCATCGTAGAGTTTTTCGAGAGAGATAACATCGGTCATAAGGGTGGATTTGTGCTTTTCTAGGTCGTTGGAGATGATGTCGATATGATCACGTACCTCCTCGTATTGCTGCATAAAGACGGCCAAGGGCTTGGCACGACCGATGAGTTTTTCCCACCAGTTGAGTTTGTGGTTTGGGTTGAGTTTATCCATATCAAAACCCCGGATTTTTGCTACCATGTTGTTGAGGGCATTGCCGGCGGCTCCGGTGTCTTGGCTTTTGACACCATCGATCATGCGGTTGGAGATCTCGTCGAGCTTTTCCTGGGCTGATGATCCAAAATAGATGACCGAATTGCGGTCAGTGATATCGATCTCGGCCATCGCTTTTTTGAGCGCATCCTGCTCTTCAGGCAAGGGTTCGGGCAGGGTGTCACTCTGCTCAAGTGCAGCTGCTTCAATGTGTTCTTTTACGGCTGCGGGGAGAGGGGAGGTTTGTTCGTCTTGGATTGGGGTATTGGGCATAATGTTTTCTCCTTGGGTTTAGTGGTTGATTTGAGCTTTGAGCGCGTCGATGGTGACATCGAGGTCAAACAGATTGTTGGCCTTGAGACGTGCGAGTTCCTTGTCGAAGCGCGCTTCGACGTCATCAATGAGTTGGTGGAGGCGTTGACGCATTTCTTCGGTAATATCGCCTTCATCCACTTCGCTGTAGTTGCGGGTCACATCAGCAATCCCGTCCACAAAGACGACGAGAAATTTGCGGGCGACGCGCAAATCTTTGGGGTCGTGCTGGATCGTCTCAAGGATGAGATGCGCTCGTTCGATCGCGCTGTCGACTTTGCGGCGCAATACCCGGTCTGTGATCTGGCTGTTGTGGGCGTGTGCTTCAGCGAGTTTGTCCTTGGCTTCACCCAATGTCTTAAGTACCAGCTCTGGGTTGATATCCCCCATATCGGGGAGTTTGTCTTGACGTGGATCGAGGCCATAGTAAAACCCATAACCCACCGAAGCAAGCAGGCCAACAAAAAGCGAGGAGAGGAGAGGTTTGTTGCCCGCACTGTATGCCAGGTAGACAACGGTGATTCCAAGCATGAGCATCGCGAGAGTTTTGTAGGGGTATTTGGGCGCGCGAGTGATGACGGTCGCATGGTAGGCTGTTTCCTGAGCTATCCCCTTGGCTGTCATAGCGGCGGACACAAGCAAGAGGGCAAATCCAATGCCGTTTTTGACGAAGTGTCCGTATTCTCCGCTGACCAACGCAATGGCGACCGAAATAAACATAGGAATTAGAGCCAGATATAAGAGTTTGCCAGAACGTATCCAGCGTGCCTTGCGCGGCACGAGCCGTTTGGCTTTGCTTTGCTGTGTCTTCAAAATGTCGCTCCAATGCTCCAGCCTAATGCATAGATCAAAAAAAGCAAACCGAAAATCTTTTGATAGTTCATATGTTGCCTTTGGGACAGTATGGGTAATTTTAGCGAAAAAATGTGTAGGAATTGTTAATAAAGGTTAGACTGTGGGTATGGCGAGGAGGCCTCGCCGAAGCAATAAGATGTTATTTGTAGTTTGCGATTGCTTTTTCGAGGATCTCAGTC
>CAZCAZ010000142.1:0-2911 GCA_964496735.1 uncultured Nitratifractor sp. | reverse complement strand
TTGCCTGATATTCGTGAATGTTCACGGTACGCTCCTTTTTGAAATGATCCAATATTATAGAGCGATCTTCACTAAGTCAGGGTTAAAATCCATTGTATTGTCAAAAATTCCGTGACGATGTTTAGATACTACACGTCGGTTCATCTTCCTGTCGCTACTGACTCTAAGGAAGAGCGTATTATAATGTCGTAACGTTATAACGTTATAATCTATTAGGAGATGAAAATGAAGGAGAATCTGAGAGATGCACAGGAGGTATTGACCATCGACATCAGCACGGCAACCTTTGCACTCACACGCTACGAGGTGGGGGAATTTTTCGGGCCGGTTGATCTGGGCTTGCACCTCACCCAAAAACAAAACAGTCTCAACTTCGGCACGGGTCTCCTGGCCGGTTCGATCTTCCCCGGATCAAACCGACTGGTCTTTACCGGGATCTCACCGGCATGGGGCGGGTTTTATATCTCGACCATGGGGGGTGCGGGATTGGTGTTCAACAATCTGGGTATCAGCATGGTATCGCTGACCCGCAAAGCCCCGACTCCCTCGATCCTCTATCTCAACCGCCACGCCGATGGCCGGGTAGAAGTCGAAGTGATACCGATCGACCATCAGGCCGTATGGGCAGCAGGAGAAGGGGGCGTCTATACTGTCATGGAAACCGTCTACGACCGCTATGCCGACCGCTATGCCAAAAGCCCACGTGTTCTGGCAGTGGGTCCTTCCGCTGAAGCGACCGATTTCGGGTCGATCTGCTCTGTTCCGATGAAAAAAGGCAAATCGACCCATGCCGACACCTGGGCAGGCCGGGGAGGATTCGGGAGTCAGCTCTTTCATGCGCACGGCATCGTGGCGATCATCTATGGCGGTGCCTACCCCCGTCCGGCTTACCGTGACCGCAAAGAGGCCAACCAATGGTTTTATGACCGCTACGACACCAGTCTCCAGAAAAAAGATATCGAATCGACCCAAAAATACCACTACAACGCCACCCTCGATACCGGCGGCACCTTCGGGGTCAATTATGCCACCCTCAAGGGGAGCATGCTTTCGTTTAATTACCGGAGCATCACCATGAGCGAAGCGGAACGTATCCAGATACATGAAGAGTTTATCCTGGGGCATTATCTCAAGCAGTTCCACGATGAAACCATCGTCACCAAAAGCTACAAAACCTGTGGAGAACCCTGCACCGCCGTCTGCAAGAAGATGAGCAACCAATACAAAAAAGACTACGAACCCTATCAGGCGATGGGGCCGCTCTCGGGCATCTTCGACCAACGGGCTGCCGAAAAACTCAACCGCTATGGAGACCGCAACGGCTTCGATGCCATATCGCTTGGCGGGACGATCGCATGGCTGCTCGACTGCCTCCATTCGGGGCTGGTGACCCCAGAAGAGCTCGGTGTCGATGCCCTGCCGGTCTTTACGGTCGAGGGCTTCGATGTCGTCGCCTCTTCCATGCACAATGCCGATCTCGGTATCGCACTGATCGATGCCATACTGCACCAAAAAGGGCTCGTCGATCTCCGTCGCGGAGCCCGCCATTTTGCCAAACGCCTTGCCCGGATCAAAGACAACCCCGAAATACTCGACCGCTTTGTTTACATCCCCTATGCCGAAGAGGGGTGGATGGTGCCCAACCAATACTGGGCACCCGGTGTCCTTTCCCCTATGTCCATCATGGGCAAATACTACATGTACTACGGCAGCGATTTCGTCCCGCCCTATGAGTTGGGGCGCAAGGGTGCCGAGCGGTTCCGAGGAGAGCTGATCCTCGACAACATCGGTATCTGCCGCTTCCACCGTCAATGGGCCGAAGAGATGATGCCCGATGTCGTCGAAGCCCTCTATGGCCTCAAGGATGCCTATCTAGAGAGCATTCGGGTCATGTCGAGTCGTATGTACGATCACAATGAAGCGCAAGCCTGGGAATCCAAACGCAACCGCGATTTGATTTATCGCTTCCTCGTGCGCACACACGAGGTAGAAGGCAACGATGACCCCGTGCTTCTGGAGTGGATCACGCGTTTTGAGGCGGATGAGACGCACGCTGCGCTGGAGTTCTGGCAAGAGATGAAAGCGGGCATGGATGCTGTGTTGCTTGACATTTAATATGCAAACGTGTATTATGTAATTTACGTGTTATATTTTGATCTCAGGAGTTCTCTTTTGTTTGAAAATAGTGGTGTACCTCTGTATGTACAGCTCAAAGACAAATTGCTCGATACGATACGTCAACAATACAGTCCGGGCGACCTACTTCCAGCTGAAAGTGCCCTAATCAAACAATACAAAGTGAGCCGAATCACCGTACGCAAAGCGATTGAAGAACTCGAAAAAGAGGATATCCTTGTCAAAAAACAAGGCAAGGGAACCTTTGTCAAAGAACAGAAAGTGATCTTCAATGCCAACTTCATCGGCTCCCTGACTCAACGCTTGGCCAAACAAAATCGCCAACTCCAAACCAACACACTCACCTACACCACCATCACCCACGATCACCCCGTCCTGGCCACTCTCAAATGCGACAAAGTCCTACAGATCAAGCGAGTACGGGTGCTCGACGGTGTCCCTTTTGCAATCATGGTCAACTACCTCGTCGAATCCCGCGTCCCTAATTTGCGTGAACGTTTTACCACCCGTGCCCTCTATACGTTTCTTCAGGACACCTACGGCATCCAACTCCACCACGCGACCGAGACCATCGAGGCCCAAGGTGCCTCCCCCGAAGAGGCCGACCTCCTCGATGTCACAGAGGGCTTCCCGCTCCTGAGGCTCCACAAACTCTCCTACGACGCCAACAATCACCCCATCGAGCTCTCCGACATCGTCCTGCGATCGGACATGTACAAGCACCAGATCCGTTTGTCGATGGAGGGGACGTAAAGAAAATTCAAAATTTTGTTCC
>CAZCAZ010000141.1:0-2953 GCA_964496735.1 uncultured Nitratifractor sp. | reverse complement strand
GAAGGGGTGCTCAAATCGCTTCAGATCACCGAAGAGCACTTCAGGGCAATGTATCAGAATACGCCGTATGACTACTTCACCTATAACTCCGCCAACCTCGAGCAGGTGCGCAGCTTCGCGACCAACGACTACATCCAGATCATGGTCATCAACATCGATGCCTTTCGCAAAAGCTTCTCCGACCCGTCCAAAGAGACCAAAGCCAACATCATCCACCGCACCAACGACAAGCTCAGCGGCTACCGCCCCATCGAGTTTATCCAGGATACCAACCCCATCGTCATCATCGACGAACCCCAAAGCGTGGACACGACCGCCAAGTCCAAAGAGGCCATCGAGAGTCTCAACCCGCTCTGTACCATCCGCTACTCCGCAACCCACCGGGAAAAACACCACATGGTCTACAAACTCGACCCGGTCGATGCCTACGAGAAACAGCTGGTCAAGCAGATAGAGGTGGCGGAGTTCAAGGTCGAAGACGGCAACAACAGCGCCTACATCAAACTCCTTGCCACCGACAATACCAAAAGCCCCATCACCGCCAAAGTGGAGATCGATGTGATGAAAAACGGCAAAGTCTCCCGCAAGAAGATCACCGTCAAACAGGGAGATGATCTTTTCGAGCGTTCCGGCGGGCGGGATATCTACAGCGGATACATCATCAACGATATCTACTGCGAACCGGGGGCGGAGTATATCGACTTTACTTCCAGACCCGAGATCGTGGAGCTGGGGCAAACCATCGGCGGTGTGGATGAGGATGCACGCAAACGGCTGCAGATACGCAAGACCATCGAAGAGCATCTCGACAAGGAGCTCCGACTGACACGGCAGGGGATCAAGGTATTGAGCCTCTTTTTCATCGACAAGGTGGCAAACTACCGCTGGTATGATGCAGAGGGCAATGCCCAAAAGGGCAAATACGCCGTGATGTTCGAAGAGGAGTATGCCGCACTGATCCGCAAGCCCAAATACCGCACACTCTTTGAGGATGTCGATATCGATACCATCGCTTCAGAGGTTCACAACGGCTACTTCTCGATCGATAAAAAAGGCAAACTCAAAGACACCAGCGGCAAGACGAAGGATGATGAGGACACCTACAGCCTCATCATGAAAGAGAAGGAGAAGCTGCTCGGATTGGACAACAAGCTCAAATTCATCTTCTCCCACTCTGCATTGAGAGAGGGATGGGACAACCCCAATATTTTCCAGATCTGCACGCTCAACGAGAGCAACTCGGTGATTAAGAAACGCCAGGAGATCGGACGGGGGCTCAGGCTGTGTGTCAATCAGAAAGGGGAGCGGGTCTTTGGCTTCGATGTCAACACGCTGACGGTCATGGCCAACGAGTCCTATGAGGAGTTTGCCAAGAAGCTTCAGAAGGAGATCGAAGAGGATACCGGCATCAAGTTCGGGCTCATCGAAGAGCACAGTTTTGCCAATATCGTCTATGGGGATGAGCAGGGCGAAGAGACCTACCTTGGGATAGAAAACTCCCAAAAGCTCTGGAAGCATCTTTTTGAGAAAAAATATATCGACGAGAAGGGCAAGGTGCAGGATAGTCTGAAAATGGATCTGAAAGCCAATACCGTGACATTGCCAAAAGAGTATGAGATCATCGCTCCCCAGATCATGGCACTGCTGAAAAAAGTCGCCGGCAATCTCAACATCAAGGATGCCGGCAACAAGCGGGTTGTAACACTGAACAAAGAGGTGTACCTGAGCGAAGCGTTTACCGAGCTCTGGGATCGGATCAAGTACAAAACGACCTACCGGGTGACGTTTGATGAGGCGGCACTCATCGAAGCCTGCGCCAAAGAGATGCGCGATCATCTGATCGTGGCGAAGTCAAGGTTCCACTACAGCAAAGCCGGTATCGAGATCACCCAGGGGGGTGTCGGGGCGGATGTGGTCGAGGAGAACAGTTTCGTGTACAACGCCAAAGGTCTGGAGCTGCCCGATATCGTGAGTTACCTTCAGAACGAAACCAACCTGACGCGCCGCGCCATTGTGGCTATCGTGACCCGAAGCGGCAAACTCGAACAATTCAAAAACAATCCCCAGAAGTTCATCGAGCAGGCCATGGGGATGATCAAGCGTACGATGCGGCATTTTGTCGTTGATGGCATCAAGTATGAGAAGATAGGCGATGAGAGCTATTATGCCCAGGAGATATTTGAAGAGCAGGAGCTTGTCGGCTATCTCAATCAAGACCTTCAGGAGAGCCGGAAAGGGGTGTATGACTATGTTGTTTACGATTCGGATGTGGAGAAAAATTTTGCTTTGGCATTTGAGAGAAACCCCATGGTTAAAGTCTATGCAAAGCTTCCGGGCTTTTTCAAAATAGACACCCCGCTGGGCAGCTACAACCCCGACTGGGCGGTGGTGATAGATAAAGACGGAGAAGAGAAGCTCTACTTTGTCGTCGAGACCAAAGGCTCCCTTTTCAGCGATGCCATACGCCCGGAAGAGCAGGCCAAGATAGACTGCGGACAAGCGCACTTCGAAGCGATGGAAAATGACGTGCAGTTTGTCAAGGCGACTCAGATGAAGGATGTAGAGGATGTGGTGTATGGGTGAGGCGGCGATGCGCCTTCAGGATATCCAGACATTGAGTGATGGATAGTAGAACGTCGCTCCCATCACAAAAAAACAAGTGGATATAGCTGCCGGCTTCAATCGCATTGATGATAGTTTTTATCGCATGATTGTCTTGGACAGATATGCCGATTAGAGCTGCAGGCTCAATATATGGTACTGCGTCAATGTACCCAATTGCGCTTTGCTGCGCACGATCACGCAGAAAATCTTGATAATTATTTAAGGTCATCGGATCGCCTTCGATTAACTTGGCGGTAATGGTTTTTCGCCAAAGCCTTGCTGATTTTTTTGGCCCCAACCCATCTTCTTGGAGCCACTGGAAAAAACCATCCAGATCCTTTTTGCTTAT
>CAZCAZ010000140.1:0-2971 GCA_964496735.1 uncultured Nitratifractor sp. | reverse complement strand
ATCATGATCATCCGAAAACTATTCAAATTTGAAAACGCTCATATCGTGCGCAACTGCTCGACGCAGCGGTGCAGTGAAAATATTCACGGCCATTCGTACAAGGTCGAAGTGCTGCTGGAGTCGGATTATCTCGATCATGGACAGATGGTGTATGATTTTGGCCTGACCAAACTCTATATCAAAGAGCTGATCGATAGCTTTGACCATGGGATCACCCTCTGGAGTGGAGATGACTCGGAGTACCTCTCGGCAATGAAACGCTTTTCCAAGCGATGGGTGGTGTTGCCGGTGAGCCCTTCGGCTGAGCAGTTTAGTCGGGTGATTTATCTGATGGTCGAGCGAGTACTGGCGCTGACACATATGCAAAACGGTGAACGCGATGTGAAGCTAAACAGTATCATTGTCCATGAGACAGAGACAGGCTACGCTCAAGGATTTCAGGCAGATGCGCACAATCCAAACATGGGGATCATCGCCTTGGAGGATATCCAGTTTTCATCTCAAATCCAGCAGGAGTGGAGCGACACGAAACTCTGGGAAAAGTTGATTTCCCAAACTGCATTGGACGTGCCCAAAAAGGTATAGTACCATTGAGGATTTATAAGTTTGTTAACCAAATAACAGACTAATGGGTTATAATACTTTTACAATAAACCAAAGGAATACTGATGAACAAAACAACCTTTTTCTCTCTCGTTGCTGCAACGGTCTTGATGACTGGCTGCAACAACTCAACTGTCAAGGATGCCACAAGCAAGGCCACTGAAGCAACGTCAAGTGCTGTGGATACAGCCAAAAACAAAGCAAGTGAAGCGGCTGCCAAGGCCAAGGAAGAAGCTGCAAAGCTTGCCGAAACAGCCAAAGCCAAAGCTGAAGAAGCTGCCAAAGCCGCCAAGGCCAAAGCCGAAGAAGCGGCCGCAGCCGCCAAAGCCAAAGTAGAAGAAGCCGCCAAAGCCGCCAAGGAAAAAGCTGAAAAGCTAGCCGAAGCCAGCAAGGTCACAGAAGCCGTAGAGGCGACAAAAGAAAAGGCCTCTGAGTTGGCGGACACTGTCAAGACCAAAGCCACAGAAGCCGTAGAAGCGACCAAGGAAAAAGCCGCAGAAGCTGTCAGTGCGACCAAAGAAAAGGTTGCAGCGGTGACTGCAGCTGCAACGGATACAGGGAAGGGCAAGGCACTTTATGCCAAATGTGCCGGATGCCATGGAGTCGATGGCCACACCAAAGCACTGGGAAAATCTGATGTGATTGCTGGACTTGATGCCGCCGTTATTAGCAAGGACATCAAAGGCTACAAGGCCGGCACACTCAACAAGCACACCATGGGTTCACTGATGAAAAGCCAAGTATCTGGTCTCAGTGACGAAGATATCGACGCACTCTCTTCGTACATATCAGCCCTGAATCTAAAACCGTAAACATCGTACAAGAAATCGGAGAGAAACCCTCCGATTTTTAATCTTCCCTTAAACTGTTACCTTACTTCCCTTTCTCTGGCAATTTGTTATTTTTATGATAAAAATCAATAATAGATAAACAGGCCTGATGTATAATTTGGAGCATCCCAAAATGCACACAGGAGGTTATAATGGGAATGAATCGACGAGATTTTCTAAAAAGTTCGGCGGCTGTCGCCGCGGCCGGAGCAGTAGGTATCACCGTACCCGCTGAGATCCAGGCTGCCGCAGCCAAAGGTGAAGAGGGCTGGCGCTGGGACAAAGCGGCCTGCCGATTCTGTGGTACCGGGTGCGGGATCATGCTCGCAACCAAAGGTGGGCGTATTGTTGCCGTCAAAGGTGACCCTGCAGCTCCGGTTAACCGTGGTTTGAACTGTATCAAAGGATACTTCAACGCCAAGATCATGTACGGAGCGGACCGTCTCAAAACCCCTCTGCTGCGGATGAACGACAAAGGGGAGTTTGACAAACACGGCAAATTCAAGCCGGTCTCCTGGAAGCGTGCTTTCGATGAGATGGAAAAAAACATCAAAAAAGCACTCAAAGCCAGTGGTCCGGAAGGTGTCGCCGTCTTTGCATCCGGTCAGTATACTATCATGGAAGGCTATGCGGCACAAAAGATGATGAAAGGCGGTTTCCGCTCCAACGCCATCGACCCTAACGCGCGTCACTGTATGGCATCGGCAGTTGTCGGCTTCTATCAAACGTTTGGTATTGATGAGCCGTCGGGTTGTTATGATGACATTGAGTTGACGGATACGGTTGTCAGTTGGGGATCCAACATGGCAGAGATGCACCCGATCCTTTGGTCCCGTGTCACCGACCGCAAACTGACCGATCCTGATCGTGTCAAAGTGGTCAATATCACGACGTATCGTACGCGCAGCTCTGACTTGGCGGATTTTGAGATCATCTTTACTCCGCAGACTGACTTGGCACTTTGGAATTACATTGCTCGCGAGATCGTCATGCGCGATGAGAAAGAGAAGATCATCGACTGGGACTTTGTCAAGAAGCACATGGTCTTTGCCGTGGGTCCGGTCAACATTGGTTACGGCATGCGCCGCTCCAAAGAAAAATCACTCAATCCGGTACGCCCTGACGGTTCTGCTGGCAAATACAATGCCAAAGAGATGGAAACCATTCAGCACGAGATGGAGAAAAAAGTTTCTGCAGATGAAGCACCCGCTTTGGCGCCGTATGGTTACAAAGAGGGCGATGTGATGAAGCACACCGCCGGGACTTTGAAACACTGGGAGATTAGCTTCGAAGAGTACAAGAAGTCACTCGAACCCTTCACGCTCGACTACGTTGCCAAGATCGCCAAAGGAGATCCCAACGAAGACATCGAAGCGTTCAAGAAAAAGCTCCAGATGCTGGCTGACCTCTACATCGAGAAAGGGCGCAAGGTCGTCTCCTTCTGGACTATGGGAATGAACCAGCATACACGTGGTACATGGGTCAACACGCTGAGCTACAACGTTCACTTCATGCTCAACAAGCAGGCCAAGCCCGGC
>CAZCAZ010000139.1:0-3048 GCA_964496735.1 uncultured Nitratifractor sp. | reverse complement strand
TTTTTCTTGTCCCATTCAAACTTCATAACATGATTATATCAAAAAACAATAACAAAGTGTAGCAGATCATTTCCCTGGTTCCCATCGTCCCCGATGGAATTTAGGGGTCAGGGAATTCAGGAGGAACTAAATCTTAAATCAACCACCCTCAAAACCCATCGCGTCGATAATTCTCCGCTCGTCGATCCGAAAGCTGCCTGCCAGGTCAGTGCAGTCTTCAGAAAACAAAAAGCGACCGGCTATTGACAAGTCGTACGCAATTAAGTACAATATAGCAAAAAGGGAGGTGCACAATGACAAAAGTTATCCCGGTAAGTCAGGCAAGAGCGAATATTTACAACCTGATTATTGAAACGGCGCAAACACATGAGCCGATACTTATCACAGGGAAGAAAAACAATGCAGTAATGATTTCTCAGGAAGATTGGAATGCCATAGCTGAAACGCTTTATCTCAACGCTATTCCCGGAATGGCTGCTTCGATAAGAGAAACAATGAATACACCGGATAGCGAATACAGTGAACATATCGAATGGTAAAGTACAAAATACTCTATAGCAAAAATGCCCTCAAGGATGCAAAAAAGTTATCAAATGCAGGGCTGGCAGGAAAGGCACAAAAGCTTATAGAGATTTTGAAAGAAAATCCATTTCAAAACCCTCCGCCCTATGAAAAACTGGTTGGGAATTTACAGGGAGCATATTCCAGGCGCATCAATATCCAATATAGAATGGTTTATGAAGTCAGGCAAAAGGATCACGTCGTCAGAATATTAAGAATGTGGTCGCATTATGAGGAATAATTTCCCTGCGCTGATCATCGCATGCGATGCTCTCCTGGGCTAGGAGCGTCTCAAAACCGCTCCGAAATCCCCTCTATCATCGCCGGCATCTCTTCGATCGCGCAATAATAATCCGCACGCTCATAAACCGACGCCTCCCCGACAAAAACAGATACCTGCGCGTGATCAAGCATCAAGAAGTCATTGGTATCATTACCAAACGCCGCAACGGATGAGAAGTCAATGCCGTGCCGGGACAAAGAGAGGTATTTGTCACTTTGGCTTGGCATCAGGTCATAGAAGCGATCCTTCTGATGAAAAGCCGAACCATAATCGATCCCATGGGATGTCAAAAAATCATACACGACATCATACTGCTCATCAAGGATCAGTATTTTCGTCACCCCTTCGCTGAGAAGTTCCGCTTCAGATACCTTGTGCTCTGAGAGCGAATCAATATAGTCATGAAACGGATGAGCCTGCGCAGAAAAAGAATAATGCCATGCGCCATCAAGGACATAGGGCAGTCGCTGCGCCTTGAGATACGCAAGGATCAAGGCTGCATCCTGGGGACCAAAGAAATCGATGTGTAAAAAATCGTTCTTTTGCCATACCATCCCTCCGTTGCAGCCGACAATCAGTGCGTCATGAAACGCCTCCGGCAACAGAGGGAGAATATCCCTGATCGGTCGCGCGGAAGCGAAAATGATCTCTTTGTCCATCCGCAACGCTTCGATACTGCGCGTGATCGATGCATCGACCGGCTTGCCATGGCGAGAGAGTGTCCCGTCGATATCGAATATGCAGGTTTGGATCATAGTCATACTCCACAACACAATGGATTGTCTAGGCCTAGAATACGCGTACACCAAAGCCTATTGCCCAAATTATAGCCCCTACAACATAAAGGTGTTATAATGATCGCAAAAATGGCAAGCGCCAAACAAGGGAATACCATGAGTGAGTTTTTAGGTGAGAGTTCGATCTATGCGTTGGATCAAAATCACCCCGCACGCGTTTACATGGATGAAGGACAGTACATTAGAGAGCTAATGGATCAAATTAACCGCATCAACCTTGTAGATAATCAAGAGGAATTTTTGACTATTTTTGAAAAATTCTGTACGATTGAGAAGCATTTTGTGCGTAAAGAAAATCAACTTTTCCCCTACCTTGAAAAGCACGGATGGACCAGCCCATCTCAGAATATGTGGGCCTTTCACGATCAAATACGAGACGATATACGTGCGATCAAAAAGAGACTACTCGAGGGCAGCATGGTGGAGATCATGCATCCCTTGCAGGTACTTTTCAAGAGTGTGGAGCATTTATTGCAGGTCGAAGAGGGGCGTCTGTTGCCCAACGCCATGGCGATGCTGACAGAAGAGGACTGGCAGGAGATTCAATCCAGCGACGAAGAGATCGGCTGGATGATAGAAGTGGAACCTGCATACGTGCATCCGAGTCAAGACAACAAACAGCGAGCACTGCCTTTTGAACTCGAAGGAAGAATCAAACTAAACGAAGGCTATATGCTGCCCGAACAAATCAACTGGCTACTCAAATTTATGCCTGTAGACATCACCTACGTTGATGAAAATGATGTGGTGATTTTCTACAACCGGGGTGAGAACCGTGTCTTTCCCCGCAGTGCAGGCATCATAGGACGAGAGGTCAAGTTTTGTCATCCACCCAAAAGCGTAGATACGGTAATCAAAATTCTGGAATCATTCAAAGCAGGGACTCAGGACGAAGCGGAATTCTGGATAGAGTTTAAAGGCAAATTCATCCATATCCGCTACTTCGCAATCCGAGACGATGAAGGCAGTTACAAAGGCGTCATTGAAGTGAGCCAAGACGTCACGCACATCAGGGGACTTACGGGGCAACAGAGATTATTGGACTGGGAATAGCGCCAAGCGCAACACGCAACCCTCCCCTCTGCTCAATACGAGATAAAGCGTGTAGCCTGGTTGCTCAAGTTGTCTATACAATGTGCTGCTTCGTCTCAAGGCAAGCTCCTATCACTCAAGGCTTAGTTATAATAACACCATACCATGCCAACAGAAAGGAGTCAAAATGAAAGAGGTAGTCAATGCTTACAAGAAACATCGCTTAACAGTTGACAATTATATCTCCACATTGATACTATCACTTCCCAAAAAGTACAGTGATCATGCCAAGAGCATCTTGAAGCGTCATAGCTACATTGAACTGCTATACTCTGTTGACGGCGAGTTCAAACAATCCACTCCTGTAATTTGCCG
>CAZCAZ010000138.1:0-3063 GCA_964496735.1 uncultured Nitratifractor sp. | reverse complement strand
CGTCTCGGCAAAGAGACGGTCGTCTTCGAGGAGGAGGATGGTAGATTTGGAATGTCGCATTGCATACTCCTCTCTATGTACCAGCCTCCGCCGGTGCAGGCGTCGTTGGCTTCACGGGTCTCACATATACATCCCGCCATTGACCTTGAGGGTTTCACCGGTGATGTAGTTGGCATGGTCACTCAGCAGGAAGGCTACGGCGTCAGCGACGTCACTGGGCTCGCCAAAACGACCAAGGGGAATCCGTGCCACAAACGCCTCTTTGACCTCCTCTTTGAGCACATCGGTCATCTCAGTGGCGATAAAGCCTGGGGTGATGGTATTGAAGCGGATTCCACGCGGAGCGGCTTCTTGGGCGAAGCTTTTGGTCATGGTGATGGTGCCGCCCTTGGAGGCAGAGTAGTTGGTCTGGCCAGCATTGCCGGTCTCACCGACGATGCTGGCGATGTTGACCACTGCGCCGAAGCGGGCCTTGCTCATCACCTTGACTGCTTCGCGGCAGCCGATGAAGGTCGACTTGAGGTTGGCCTCGATCACGGCCATGAATTCCTCAGTTTTCATCCGCATCGCCAGCTTGTCTTTGGTGATTCCGGCGTTGTTCACAAGATAGCTCAAAGCCCCGTCAGCGGCCACAATCTCCTTGATCGCCGTGACAAAAGCCGCCTCATCCGTGACATCAAACCCAATCACCTCCGCACTGCCCCCAGCTTGAGTGATTGCCTCTTTGACTGCTTGCGCCTCGGCCTCACCACTGCGATAGTTGACCCACACCTTGAGTCCTTGCGCGGCCAGTCCTTTGGCGATTTCTGCTCCGATACCACGACTGGCACCGGTGACCAGTACATTTGTCCCTGTAAATTTCATCAACAACCTTTGTAATGTTTTTCCGATTGTAACATAGATGGGATTAGACACCTTTTCTGATATGTCAAACTTAGCAAAAACACGGTACCATCCTGCACAGAAAATACCATCAAATAAGGAGTCGTCATGCTTCAGACGCGCACGACACTCATAGTTGTGATCGCTCTTTCAGGATGGCTACATGCCAAAAGTACTACACAGAGGATTGGTGATGTCTTGGCTGCTGCGATCCCCTTGGCTGCCTGGGGAGTCACTCTCTACAAAAATGACAAAGCAGGACAATACCAACTGCTCCAATCCTACAGTGTGACCATGGCCAGCACCATGCTCCTCAAATACACCGTCCGAGAAAAACGCCCCGATACAGCTGAACGCGACTCCTTCCCCTCTGGCCACACCTCAAGTGCTTTTGCCGGAGCAAGTTTTATTCACAGGCGATACGGGTTTAAGTACGCCATTCTCCCCTATCTTGGCGCACTTTATACCGGCTACAGCCGTATTCATGCTCACCGCCACCACACCCGAGACGTCCTCGCCGGTGCCGCCATCGGCATCGCCGCCAGCTATTGGCTTGTCCGTCCCTACCATGGCCTGCGCGTGACACCAGAAGTGGACGCTGGGCATGTCGGAGTGCGAGTGCGCTATGCGTGGTAGCACAGGCTCAGTCCACCCCTATGTGACATAACATCTTGATGCATCTATTCTCCAGCTACAAGACTGCCGTCACAGTTTTTGTCACGATAAATCCACCCACAACAAGCCACACATACATACTGCCTGCCGTGTAAACAGGTGCCAATCCCAAACCTCTAAATTTGGAAAAGATCGTTCCCATCCCCAGCGCGGTCATGGCCATGGTCAGCAGAAACGTATCGATCTGATTGATCATGCTAACGACAGGCATCGAAACAAGATGTAATGAGTTGAAACCCGCCATAGCGATAAAATATACAGCAAACCACGGGATGACCAGTTGCAGCCTGTCGCCGGACGTTCCTCTCCTTCTTGCTTGCATGGAGAGGTAGACACCCAGCACGATCAGCATGGGCGCGATCAGTATCACACGCGTCATTTTGACAATGACGGCTGAGTTGGCCATCACTTCTGGCGAACCGGGGATAGAGGCCGGCACGGCGACGACCTGTGCTACTTCATGAATCGTGCCGCCGGTGTAAATGCCGAATTGCTCTGGTGTCATGTGCAAAAATCCTGTCGCCGGCTCAATGATCGAAGCGTATAAAACAGGGTACAAAAACATCGAGATCGTCCCAAAAAGCACCACCATCGATACGGCTATGGCGGTCTTGTGACCTTCTGCCTTGAGTACCGGCTCGGTTGCAAGGACGGCTGCAGCCCCGCATACCGCACCACCGGCTGCGGTCAACATGGACGTATCACGATCCATCCCGAAGGCTTTTGTCCCCAGATAGGTGCCGAGCAAAAATGTAGTAGAAAGCATAACAAAAGAAACCGTAAACCCACTCAGCCCCACATCCACAATTTGCTGAAATGTGATACGAAACCCATAGAAAACGATCGCAAAACGCAGTATCTTTTTCCCGGAAAATGTGATACCGGTTCCCCATGCATCCGGAATATGGTTCTGCAGGGTATTGCCATAGAAAATACCCATAACTATCCCGATGACCAAAGGAGAGATGCCCAGAGATTTGACAAATGGTATCTGTGAAATTGCCGTAGCAACTGCAGCAAATAGCGTAACAAAAACGATCCCATAGATCGTCCCTTTTCTCTGTTCTTTTGAAAATGCCATGGGTAAGCCTTTTGGATATTAGATAAATCACAATACTATCAGAACCCAATCAATTTGTAAAATAAATAAAACTTGATATAATCATAGATAAAATCTATTAGGAAAAAATCATGGTGACTTTGAAAGAGCTGGAGCTGTTTTATCATTTGTGTGACAATCCCCATGTCTCCCAGTTGGCTCAAAAAATAGATATGAGCCAATCCGCGATTTCCCTGGCCATAAAATCACTCGAAAACAAACTGGACGAACCGCTTTTTGACCGAATAGGGAAAAAATTGGTCTTAAACGAAAGGGGGAGATTGTTCAGAGAGAAAACCTATCCGCATTTCCTGGCACTAAAGGACGGGCAAAGCACCTTCAGCAAGGACATATTCTCCGGGACACTGAACATCGCCTCCAGCAAAACGATCGGCAACTTTATCATG
>CAZCAZ010000137.1:0-3089 GCA_964496735.1 uncultured Nitratifractor sp. | reverse complement strand
ATAAAGAGCACTACTCCCATTCGATTGTTGCGGGGGGCTTGGAGGAGATATCGTACACGACACGGTTGATCCCATCAATCTCATTGATAATGCGTCGACTAATGCTTTCAAGT
The DNA here is from genome assembly GCA_964496735.1 of uncultured Nitratifractor sp. Lineage (GTDB taxonomy): Bacteria > Campylobacterota > Campylobacteria > Campylobacterales > Sulfurovaceae > S017-3. Next base: position 2,976 of record CAZCAZ010000137.1, on the reverse strand, counting down.
ATCGCATGCGGCACGTGGGCAAAGGTTGCTGTCATACCATCTACAGACTCCACCATGCGCACAGCAACGGTGTTGTCATAAGTGCGGTTGTCGCCCATGACGCCGACGGAGCTGACATTGAGCAGGACGGTAAAGGCTTGCCATACTCTGTTGTAGTAGCCGCTGGCGCGAAGCTCTTCTTGCATGATCGCGTCGCTCTCACGCAAGAGATGGAGGGCAGACTCTGTCACCTCGCCCATGACCCGAATGGCCAGACCGGGACCAGGAAACGGGTGGCGACCAATCATTTTTTTGGGTAAGCCCAGCTCGAGACCGAGCTTGCGTACTTCATCCTTGAAGATCTCTCGCAGAGGCTCTACAAGGTCAAAGGTCATCCATTCAGGCAGGCCGCCGACATTGTGATGGGACTTGATCGTCTTGGATGGACCTTTGACGCTGACCGACTCGATCACGTCGGTGTAGAGGGTGCCCTGTGCCAGGAAGCTCACATCCGTATGTTTGCTCGCCTCAGCATCGAAAACTTCAATAAACTTTTCACCGATGATCTTGCGCTTACGCTCCGGGTCAGAAACTCCAACTAGTGCATCAAGAAATTCTTCGCGTGCGTCAATGGTAATAAGCGGTATATCGAGCAGTGCAAACATCTCCTGCACCTGCTCCGCTTCGTCCTTGCGCAGAAGCCCTTGGTCCACAAAGACACAGACGAGCTGCTCTTTGGGCAACGCTTCGTTCAAGAGGGCAGCAACCACCGAACTATCCACACCACCGCTTACCCCGCAAAGAACCTTTTGATCTCCTACTTGTTCCTGTATTTGAGCGATCTTCTCTTTGGCGAAACTCCCCATGTTCCATGTGCTGCTGCATCCACAAATGTATTTGGCGAAATTTTTGAGCATGGCCGTGCCGAGCTCTGTGTGATGCACCTCAGCGTGAAACTGTATCGCATAGACCTGTCGTGCCTCATCAGCAATGGCCGCAAAGGGGGAATTTTCGCTCGTCCCGATCACTTCAAACCCCTCAGGAATCCGCTCAGCACGATCCCCATGGCTCATCCAAACCGTGCTCCCATCGGCAATGCCCCTAAAAAGACCCGAATCTTCTCTGATGGTCAGTTTTGCCTTGCCATATTCTTGATGATCGGCTGCGACCACCTCTCCGCCAAAATGTTGCGTGATCAGCTGCATCCCGTAGCAGATTCCGAGAATCGGCAAACCCAGATCCCAGATTCCCTCATCAGGACGATAGGCATCCTCAGCATAGACAGACGAAGGGCCACCAGAGAGAATGATCCCTTTGGGGCTGCGTGCCTGAATATCTTCGAGCGATTCGCGATAAGGGACAACCTCGGTGTAGACGCCGCTCTCGCGGAGCTTCCGGGCAATGAGCTGCGTGTACTGCGAGCCAAAATCAAGGACAAGAATGGGAACGTGTTTCATAAAAAGCCTTTGGGTGGTGGAAGGGATATTGTTGTGAATAGGATTATACAGAAATATTCGTTAGAGCTGTGTGGATGCTGATATCTACGGAGAGGGCGGATACGATGATTTGGTATCATCTTTCAATAGTCGACTGAAAAGTATATCTTCAACATCTCTACTGGAATCAACAACGATCAAAATATAAATTTTTTCGCTCTCAATTTTATAAACAATTCTCCACCTTTTGTAAATCAACTCCCTATACCGCAAAATCCCGATATGCTGAAGCTCTGGAGCAACTCTCCTGCTCGCAGGGAAATTTGACAGGCTGTTGCATTGCTCTTTGATCTCAAAGAAAATATCTTTGGCTGCATTGACACTGTCTGTTTTGATATATTCTATGATTTCCTCCAGATCATATTCGGCATTTTTTGTCCAAATGACTTCAAAATTTTTCAATTTTCTATCCGAAAAGTTTTTTTTCTAAACTTTCAAACATTTCATCTTGGGGAGTTGTTCTGTCATTTCGTATATCTTCTTCACTTTGTGCTATCAATTTTAATAACGTCAGAGAGTTTCGTAGATTTTCATAACTTTTTATATCTTGAATGACCGCTTTGGCTTCACCGTTTTGTGTAATGATGATGGATTGTTTGCTTTCGTTGACGCTGTTTATGACATCTGCTGTTTTTGATTTCAAATAACTGATCGGTTTGATGGTTTGACTAAGTTGCATCAACAAATCCTTTTTTGGGTTATGCAACAGTGTATCAAATTTAGTCTTAATTTGGTATTTAATTTCGAAATGATAGCGATTGACTTGACAAATAAATTCGACGAAGAATCATATTTATCTTCCAAGGTCTTGTAAATAAAGTTTAATTAGAATATTTTTTCCTACCAATATCTAATCCCATCTTAGTTAAATTTATGTAATGTTCAATTGTTTTTAACCTTTGTTCAATATCAGCTCTTAAGCTGATAACATCATTTTTTACTTTTTTCGCTGCCAACTTATCCCGACCTATACAATTTTCTTCTAATGATGACCATACTTTTAAATTCTTCTCATTAATTTCTTTTGCATGTAATGCATGTTTTTTTCTATCAAGAAGCAATAAAAGTTTTTCATTTAATATTTTCATATCTCTTTTATAATTTTTTTTACTAACCTGAACAGTTCCAATCGATTTAAGTATCTTTGGTGCAACTGATGACTTTACCAATTCATCAACTGCTTGATTAATAGCATTAATTGCGGGTCTAAATACATACGGTTTACATTCAACAGCATTCAGCGGTTTACTTAGTAGAATTAACGCTAAAATATAGAAGTATTTTTTCATGATTTCCTCCATTTGCAACTATATTTTTAGTGGAACAAAAATGTCCCGAGAATGGCGCATTAAGTAGTATACCCATCTTGTCCTTATCTTTTCAGGAATAATAAATATCCAAATACGCGTAGGGTGGGCAACAGCCCACCTTCCGACCGGTTGCGTGTAGAAGAAGATAAATCGCAAGCGATTTTTGGTGGGCTGTTGCCCACCCTACGCGG
>CAZCAZ010000136.1:0-3090 GCA_964496735.1 uncultured Nitratifractor sp. | reverse complement strand
AAACAATACACACAAAAGACCATCATCATGCAAAAGGTGGGCAATTGCCCACCCTGCGCATCCCTGCCACACCACCAACAATCAACAGCCAATGGCGCATACACAAATAAGAGTGCAACCAAACGTTACCGCCCTTCGTATCCCCCCAAAGAATTCGTCTCCCAAAGCCCTCTTTAAGAGAGCTATCATTACAATGAGCAAACCAAATCGTGTAAGAGGAGAAAAGATGGTAGAGATCAGATGGCATTCGCGTGCCGGACAAGGAGCCGTAACCGGCGCCAAAGGACTCGGAACAGTCGTCGCCGCGACCGGCAAAGAGGTGCAGGCCTACGCCCTGTACGGGTCAGCCAAACGTGGGGCGGCCATGAATGCGTATAACCGTATCGATGACAAGCCAATCATCAACCATGCCACCAAGATGAATCCGGACTATGTCCTTGTGATCGATCCGGGTCTGGCATACACCGATGATATCACTAAAAATGAGACGCCCACCACCCAATACATTATCACCACTCACCTCTCCAAAGAGGAACTCATCGCCGAAATACCTGCACTGCAAGACAAGGCCGACCGCGTACACGTACTTGATGCCATCGGCCTCTCCAAAGAAACCATCGGTCGTTCCATGCCCAATACGCCGATGCTTGGAGCGTTGATGAATGTCTCAGGGATGTTTCCACTGGATGAATTTCTCGAGAGTATGAAAGGGGTTCTTTCTAAATTTCCCCAAAAGATCATTGACGCCAATATGGAAGCGATTACCCGCGCTTACAATGAAGTAAAGTAGGAGAGAATTATGAGCCAAAACAATGTACCTGGAACAGCCAAACGCGGAATCCGCGAGCTCGGCGCAGAAGAAAAAGTCGGCTGGGATGAAGTCACCCAAGGGGTCGTACTCGAGTCCTTTGATGAGAGCAGCGCTGATGTAGCCCACACTCGGCCAGAAGATCGCCATTACTCGGATTTCAACTCCTACACCGCCACCGTCGCCTCTTGGCGTATCCTCAAGCCCGTACACAATGCGGACGTGTGCATCGACTGTCAGAACTGCTGGGTCTGGTGCCCCGACACTGCCATTGTCTCTCGCGACAAGCAAATGATCGGAATCGACTACGATCACTGTAAGGGCTGCGGCGTCTGCGTCGAAGTCTGCCCAACCAATCCCAAGTCTCTGTTGATGTTTGACACCAACGAGGAGTTGGATGTTGCCCTCTCGCAATGGCCCGAGAAGAAAAAGAAAGAGAAATAAAGGACACCCACATGGCAAAAAAATTTGAAATAAATGAAATAGAGGTTTGGGATGGCAACTATGCGGCATCGCAAGCCCTGCGCCAAGCGCAGGTCGATGTCGTCGCTGCCTATCCCATCACCCCCTCCACGCCTATTGTTGAGGGCTATGGTTCTTATGTCGCTGACGGTTACGTCGATGGCGAATTCGTCATGGTCGAATCCGAGCACGCGGCAATGTCCGCCTGTGTCGGTGCTGCCGCTGCGGGTGGTCGGGTCGCTACCGCAACCTCTTCACAAGGCTTTGCACTGATGGCCGAAGTCCTCTATCAGGCTTCCGGTATGCGCCAACCTATCGTCTTGACGGTTGTCAACCGTGCGTTGGCTTCTCCGCTCAACGTCCGGGGCGACCATGCCGATATGTACATGGGACGTGATGCCGGCTGGATCAACATCGATGCCTTCAACGCACAAGAAGCCTATGATTTGACGCTCTGTGCCTTCCGTATCGGTGAGCACCTTGATGTCCGCCTACCGGTCATGATGCACCAGGATGGATTTACCACCTCACACAAAGCCCAAAAAGTCAATCCTCTCCAGGATGAAGTTGCTTACAAATTCGTCGGGAACTATGTCCCCGTCGATGAGATGCTTGACTTCTCCCGTGCGGTAACCCACGGAGCCCAAACCGAAGAAGACTGGCACTTTGAGCACAAAGCCAAGCAGCACAAAGCCCTCATGGACTCAACCAAAGTGATCGAGGAGGTCTTTGCCGATCTCAAGACCCTTACCGGCCGTGAGTACAAGCGGGTCGAGACCTATATGCTCGATGACGCCGAAGTCGCCATTGTGGCTCTGGGCTCCAGTGTCGAGACGGCCATCCTTGCGGCCAAAGAGCTGCGCGAGGAAGAGGGAATCAAGGCCGGTATTATCGCACCCCGCGTCTTCCGCCCCTTCCCTTATGATCTCATCCGTGATATCATCGAGAGCTCACCAGTAAAAGCCCTTGCTGTCTTGGACAAATCCTCACCAGGCGGTGCCATGGGTGCCCTCTTCAACGAGATCTCTGCGGCCGCCTACAGCACATCAAGCCGCCCACTGATCAGTAACTTCATCTATGGTCTCGGAGGACGGGACTTCTCGGTCGAAGAGGCCAAGCGAATCCTCAAAGAGCAAAAAGACCACGCCGAAGCAGGCCACATCACAACACCGATCCAGCAGTTCAGCGGTCTCCGTGGCCCCAAACTCGGATTTTTTGAGACCAAAAGGAGCTAAGCATGGCCATCACATCCATTAAAAACCTAAAAGAATTCTCTACCACTAATGAGCGTTTCGAGGGATCGCATCTTCTCTGTCCAGGCTGTGCCCATTCGATGATCGTCCGTGAGCTAATGAACTCAACTGATGACAACCTTGTCATCAGTGCCAATACGGGATGCCTCGAAGTCTCCACGGCCGTGTATCCTTATACCTCATGGGATACCTCTTGGATTCATATCGGCTTTGAAAATGCTGCATCAGCCATCTCAGGAGCTGAAGCGATGTACAAAGCCCGCAAAAGCAAAGGCACACTCAAAGACCCAGATGCTCCGGTCAAATTCGTCGCATTCGGCGGTGACGGATCAAGCTACGATATCGGTTTTCAGTTTATCTCAGGCGCCATGGAGCGAGGACATGACTTTACTTACATTGTCCTCGACAATGAAAACTACGCCAACACAGGGGGGCAGCGTTCCTCATCCACCCCAATCGGAGCCAGTACGTCTACGGCACCGGCGGGCAAAGAAAGCTATGGCAAGAAACAAAAGAAAAAAGACATCGTCGCCATCATGGCCGCTCACGGTGCCCCGTATGTCGCCC
>CAZCAZ010000135.1:0-3180 GCA_964496735.1 uncultured Nitratifractor sp. | reverse complement strand
GAGCATCACCTTGCCAAGGTGAGGGTCGACGGTTCGAACCCGTTCGCCCGCTCCAAAATCTCCTCTTTTTTCCTCACATGTTACTTTACAAAGCACCTCGACAATATTGTCTCTTTTTTGGCTTAGGACTGATTATTTATTAAGCAGTCTTATGATAATATTTTGTATATCTGCATCCAAAGAGTAATCATGCAAGAATACGCAACACGAAACGAAACCGTCCATAAGATCATCAAAAGCCTCAACCTCACTCGCACCCTTTATGTCTCCACCATTCTTATCGGGGAGCCCTACACAGGCAAACGCACACTGGTCAAACACCTTTTTCCCGATTTTCCTATCGTGGATGGCCATGACCAGGAAGCGGTGGAAGCATTGCTGGAACAGACAGATGCCCTGATAATTGAGCACTTTGAATCCCTGCCCAATGTCGATCGCCTCAACATGGAAGACAAGCACGTGATCGCTATCGCCAACTACGCAGGCAATACCCGAACTTTGGATGAGAAATTTGCCTTCATCTACACCATGCCACCACTGCGTGAACGTCCTGAAGACATCGAACTCTATGCCGAACTCTATCAAAAAGAGGCACAAGAAACTCTCCTCTGTGATGCTTCGGTCACGCTAGAACGCTCAAGCTACGACATCAGTCAGAACCTCCGCTCTTTGCGCGCATCAATCTATCGCGAAATCCTCTTGCAAAGCAACGACAAGCAGGCAATTGACCGAGCGCTGTATCACTATTTCCTCGAGCAGCTCCCTAGGCACTCCGACTACTATCATCACCTTGGCCTCTTTGAGAAACCGCTCCTTGAAGCAGGTCTGCACCTCTATGGCTCGCAACTTCGGCTAGCAGAAATGCTTGGGATCAACCGCAACACCCTCCGAAAGAAGATTCATGCCTGGCTTTAAGACTCCCGAGACAAGTTTTTTTCTCGATACGGACAATTCACCTTTTGTTCTCTTTGACCGTGACGGAGGTATCGTCTATCTCAACAATGCGGCCGAAATCCTCCTTGCCTATGTAGAAAAACGCGAACTGTTTCAATTGACATTACGTTACGCTCCCAATGATTTCGGCGCCAAGACCACCCCCATGGAGCTGCGATACCGCCAGCTGAGCTTCTATGCGATCACGGTAGCATACCAAGACGAAGAGCAGATTGGAATCCGTCTCTACTACCGCGCCCACACCAAGGCCATGCAGCCCGTCGATCAAAGCCGATTCAAGCTCACCAATATCAACACAATCCTTGAGGCAGCCATTGCACTGTTTTCCATGCAAAATTCTACACGTTTCGATCTCTTGACTGATGCTGGTTTGCCCGAGTTCAAGCTCGATCAAAACAATTTTTCCAAGTTGATTCGGCGCACCTTTCACCTCTTTCGCTCTTCGGCAGATGTGCACATCAGCCTGACCATGGCCATCGGCGAATCGATCCTGATCGAACAAAAACGTCGCCCCATCGTACGCTTGACTATCCAGGCCAACGGCCGATACAGCGACGAAGATCGTGCCCTAAAATCCCTAGCAGACGATATGCGTATCGTGACCATTCTCGATGAACATCGTGTGCAATTCGATATCCCGTTTATCCAGAAATAAGCCAATTGCCTATTTTTTAATCACATGATTGGTTTTATTCTTTTTTTTCTGTGTTACTATTTTGGCATCACAAAAAAAGGATAAACATGAAGCGAAAACTTCTTACACTCTTGGCACTATTGATGCCCGTGGCCGCCATGGCGGATGACAAACTCAGCTCAGGTGACACCTCTTGGATGATCGTTGCAACCGCATTGGTCATGCTTATGACTCCGGCTGGTCTGGCGCTCTTCTATGGAGGACTTACCCGACGTAAAAATGTTCTCAACACGATCGGCATGAGCCTGATCGCCTTTGCCGTCGGTACGCTAGTATGGGTTTTGGCCGGTTATTCGATCGCCTTTGGCGAGGGAGACTTCATCGGTACAGGCAAACTTTTCCTCAGTGGCATCACAGACAAGAGCCTCAGTGGCACCATCCCTGAGCTTCTTTTTGTCGCCTTCCAAGGCACCTTCGCAGCCATTGCTGTCGCCATTGCGGGTGGCTCAATGATCGAACGGGTTAAATTCTCGACATTTACCATCTTTGCCGCTCTTTGGATTCTGGTAGTTTATGCACCGATTACCCACTGGGCATGGGGTGGTGGTACGACCTTGAACTTTGGTGAAATGGACTTTGCCGGTGGTACGGTCGTTCACATCAATGCCGGTATTGCTGGATTGGTCGTTGCGCTGATGCTCGGTAAACGTCAAGGATATGGCAAGATCGCTATGCGTCCTTTCTCTCCTATTCTCGTCGTCCTTGGTGCTGCCCTGCTCTGGTTTGGCTGGTTTGGATTCAACGCCGGTAGTGAAGTAGCTGCAGACGGTGTCGCAGCCAATGCCTTCCTTGTCACCAATGTCGCTGCCTCTCTTGGAGTACTTGGCTGGTTGTTGATCGAGTACATCATGTACAAAAAAGCCACATTGGTGGGCGGAGCCTCTGGTGCCGTAGCCGGTCTCGTCGCCATCACACCTGCTTCAGGAAGTGCCGACATGATGGGTGCTATTATTATTGGTCTGGTTGGTGGAGCTCTCGGTGCCTTTGGAGTTGCCAAGCTTAAAAAACTGGTCAACATTGACGATTCACTCGATGCCTTCTGGGTACACGGTCTGGTAGGTATCTGGGGATCAATTGCCACAGCGATCTTTGTTGCATCGTACCTCAAAGCCGACGACTATAATATGGGAAGCCAAATTGTCAGCCAGCTCGAAGCCGTGGGACTCACCATCGTCTACAGTGGTATCATGACAGCGGTTGTCTTCTTGGTCTCCAGTCTACTCACCGGTGGCGGACGCGTCGATGAAGAAACCGAGCAGCGCGGATTGGATGAAGCCGTACACGGCGAAGAGGCGATTAACCTTTAATAGCCAATACATGCAGGGTGGGCAACAGCCCACCAAAATCGTCAATATATAAACCTATCAGGAGAAAAAAAATGAAAAAAATCGAAGCAGTGATCAAACCGTTCAAACTTGAAGACGTCAAAGAAGCCCTCGTTGCCGCCGGTATCGAAGGCATGACCGTATCCGAAGTCAAAGGCTACGGACGCCAGCAGGGTCACAGTGAGCTCTATCGCGGCGCAGAATACG
>CAZCAZ010000134.1:0-3220 GCA_964496735.1 uncultured Nitratifractor sp. | reverse complement strand
TGTTGCAGCGCGTGGACTCGATGTCAATGATGTCACGCATGTCTTTAACTACCATATGCCTTTTGATTCGGAAAGTTACGTCCACCGTATCGGCCGAACCGGACGTGGTGGAAAAACCGGTGAGGCGATCACGCTCGTCAATCCCAATGAGCTGCGCGCTATCAAGCGGATCGAGCGTGACGTGGGCACCACCATGGCTTCTCAGGTGATCCCTTCCCGCCAAGAGCTTCAGCAGTCCAAAGACAATGCACTGTTTGCAGAGATTGCGGCGACCAAGATCACTGAAGAGGGGATCGACCTGGTCCGTACCTTCCAGCATGATCTGGATATTGTGGCAATCGCACAGCTTCTGGCGACGTATGTTCTGCGTGAAAGTGCTGTCAACGGGAAAGAGAAGATTGGTTTGAGTCTCGATGAGATAGAACGCCTTATTGAGCGTGCCCGCAATGACCGGGGGGGACATAATAACCGCAAACGTGGTAGTGGAAACTACAATCGAAATCGCCGTAATAACAGTCGCCGTAATGACCGAAATCGTTCTGGCGGCTATCGCGGAAAAGACGACCGAAAGCGCCGGGGATAAACCGACTGGATGCGGGGACTAAAGATCTTCTCGTTTCCACCGTGTTGGATCAAGGAATGTATCGTCATCGACATGTTTAAATGCAGCCTTGACGCGCTTGAACAGTTCCCCATTCTCTCCCTCCATTTGTGCCAGCCATGCCTTGGTAGCAGCTCGAGCCTTGGGGACTTTGACATTTTTTCGCATGGCAGGACAGGCTTCGTCGCCGATGGTAGCAAAGCCATTCTCTTCTGCAAAAGCACGCAGCTGTGCTTCCCGGGTTTCGATGAGCGGGCGGATGACATGAAAACCCCGGTCGGCTTTGTAGATAGGAGCCATGCTTCGTAAGGTACCATTGTAAAACATGTTCATGAAAAAGCTCTCCACCGCATCATCGAGATGGTGCCCCAACGCTACTTTGTCAAAGCCATGTTCTCCGGCGTAGGTATAGAGGGCTCCACGACGCATCCGAGAAAAATAGCTACAATAGGAGCTGTTTTCGCGGATAGTATCTTGGGATATATCGTAGATGTTGGTGCGGTAGATATCGTAGGGAATGCCGTATGTACGACAATGTTCTGTCAGAGCGGCATAATCCTCATCCGGCATCCCGTAAGCAATGGTTACCGCCTGAAAATCAAAATTGAACGGCGCGTGCTGCTGCATGTTCTTGAGTAGGTGCACCAGTGCAAGTGAATCCTTGCCTCCGCTTAGCCCAACCAATACCCGATCCCCCTCTCTAACGAGTTGAAAAGTGGCATTGGTCTTGCCAAAAGTTCGTAAGAGGTTTTTGGTGATACGAGCACGGGGGTGCAGTGATTTAGCTCTCAATTTTACGAACCATTGCCATGACAAAATCAGCACTGGTTTTGGCCGAACTTTTCAAAAAGGCATCAAAATCAAATCCTGCATCCATGTCCGCACTGTCGCTGATAGCGCGCAGGATAAAAAATGGCACATCAAGGGCATGGCATGCGACCGCGACAGCCGCCCCCTCCATCTCAAGTGCATCGGCCTTGAATGTTTCAGCGATCCATGTTTTGCGTTCTGGATCGGCGACAAATTGGTCGCCGGTGGCAATGACTCCCTCCTTGAGATCGACGCCCAGTTCGTAGGCGACCTTTTTGGCGATCGTGCGCAGTTCGGCATCTGCCCAGATGCACACAGCTCCTTCCGGAACATACCCGTGCGGATGGCCAAATGCCGTGATGTCCAAGTCGTGTTGACACAGGCCATCGGCGACGATCAGATCACCGATCTTGAGCTCAGCATTGATCGCACCGGCTACTCCGGTAAAGAGTAGTCGATCGCAGCCAAATTTCTCGATCATAATTGTGGCGGTCAGTGTAGCAAAAACTTTGCCGATCTTGGAATAAGCTATGACAACCTCCGTCCCTCGATATGTCCCGAGATAATACGTATTGTCAGCATAAAGAATTTTTTCGACATCATCGAGGCGTGCAATGAGCGGCTCGATCTCTTCGGCCATTGCGCCCATAATGGCTATTTTCATGCTTGCATCTCCTCGACAGCAGCAATCGCATCGGCCAATGATGCCATGTCGTGTACGACATGGTGGGGCTTTTTGGTGGCACGGCGGTTGAGTCCTTTTAGTACACCACCGTGTCCAAATTCGATGTACAGATCCACGTCATCATCGTGATCTGCTATCGCCTGTTTGTAGCGCACAGGCTCGACCAGCTGCCTCGGCAACAGTTCGAGGGCTGCAGCTTGGGTCTGGTAGGGCTGGGCAGTGACATTGGAGATCACCGGTGCGATAAAATCATCTCGCAGTATGCTGCTTAGCTTCTCTGCCAATGGATCTGCTGCACTTTCGAGCAGCGGACAGTGGCTCGCCACAGACATATCGAGCAGCATAGCCCGGCGTGCCTTGGCTTCTTTGAGAATGGGTTCGAGGGCGATGAGATCCGGTTTGAGTCCGGCGATGACGATTTGGCCTTGAGCGTTGTAGTTGACTGGCCACACTTGAGCCCCTTGTTCTCGTTGTGTCGCGCAAAGTGCTTCGACCGCAGCATCATCAAGTCCGAGTGAGACCATCATCCCCACATCCTGTCCTTCGCAAGCTTCTGCCATGAGCTTCCCTCGGAGGTTGACCAACTCGACTGCATCGACTGCATCGAGTGCTCCTACTGCTGTCAAGGCGGAAAATTCACCAAGGGAATGTCCCATGGCATAGACGGGCTTGATAGGGAGTGCATCTTCAAAGAGTCGATGCGCTACCGCGCTTACCAGCAAAATAGCCGGCTGGGTAAATTCTGTCTGACCTAGCCGATCGTTCTCCTCAAATAGCAAGGATTTAAAATCAATCCCTGTCCGCTTGCTTGCCTCGGCAAATAACTCTCTTGCCCGATCTGAATTTTCAAAAAAATCTTGCCCCATCCCTGTAGCTTGTGATCCCTGACCGGGAAATAAAAACGCCAATTTTACTGACATGATGTATCCTTGTGATTGTTATAATGGTATTTTAGCGAAGTTAAGATGAGGGGAGCGCAAAGGCTGATATATGGAAGGTCAGTATGCTTGTGTAGGCAGTTCGTATCACGCATCGCCATGTTGTCCATATAGACCAGGAGCCAAAGTGTAAAAATTGTTTACCGCCCTAACATTTGTTTACTGCTATAATTATGACACAACACA
>CAZCAZ010000133.1:0-3227 GCA_964496735.1 uncultured Nitratifractor sp. | reverse complement strand
ACATAGCTATCCTGGAGGAGGTTTTTGGATCCGCATCCGGTGAGTAAAAACATGAGTGCAAAAGAGAAATAGAGTAGCAAGCGTGGCACAGAAGTCCTTTCGTATTTTAAAGTTAAGGAATAATTTTAGCGAAAAAGGCCTTACTAGTGGTTGGAGGTTGGTTGATAGTGGATGATAGATGTGTGGATGACTGATGGTAAATGCTATGGTATAATGCGGTATTGGATCGAGAGGAGAAGATTAATGATTGATTACGATCGAATTCTCAAAGAGTGTTTTTGGGATTATGACTATTCGCCGGATGAGCTCAGGGAGCTTGCGGCAAGCGGTGATGAGAAGGAGCGTGCTTTTCTGTTCGAAAAGATCCTGCTCAACAGCAGCCATCTTTTCAGTGACTTGAAAATATTTGAGGATCGCCTCCTGCGGACATTGATCCAGGAGTATCGCGTACCGTCGTTCAACCGGGATTATGCTTTCAAAAGGAAAAACATGGCCGAAGTGTATTTTTTGAACAAACCTGTATTGGTCAATGAGTTGAAATGGGTCGCATAAACTATCAGGAATTGTATGCACTGCAAGATGCGGTGATGGAGAGTATTTTTGGCATCGAGAATGTTTTTTACTTGACAGGCGGTACCTGCCTGAGTCGATTCTATCATGCCAAAAGATATTCGGATGATTTGGATTTTTTTACACATGATGATCGGGAATTTCGTCGTGCCTTGCGTGAAATCAAGATTGCACTCAGGCAAAAATTCCGCGTCGTCGAAGAGGTGACATCCAAAGATTTTGTTCGATTAAAAATCGATGATGCTTTGCAGGTGGATTTTGTCAACGATCGTACGGAACGATTAGGTGAGCCTGTATGGCGGAACAATGGCTATCTCATCGATACTGTCGAGAATATTCTGGCTAATAAAATCACCGCCATTATGGGGAGGGACGATGCCAAGGATGTTTTTGACCTGTACCTTATCGCAACGCATTATGATGTGAATTGGCAGGAGATATTGGAAGCTGCACACAAAAAAGCTGCCTTTTTTAACGACGATTTGATCATCCGTCTCAAAACTTTTCCTGAAGCTATGTTGGGAAAAATTCGACTGATTGATGCAGATTTTCTGAATAATTTTTCTGATGAGTTTCCTGTGATTATTTCACGTTTGGAGATAGAATAAATGGAAAACCCAAGCGGCGTCAAGATCGCCCATGCGATTGAGATCGGCAGGCGTAATATGCTGGTCGTTACCCGGATCATTGAGCATGGGGTGATGTTGCGCAATCATAATGGCGATGAGGAAGTGTTGCTACCCAAAGTGTATGTCACCGAAGCGATGCGAGAAGTACTGGCACCTGTGGAAGTTTTCGTATATACAGACAGTGAAGACCGTCTTGTGGCGACGACGTTGGCACCGGCTGCCCTGTTGAGAGAATTGGCATTTGTCAAGGTGGTGGATGTACAACCGTACGGAGCATTTGTAGACTGGGGATTGCCCAAGGATCTGCTGGTGCCGCTTTCGCAGCAAAAAAGCCATTTGCGGATCGGAGATCAGATCGTCATCCGGGTGGATTTTGATGAGCAGACGGGACGACTCTACGGGACGCAACGGATCGGGCGAGGATACGAGGTGCCTCGAGGAATGGTGCCGAGTCAGAAGCTTGACGCTCTTGTGATCGCTCAGACGCCGATGGGGTATAAAATTGTCGTCAATCATCGCTACGAGGGGATGCTTTATGCCAACGAGATCTTCGAGTCGATTAGGGTAGGGGATCGACGAAGCGTCTATCTCAAGCAGATTCGCAAAGATGGCAAGATGGACTGCTCACTTCAGCCACTGGGAAAGCAAGCAAAGACGCGTACAGCCGAACAAGGCATCACGGAAGCATTGATGAAGGCCGGAGGTCGCTTGGAAGTCACGAGCAAAAGCAATCCGGAATTGATCCAGTCATATTTTGGCCTGAGCAAGAAGCAATTCAAGGCTGGTGTCCAAGCACTGATCCAGGAAGAGAAAATTCTGATAGAGGGTGGATGGCTGGTCTTAAATAGGTAAAATATGTGGCATGTATGGTATAATTGTTCCATATTGCCTCAAGGGGCAATAATATTTTCAAGGAGAACAAATGGATTTGAGTAATCTTTTACAAATGGGTGCGAGTTTGATACAAGGCAACAGCGATGAGGCAACCAGTGGTCTGGACACCTCTACGATCACTGATGCGCTGGGCGGTTTGTTTGGTGGCGGTGATGATTCAGAGGGGGGATTTGATCTGAGTTCTCTTGTGGGCAACCTGACGGGTGGTGAAGGAAGCGGTGACTTGATGGCAACGGTTTCTTCTTGGGTCGGCGGAGGAGAGAACAGTCCAATCGATGCTGATCAAGTCAGTGCTTTGCTTGGTGAAGAGAAGATTGGCGCTTTTGCGGACAAGCTTGGAATCGATTTTGACAGTGCCAAGCAGGCGTTGGCCGATGCCCTCCCTGATGTCGTCAACGAGGCAACGCCAGATGGCGACGAGGGAATGCTCGGTAACCTTTTGGGCTCTCTTGGTGGTGCCGAAGGAGCTATGGGTGCACTGGGGAAAATGTTTGGATAGTTTTTCTGTCTGATCTCAAGGGGGTGTGCTCACATTGCACGCCCTTTGCAGTAAAATAAAAATATGACAATGTGACCTATTTTCTTTCTTATCTTACTCTTTAGGATACAATCCCCTTTATGTTGCGAATCTTATTCTTTTTATCGTTACCGATACTGCTGTTGCCACAAACCCTTGCGATTGCCTCTTGGAATGTGGAAAATCTCTTTGATATGCACTATGATGGACTGGAGTATGCCGAGTATGTCCCTGGGCGTCATGGCTGGTCAGAACCTATGCTTAGAAGCAAACTGCGTAATATCAGTGAAGTAATCTGTGATCTGGATGCAGATGTGATCGGATTGCAGGAGGTGGAGAATGACCGGATACTTTCCCGCCTCCAAAAGCGTCTCAAGCGTGCCGGTTGTGCGTATCCTTATCGGGCGATCACTGGAGATAATCGGACACCCATACACAATGCGCTGCTTTCGCGTATCCCGATCAAGCGAGCCAAGGATCTGCGGATCACCCGCTATGGCCGGCAACGGAGCGCCCTTGAAGCAGTGCTCGGTACTGATCCGCCCTTGAGACTCTTTGTCAATCACTGGCGATCCAAACGGGGGCCGGAGAGTGACCGGGTGGTGTATGCCAAAGCA
>CAZCAZ010000132.1:0-3308 GCA_964496735.1 uncultured Nitratifractor sp. | reverse complement strand
AAAAAGTCGAAGAGATCCCTGAGATCACGTACAAATCACTGGAGTATTTCCTGCGAGACAACCCCACTACCGAAGCCTTGCCGGAATCCAAGCAATACACCATCACACATGCTATGACCGCTGCTGCCGAAGCAGCCAATGCCTACTTGGGCGACAAGCCCGATTCTGAAGATGGAGCCGCCGTCTGTGGCGATGCCTCGATCACGCACGCAACCATCGAACAGATCATTCGCCTGCACGATCTGAACTCTGTCGAGCAGATCATTCACTATACCAAAGCGGGTGTGCGCGACCGTGCGTGCGCCCAAAGGCTAGGCGATATTCTCCGGATCGTGCGTGCCAAGATGGCCGAAGAGGCTGCGACCGTGGATGTCCCCAGCGATACGCCGTTTATCCAGATGACCGATGAGCAAAAAATTGCGAAGATCAACACGACGATTGACGAACACATTCGCCACTTCCTCGTCATGGATGGCGGTGACATGGAAATCATCGACATCAAGCAAAATGGAGAACACACCGATCTATACATTCGATACCTTGGCTCGTGCAATGGGTGCGCGAGCGCGAGCACGGGAACGTTGTTTGCGATCGAGAATGCCCTCAAGACCCATTTGGATAAAAACATCCGGGTGTTGACGGTCTAGAGGCTATCCATATGCAGGGGCAGACTCCTGCGCCTGCGTATCACTCTGCAATGATCTGAAATTTGAATTTTTTCTCCATGTTAATCGCTTCATCTCGCCCATAGATGATAATGTTGCGATCGACGTCTATCTTTTTCTCTTTGATCTTATTGGGGTAATCGACAAAATTCAAGATATGCTTGATGGTATTGATGCGGGCTTTTTTCTTGTTGTCTGATTTGACAATTGTCCAGGGTGCCTTGGATGTATGGGTGGAACTGAGCATCATAAATTTGGCCAGTGTGTACTCGTCCCATAGACGCTGGGATTCCTTGTCTACCGGAGAGAGCTTGTATTGCTTGAGCGGATCGGTTTCACGTGACGTGAAGCGGCGTGCTTGCTCCGCTTTGGAGACAGAAAAATAAAACTTGAACAACTGGATCCCTTCATCAACCAGCATCTCCTCAAACTCAGGAGCGTCCTTGAGGAATTTGTGGTGTTGCCGCTCAGTGCAAAACCCCATCACGGGCTCAACCATCGCACGGTTGTACCAGCTGCGATCAAAGAGGACGATTTCACCCGCACTGGGCAAGTGCTTGGCATAGCGCTGGAAATACCACTGAGTCGCCTCTTCGTCACTGGGCTTCTCCAGTGCCACGACTCGCGCACCACGCGGGTTGAGATGCTCCATGATCCGCTTGATCGTTCCCCCTTTGCCTGCCGCATCTCTTCCTTCAAAAATCATGAGGATTTTGAGTCCCTTGTCTTTGACATGATTTTGAAATTTGAGGAGTTCTACTTGAAGTGCGTGGAGCTCTTTTTCGTAAGCAAGGGTCTCTTTTTTGACCCAGATCTGCACTTTGCCTGTGCGGCGCTTCCTTATAGATTTTTGTTTGGTGTTCTTTTCAGTGTTATTCTTTTGGGTTGCTGTTGCGTCATTTCTCTTGCTGTTTTTGGCCATCTCATTTCTCCTCGATAATTTCTATTTTTACGTTAGGGCTATCGGCATGCCCTCATGTACTGATTGTACTCCGATGTAGATAAAAGAAAATAGGGATTGAGGTAAAAGAAGTGAAAGGATGGCCAAAACGGCCAAAAGGCTCAAGTCAGAGCCCGGCTGCCTGAATCGCCTCGGCTTGCGCATGGGCAATAAGGGGATCGACCACTTGTTCAGCTGTACCGTTGGTCATGATATCATCCAGTGCGTAGAGGGTCAGGCCGATGCGGTGATCGGTGAGGCGGTTTTGAGGATAATTGTAGGTGCGGATCTTTTCGCTGCGATCGCCCGAACCCACCTGAAGTTTTCGCTCAGCTGACGTTTCATCAAGCTGCGCTTGAAGCTCGGCCTCATAGACACGAGCCTTGAGAATCTTCATTGCCTTGTCCTTGTTTTTGTGCTGAGATTTTTCATCCTGCATTGAGACCACGACTCCCGTGGGGATGTGAGTCAAGCGTACTGCCGAGTCCGTAGTGTTGACCGATTGTCCTCCGTTGCCGCTGGCTCGGAAAACATCCATTTTGACGTCGCTAGGCTTGATCTCTACCTCGACATCATCCACTTCAGGGATAACTGCCACGGTAATCGCGGAAGTGTGCACCCTTCCCTGCGTCTCGGTATCAGGTACTCGCTGGACACGATGCGTGCCAGCTTCGTATTTGAGTTTACTGTAGACTCCCTCGCCTTTGACGAGAGCAATCATCTCTTTGTAGCCTCCAGCCGTACCTTCTGAGGAACTGACGATCTCTACCTTCCAGCCCTGGCGCTCAGCAAAACGCAGATACATCTTGAAAACATCTTCGACGAAGAGGGCGCTCTCGTCTCCTCCGGCTCCGGCTCGGAGTTCGAGGTAGATGTTTTTATCGTCATTCGGATCAGTTGGGATCATGAGAACTTTGATCTCTTCTTCGAGCTGGGCTGGACGAGGCTCGAGCTCAGCGAGCTCTTCTTTGGCCAAGTCTCCTAGTTCTGGATCACTCAACAACTCTTTGTTCTCTTCGATCGCTTCAACCGTCTCGAGATAATCACGCGCCTTTTCGACCAACTTGCTCATAGAAGACTGCTCTTTACTCAAGTCGGTCATTCTCTTGATGTCGCTAGCGATATCGGGCGAGCTTAGGAGCGTATTGATTTCATCATAACGGTCGATAAAGGGCTGGAGTCTATCTCGAAACATGAGGGGATCCTAATAGGAAGGTGATGTCCGCAGCGCACAAAAGCGCAACGGAAATTCGATGTGGAAAGGGTTAGGCAGCGTCAACAGCGTTGACAAGTTTGTGCAAACGGCTGACTTTGCGAGAAGCGGTTTCTTTTTTGAGAAACCCTTTGCTGACGAAGTGATGAAGCTGCTTGTTGGCTATCTTGAATGCTTCCGTCGCTGCACTTTTGTCACCCGCTTCTACCGCTTCATGCACGGCTTTGACGATGTTTTTAAGACGGGTACGGTAATAACGGTTGCGCTCAGTGCGCACGAGGGTTTGCTTGATACGTTTTTTGGCAGATTTATGGTTGGCCATGGTGTGTGTTCCTTTTTGCTTGTCTTCTGTTTAATAGTCGCATTTCTGGGAATCCAGAGTCTAATGAGTGGGCGAATTCTATCGAAATGTTTATTAATCGGCTATTAAGGTTAATCACTTTTTTGATAGACTTTGCAAAACTCTTCACGAAGGCTCAATGATGAAACT
>CAZCAZ010000131.1:0-3356 GCA_964496735.1 uncultured Nitratifractor sp. | reverse complement strand
GGCTTAAGTGGGCAGAATTATAGCCGATAAAGATTGAAATGTCAAGAGAATTTTGGCTCTTTTTTCATTTTTTTCATTTTTATATCCCTAAGTCAAGTTTTTCGCCCAAGGTTTGGATTGCAAAGTAAACCGATGCTTCTTGGACAGCAGTACGATTTCCTGCAAAGACATGATGATAGATCGTCTCGTCTTGGGGGGTACGAATCCCGATGTATACTGTACCGACTGGCTTTTCGACGCTTCCTCCTGTGGGGCCAGCGATACCGGAGACTGCGATAGCATAATCGGCATCCGCCATTGTGAGGATACCGGAGAGCATTTCATGGACACACTCTTGGCTGACTGCTCCATGTTGTTCGAGTGTTTTGGGATGTACGCCGAGCCATTGTTGCTTGATGTGATTGGCATAGCTGACTACAGAGCCACTAAAGATGGCTGAGGAGCCTGAGATGGCAGTAAAGGCTGCAGCGATCCGGCCACCTGTGCAGCTTTCGGCAAAAGCAATCGTCTCTCCTCGTTCTTGGAGTGTGGCAATGATCTGGGCGGTTGTTTTTTCGAGTGTTTCTATTGTCTGGATACTTTTCATAAGTGTCATTATAGCATGCTTTAGAATGATGAGAGGTGACCCTTAGTGACTTTTCGATATAATCCCTCCATTTTAGAACGAGGCATATCAATGATGGATTACAAATCAACCCTTCTTCTCCCCAAAACCGATTTCCCAATGCGCGGAAATCTTCCTACGAATGAGCCCAAGCGTTATCAACAGTGGTTTTCCGATGATGTTTATGGTCAAATGAAAGCCAAGCGTACTGGGCGTGAGACTTTCACACTTCATGATGGTCCTCCGTATGCCAACGGCGACATCCATATCGGTCACGCCCTCAATAAAATCCTCAAAGATATCATTGTCAAATACCATTATTTCCAAGGAAAAGATGTTCGCTATACGCCGGGCTGGGATTGCCACGGCCTGCCGATCGAGCAAAAAGTCGAAGAGCAGATCGGCAAAGCAAAAAAAGATGCCATGCCCGTCTCTGAGTTTCGTCAGCTTTGCCGAAACCATGCAGCAAAATATGTTGATTTGCAGAGGGAGGGGTTTAAGGCCTTGGGCGTCTTGGGGGACTGGGACAATCCTTATGTAACTATGGACTTCAAATTTGAAGCCAACATCTATCGCACACTCTGTGATGTGGCCCAAAAAGGACTTTTGGTCGAGCGTTCCAAACCGATCTATTGGTCATGGGCAGCAGAGACAGCACTGGCTGAAGCGGAAGTAGAATATCAAGACAAAGAGGATTATTCAATCTATGTCGCATTTGAGATGAGTGACGCAGCCAAACAGAGCCTTGATCTACCGGCAAAAGCCGCCATGGTCATCTGGACAACAACTCCATGGACACTTCCGGCTAATACAGGAATTTCCCTCAATCCCGAGGCGGCCTATCTGCTCACCGAGGATGGGTATATTGTGGCGGGGGAGCGACATACGGCGCTAGCAGAAGAAGGGATTGTTGGAGCAAAATCTGTACGAACACTCCAGGCAAAAGAGCTTGAAAACATGCAGGCAATCAATCCGCTGAATGGGCGTAGTTCTCACATCATCCTCGGTGAACATGTAGAGCTTACGGGCGGCACCGGAGCTGTGCACACGGCACCAGGGCATGGAGAAGATGACTATTTTGCTGGACTCAGATATGGTCTTGACGTTCTCATGCCGGTCGACGCCAAGGGGTGCTATGATGAGAGTGTGATTGGTTTGGGGCTCTTTCCTGAGCCAGAGACCTTTGTGGGAATGCACGTATTCAAGGCCAACCAGCCCATCATTGATCTCTTGGGAAACAGCGTGCTCAAAGTGAGCAAATTTTCTCACTCCTATCCCTTCTGTTGGCGCACAAAAAAACCGGTGATATACCGAGCCACTCGTCAGTGGTTTATTGCCATTGATCAGGCACCCGAGGGAGCCGAAAAGGGTCTGCGTGATTTGGCCATGGACGGGATTGCTGAGACGGCCTTTTATCCTGACTGGGGGCGCAATCGGATCGGATCAATGGTGGAGCAGCGGCCTGACTGGTGCATTTCGCGTCAGCGCACATGGGGAGTGCCGATCGCCTTTTTTCGCAACAAAAAAACCACCGAAGTGATCTTTGATGAAGCAGTACTGACGCATGTGGCCGATATCTTTGAGCAGGAGGGGTGTGACGCGTGGTATGATCGCCCGATTGACCAGCTTCTGCCGGAGGGATCAGATTATGATCCGAACGATCTGGAGAAAGTCGAGGACATCCTCGACGTGTGGTTTGACAGCGGATCGACCTGGAATGCTGTGCTCAAAAGCGGCAACTACGATGCCGGCCAATTTCCAGCCGATATGTATCTTGAGGGGAGTGATCAGCATCGTGGGTGGTTCCAAAGCTCACTGTTGCTCGGGACGGCTATCAATTCCCATCCTCCATATCGCTCTGTCCTGACACACGGTTTTACTGTGGACGAGAAGGGAGAGAAGATGTCCAAGTCCAAGGGCAACGTCGTCGCCCCACAAAAGGTAACCCAGCAGTACGGATCCGAAATCCTCCGTCTTTGGGTTGCCCTCTCGGACTATCAAGGAGACCTCAAGATCTCCGACGGTATCCTCAAGCAAACAGCGGAGCAGTACCGCAAGATTCGCAACACTTTCCGCTTTCTCTTGGCCAACGTCGATGACCTCGATGCGCTGGTCGCCCCTGAAGCCTATGGAGAGCTCGATCGCTGGATCTTGCGCAAGGCACGTTTTGTTTTTGCTGAGGTGAAGGAGAATTTCGACCGGTACGATTTCCTCAGAGGCTTTGCACTGCTCAACCACTTTCTCACCAATGAGCTCAGCGGCATCTATATGGATATCGCCAAAGATCGTCTCTATACAGAAAAGGCAGATGATCTCACGCGTCGCAGTGCTCAGTCGGCCATGGCAGTGATTGCGCGCAGTATGCTTGCACTCGTTGCACCCGTACTTACTTATACGGCAGATGAAATCCTCGAGCATGCTCCAGCAGTATTCAAGGGAGAGATGACTACCGTCTTTGACCTTGAGTACACCGAAGTACCTGAAGTGGCCGAGACCTTCGATGATGCCATGATGCTCTCCGCTCGCGAAGCAATGTCTGAGGAGATCGACCGCCTCAAAAAAGAGAAGATCATCAAATCCACCCTTGAGCTTGAGATCGCCGGTGATATCGAAGCCTTCACGATCAGCGACAGCAAAGACCTCGAAGACTGGTTCGTCGTCAGCGGCGTCGCCCAGGCGGCCATCGGCGAAGAACTTGGCCGCTTCAGCGTTGAAGACAAACACTTCACCCTCCACCGCGCCGCCCACGCCA
>CAZCAZ010000130.1:0-3357 GCA_964496735.1 uncultured Nitratifractor sp. | reverse complement strand
ATCTGATGGCACTGCTATTGCCTCGTGGAGCCCGACAGGATTGATCGCAGGGCCTGCAAAACAAAGCATTGATTATCATGGCATGCATATCGAATGGTCAGGATACAACGGCGTCGGTGGTCGCTTGGGGCATGAGTACATCAAGGTAACCAATCGCACCACTGAAGCGTTGACCATGAAGGTATATGGATACCAATCAGGCCAAGCCAACGTGGACTACAGCTGGGGAGGACATAGCACAGGAGTCAAACCAGCTCCAGCAGGTCTCGTACTGAGGGGAAAGGCAAAAAGCAGTTATTGCGATGCGCCACGTCAAGGAGTCGACGGAGGATACTGTCAAATCGCATGGTCTGACCTGGAGCCCACAGAAGGAAACTTTGACTTTCACTTGATCGACAATGCACTGGAGCAAGCAAGAACATACAACAAAGCACACAATGCAAACTTCAAAGTGTTGCTGAGAATACGAACAGGTATTTATTCTCCAAAGTGGGTTCTTGACAAGGCGGGGAGCGTCGATTGGTATTTTCGAAATGCCAACGACAAGTATGCCTTGCCTATATTTTGGGAAAAGCCATTTCAAGATGAGTACAAGATGCTCATGAAAAGGCTGGCAGAACGGTACGACAACAATGAGGACATCGGTCTGGTGGCCGCCAGTATGTGCATGACAAAAAATACTGAAATCATGTGGAACCGTACAGGACGAACAGAAGTCAACAGTCTCAACATGACCAATCTAATCCACGCCAAAAACCCTCAAGGGCTGTCTGCTGGATACTCCAATGGCAAAGACTTTAATTGCCTGAAAAAGCAAATCAACACGCATGCAAATGCATGGAAACGAACCCCAACAATATTTGGCAGTCATCTTTATCAAATTTATGATAGAAACAATGGCTCACACAGCACAGACTACGCCAAAACACTTACGTTATTTGATTTCTGTACTGACACGCTGGGCAAGAGATGCATTGTCGGAAACAACAGTTTGCTGCATACAGAAAACAATACAGACTACAACATAAACCGTGCCATCACGCGCACAGCAAACAAGGGCTTCAATACCTATTTTCAAACACACGTTTTCAAAAACAATTCTTCTAAGAATTTTGATTTTGACAACTTGATTGTCGCGATTGATCATGCAGCATCATGGGGCGCCATGATGGTGGAGCTTCCCATGGGGTGGGATTGCCCTTATGGTGAAGAAAAGGATCACGACCCATTGACCTGTACAGAAGCGGCATACAAATCGAGCTTTCTACAAAGCGGAAGAGATGCTCTCAAGGCCAATTTCAAGAAATAGAATTCTCTGCAACACTCCAATCGGGATGGCCGCTCATGGTCGTCTCGATGTTGGGCATCTTGCATCTCCCTGACACCCTCTTGGGCTCTCAACATCGCAAGGGTAATACCCGATACTATTGGGTACAATTTGCATCATGAAGAAGAGGCATTCAAGCACTGTGCTCTGCTTTGTTCGCTCAAGGAGATGACGCCCATGTCAGTGCATTTTATCTTTGATCTTTTGTCGTATGCGATTGGGGCTTTGCTGTCATGGAAAGTTTTTTATCCACAGGCACCCATTATCCAGAATGAACGCATACGTTACCTTTCATATCTTGTCATGATTGCCGGAGTTTTTGTCGGTGCTTTTGCGCTAGGGAGTCTCAATACTTATTTGTCCCTGGAAAACAAAAGCATGATCGGAAAATCGGTCTTGGGGGCACTAGCCGGAGGCGTCCTTGGCACAGAAGTATTCAAGAAAACAATGCGAATCAAGGGCTCGACTGGTGCGCACCTTGTCCCTTCACTGGCTTTGGGCATTGCCTTGGGCAGGGTGGGCTGCTTCTTGAGCGGTATGGACGACTATACGTATGGGGTAGCGACTGATCTCTTCTGGGGGTATGATTTTGGAGATGGTATCTCCCGCCACCCAGTGCAACTGTACGAGTCAGCTGCGATGATATTGTTTTTTCTTTATGCTCTCTGGCGATACATGACCAATAGAGCCTATTTTGAGACATATATTTTTTACCAATTTATACTGGTTTATGCTTCTCAGCGATTTATATGGGAGTTTCTCAAGCCCTATGAGGCCATCGTCTGGTATCTAAATGTTTTTCAAGTGGTTTGCCTGGCATTGATCTGGTATGCTGTGCACCATTTGCGATCGCCAAGAGACAACTAATTTATACAGAATTCAGGCCGCTGTGGTATGATACAACAAACCGTCCAGCACACAAGGAGCCAAAATGAAGAAGCTGTTTATCATTTTTTCCTTACTCTCTATAGCAATTTTTAGCTACACGGGATGTACTATGCCCTACAAAAACTACACTTTTCAAGAAAAAATTCTTTCGTACTATCTCGATGAAGATGACGAAACATTGGTAATCATCGGTGAAAAATACCATTACATATGCACGATAGACAATGAAAACGACCGCGCTTTCTTTGCTGCGCAAGCACTGCTGCAATATGATGCCGATGGACTTGGTCTGGATATCTTAAGGCAGGCCAACAATGACCTGTCCGTATCCATGCACGCAACCTTTACCAAAAGCACTCTGACATCAGAACAAATCGCCTGGCTTGACACCCACATGTTCAACGCTTCTACGTACGACGATGATACGTATTATGCTAGGGATTTACTTTTTTCAGGGAAGGCATATACTAGCAAGGCAGAAATCAATGCCCACGTCTCACTCTTGCCGCGTACGTTCAATATCAGCGTCAACGATGAAAACGACAACATCGCCACACCTCCTGCATCCCCACTACTTTATCAGGATATGCACTTGGAACTCAACCATGAGATTTTGATGCCTCTCTTTTAGTATCCTGCTATACAATGTTGGCAAACATGCAATGCCAGCCCCACATACAAAAAAGCTTTCACACACGATTAGACTCCTTGAGGCTCCAGAAGCCTCAAGCCCAATACGGAACCAGAAGGGTCTTGAACTTGATCCTCCCGGTGGCAAATAGTGTCACTTTGCTTCGGAGAATCGATCTAGCACTTCTTCGGTATAGCATATCAATTGAACTCAGAAGCTCCCATGATTTGCACCACGGCTTTGTGATTCCTGCATGCTTTGCAAAAGTATTTTAAAAATTTCATAATCATTGTTATCAACAAAGGTATCGGAACAGTTCACGCCCCTGCTTGACATGGTGATAACCTGCAAGGTCTATTCGGGGTTTTCTTGGCATGACAGATCACCTCTTTTTGTGTAGGGCAGCATGATTTTGGTGGATATTCAACGCCTGATCTGTATTGTTAGAAGTAGACACCGAACAGCTCTCCCAGATGAAAAAGGCTTCCTCCTTGGTAGAAGCACCCAATAT
>CAZCAZ010000129.1:0-3474 GCA_964496735.1 uncultured Nitratifractor sp. | reverse complement strand
CCAAATTCGATGTCAACCTTCGTGTCGCCAAATATCAACGCCTTCTCGAAGCCTTTGCCGCCTCGTTGCCCTACCAGCTTGACCTCTTGACAGTCACCCGCTAAGCAGATTGTAGTCGTGAGCATCCCCAGTCCACTGCGCATCTGTTTTTTGAAGGTATAATCGACGTATTCTGCCGTGAGGTTTTTTCCGCTATATTGCACGGTGTCTTTGAAATAGTTGCTGCCAATCGCAGCGAAATCGTGAGGAAACTCCTGATAATAGACTTTGCCCCCGTCATGGATTTTGATCTGCAGGTAGGGCTCGGCCGTGAGCATCCGATCCTCGATAAAACCCTCCCGGATATGCAAAACCCCTTCCCGTCCGTAAAAGTGGGTGATCCCTGCCCCCAGGCCAATGACGATAAAGGCGACATGAAAGGTCAATCGCGATAGATTTCGCCACATTCGAAAGCGAAAGATCACCCCGATAAGATTGAGAATTGCTAGCAGCATCGTCCCCTCATACCACCAACTATAATAGACCAGCACCCGCGCCGTGGAAGTGCCGTAGTCATTTTCAAGAAACGTCGCCACCGCCGCGCCGATGCCAAGAATGGCTAGCAAGACAAGGGTGGTCTTGAGGGAAAATAAGATATCGACCAGTTGTTTCATATTAGCCCATTCTTCTGCAAATACTCTCTCCACTCCGCTTTTTGATATTTTCCAGTATCGACCCCTTTGACAAAGGCCATGATCTTGCCCAAAACCTCCGGCTTGGAGTAGCCGGGGATTTGCCAGATCTTTTGGCCATGTGAGGTCAAGAGGACAATGTTGGGGGTCACTTTGACTTTGTAAAGCATCACGAGTGACTGAAGCGTCGTTCCGTTGCCGAGAACCATGTAGGGCTGAGGCTTGTCTCGGGGAATATTATAAATATCAAACTGCTTGGCCACGCTATAAAGATAGGGATCATTGACGAGATCTTTGCGGGTTTTTTTGCAGTAGGGGCACGTCGACGTATCAAACATCAACATGATGGGACGCCCAGTATACGGGATGGTCGAAGCGTGCTTGACCATGTCCTGAGCCGGATCAAGTCCTTCAGGCGTCCCTGCCAACAGCAGAGCGCTTGCCAACACTGCGGCCATCATCAACCGTTTCATTTCTTTGCCTTCCCGACTTGAATGCCGTGTGCCTCATAGTAGGATCTGAGCGCCTCATAGACATCGCCGTTTTTGCGGTCTTTTCCTCTCCATGCTCCCTCTTTGACAAACTGCAGCGTTACTTCAAACTGCTTGGGAGGCATGTAGCCAGGCACCATAAAGATCGATTGGGATTTGTCGTCCATGAAGATGATCGTTGGGGTTGACTCAAGGTGATAGATACTTACCAGCGTCTTGGTGTCAACTTCCATCATTTCACCATTGTGGAGAAACGTGTGGCGTTTCTCGGCGGCGGCATTGATGTAGATCGGAGTCATCGTTTCAGTGATTGCCTTGGCCAGGTCGACATTGTCCGTCACATCGGCTTGGAGTTTCTGTGTGTAGGGATCAGCCGACTGACCAAAGACCAACAACAGCGGTTTGTTGTCTTTTGGGGCAATCTGCGCTCCATCTCCAAAGATTTCGTAAAACCTAGACAAGACAGCCACTGGTGCCGCCTTGGGGGCTTTGGATGTGATCACTTGGGGCGCTTGGGCTCTGGCGAGTGTCGGCTGCGAAGTGTGGGCTTCGGGAGATGTCACCTTGGCTGCTGTGGAAAGCTTTGCCGCCATTGTCTGCACGGCAACCGGCTTCTCCTCTGTTATGATTTTGGCTTCTTTGGTGCTGCTGTTGCAACCGCTCAAAAGCAAGATGGCCAGTGACGCTGCAATGGTAATGGATTTCATAATATTCCTTTTGGTAATAAGCTAGACACTCGATGGTACAAATCTTTTAGAGTCGGGCACGAAGCATGTGCGATTCGGGAGACACAAAAAAAACGCCATGTCGCCTGCCCAACTGTAAAAGGATTACCCCGACACTCCAGCGGGGAGAATCCCGCTGGATAGGGGCGTGCTACTTGGCACCCGCCTTGAGCAATTGGCTCATGACGTCCTGATGCGCTTTGTCTTTGAGGATACCGGGTGTGGTGTTCACCTTCTCCCACAGCTTTTTGTTGCTCATGCTCTTGTGACAACCAAGACAGACGCCGGTGCGCTCCATCTTGTCACGAATGTCCTGATCGAGAGCGCGAGATGCCGGCCAGTGTGAGCCGACAGTGACAATCTGTTTGCCGGTCGTGCGGTCGACAACCTTGGACCAGTCGTAATTCATGCCAGGGATGGCCTTAACCTGAACCGTGGTATGCGACGAAGCAAACTTGCCCGTAGCCAGGTCTTGAATGTCCACATTGAGGTCTTGATCCTGATCGGTCAGGAATTGACCATCCTGGATGCCATAGCCCAAGCTCTTGGGGTTGGAATGACAGCTTTCGCAGGTACGGGCATTCTTGCCAGTCGTGTGGGGCTGGACGGGAGACATGTCAATGCCATTGACTTTAAGACCGTTGTCCATGACGCGGGCCTGTTTGTTGAGGGTGATCGTCTCACCATCGGGACCAATAATGGTATAAGTGACTTGACAACCCGGAATGATCGGCGTAACCAGACCTTCGCCGTTGATACCGAGGATCGGATCCTCCCAACGCAGATAACTGCGTGTCTCATGGGCTTTGCCGATCTGTTTTTTGCCTTTGGTTCCCAGAACCGATTCGCTTGTCTCGCCGTTGGCGAAGTGCGTGTTTCCGCTGGCAATCCAATCGATCTTGGTCTTACCTTTGGTGTAGTCTACTTTGATATGGCAACCGTAACACTGCGGTGCCCAGTCAGCGTGGCAGCTGTAGCATTCGAGTTTGTCCATGTGTGCCTGAACTTCATCCATGGCCACTTTGCCCGCTTCGGTTTTGAACGAATTGCTAGCATGTTTCTCTTTGAGCAGAGGCACTTTGAGGTCTTTGCCGCTGGCCAGATGCACGACAACCTCTTTGCCCTTTTTGACCACATTGCCAAATGGATTGCCCCGTGCCGTCAGCAGATAGCCGTCCATGGGCTTATAAACCGTACCTTGTGTCATCCACTGAGGCAGTTTGTCGGTCATGCCGCGTGCACCCTCTTTGGCACCCATAGCAAATTCATTTTCACCGTAACCCATTTTGAGCTCCCAAGGGAACTTGCGTGTGGTACCGTGACAGTCAGCACACTCGATCTCAACCTGACCCAGTGTCGAGCCAAAGAGTGTACCGTCTCCATGCATGTCGATCGACGTATGGCAGTCCTGACAGGTCATGCCCGCTGCGAAGTGCAGGTCTTCTTTGATATGCTTATAGCGCTTACCGTGGGTTTTGAGCTGAGCTTTGCCGCCGGGCATCAAAGGAGAACTGTACGGCTGCTCCATCAATCCCATGTAGCTGACCCCGATCCGCTTACCACGGTTGTGGCACGAGTTACAGGTCT
>CAZCAZ010000128.1:0-3574 GCA_964496735.1 uncultured Nitratifractor sp. | reverse complement strand
ATTGTGCTGAGTATTCGGCCTGGCATCACGGGTCCGGCATCACTAAAATATCGAAACGAAGAAGCAATTCTCTCACAACAGGAGAATCCAGAGCGCTACAATAGAGATGTCGTTTGGCCGGATAAAGTTGCGATCAATAAGGCGTATATCGAATGCTGGTCGCTACGGCAAGACTTTGCCTATATTATCAAGACAGTTACGGGGTAGCACATGGCACGTATTTTTCTTTCTCCTCCTCACATGAGTGGCCGAGAGCAGACGTATATTTCTGAAGTATTTGAGAGTAACTATATTGCCCCGCTTGGCGCGTTTGTTGATCGATTTGAGCACGATGTGTGCGCCCACGTCGGCACCAAGTATGCTTTGGCGACCAATACGGCCACAGCAGCACTCCACCTGGCATTGAGGATCTTGGGAGTGGGGGCCGGTGACTATGTACTCGCTTCTGCTTTTACGTTTATTGGATCGGTAAATGCGATTCTTTATCAGGGTGCCGAGCCTATTTTTGTCGACAGCGATACGAGCTGGAATCTTTCGCCCTCACTGCTCAAACAGGCGATTGCTGATGCGCCCCGTAAGCCCAAGGCACTTATCGTAACGCATCTTTATGGGCAAATGGCATCTATGGATGAGATTGTGGCAATTTGCCATCAGGAAAGCATTTATCTCATAGAGGATGCAGCCGAATCCTTGGGTGCAGCATGGGGTGATCAGCAGAGCGGTACATTTGGTGACATGGGTGTGTATAGCTTCAATGGCAATAAGATCCTTACGACATCGGGTGGTGGTATGCTGGTTTCGAACAATCAAGAGTGGATTGAGCAGGCACGCTTTTTGTCCACGCAAGCCAAAGAGCCTTTTATGCACTATGAACATGAAACGTACGGTTACAATTATCGCTTGTCCAATGTATTGGCTGCTATCGGGGTCGCACAGATGGAAGTGCTCGAGGAACGCATTCGGCGCAAGCGAGAAATATTTGATCGTTATGTGCATGCTTTGTCCGACATAGAAGAAATCCATTTTATGCCAGAGCTTCCAGGGAGCACAGGTAATCGCTGGCTGACAACCATGGCACTGGATCAGACGGATCCAATACGCCTCATTGAGGCTCTGAATGCAGCCAACATAGAAAGTCGCCCTTTATGGAAGCCCATGCACTTGCAGTCTCTTTTCTCTAACTCCAAGCGCATAGTAGACGGAACGAGCGAACGCTTGTTTGCGCAAGGCATTTGCCTCCCAAGCGGTACGGCGATGTCTGATGGGGATATTGAGCGTGTGTCTGATGTGATTCGGGCGGTTCTTGATGCTTGAGTCTCTAATGCGGCCGACCACTTTCAAGCGATTGGCTTTTTTTCTGTTAGCTGATATATTTTTATCGCTTTTGACGCTCTACATGTCCTATCTTCTGCGATTCAATTTTCATATTGAGGCACCATTTTTTTCTTCATTTTGGAATGTGTTTTTGGCCATTATTCTCTTGAAAACTTTGTGGATGTTTTGGCTAAAACTTTATCATGCAGTTTGGCGATTTTTTAGCCTTTTTGAAGCCAAGCGCCTCTTGACTGCACATGCAGGTGCCTACTTGGGATTTGTCTTGTTGTTTCTGGTGGCACCTGATCTGTTTAGCCCATTCCCGCGATCTGTTGTTGTGATTGATGCTGTTTTATCCTTTGTGGTATTGGGCGGGTTGCGCTTTACTAAGCGACTGATCCACGAGGGGCGTCAAGAACATTCCATTCGTGCTACACTTATTATTGGTGCAGGCGCACAGGCGTCGACGATTATCCAAAGTGCCCTCAAGGGAGAGGTGGATTATTATCCTGTAGCTGTATTTGCTTGGGATGACAACAAAAATTCCTATCTCAACAACATCAAGGTCTACTCCATGAAGAGCATGGAGGCGGTCGCCAAGGCCAAAGAGGCGACCGCGGCTGTGATTGCTGAGCCACTTGCGCAAGCGGAACTTCGCCAACTGACCGATCGACTCAACCGAATGAGCATTTATGACATCAAACAAGTTAAGCTCCTCGGCTCAGAGAAAGAGCGGCTCGAAGACCTTTCGATCGAGGATCTGCTCGCCCGAAATCCTCAGGATCTTGATACGAAACAGATCGAGCACTTTTTGCAAGGGAAGCGTGTCCTAATCACAGGGGCAGGGGGGAGCATTGGTTCGGAGATAGCCAGGCAGTGCGTTCGTTTTGGAGTGAGCAGCTTGACCCTCGTAGATCACAGTGAATACAACCTGTACGCAATAGGAGAAGAGCTCCCTCATGCACGGTTGGCCCTCATGAGTATCACGGATCGTGAGGCCATGGAGACGCTGTTTGTCGATCGTCAGCCTGATATTGTGATTCATGCAGCAGCATACAAGCATGTCCCACTGTGCGAGGCCAATCCTCACAGCGCAGTGGAAAACAATGTCTTCGGTTCCCGGGTAGTGATTGACGCATGCATCAAGCATCGTGTCTCAAAGCTCGTCATGATTTCCACTGACAAGGCAGTGCGCCCCACCAATGTCATGGGCGCGACCAAGCGCATTGTGGAATTGTATGCACAGAATGTTGAGAGTCACCAGACAGAGATCGTCGCAGTTCGGTTTGGGAACGTACTGGGCTCAAGCGGATCAGTGATCCCCAAGTTTAAGCAGCAGATCGAAAATGGTGGCCCAGTGACGGTGACCCATCCGGACATGACGCGCTATTTTATGTTGATCCCTGAGGCGTGCCAGCTGGTACTGCAGGCAGGTGCGATTGCCCGAGGAGGGGAGTTGTTTATATTGGACATGGGCGAACCGATCAAGATCGTAGATTTGGCGCGCCAAATGATCCGACTCTATGGCAAGGAAGACGAGGTCGATATCGTTTTTAGCGGTACGCGTCCCGGCGAAAAACTCTATGAAGAACTTTTGAACTCGCCAGAAGACGCCAAGACACAATACCCCTCCATCACCGTAGCGCGCCCCACATCAAAAAACTTGACGATCCTTTTGCAAGAGATGGACGGATTGCTGGAAGCCGAAAATATACGTCAGGCGTTGCAGTCAATCGTCCCTGAATACCAGCCACAGGAGTAGAAATGTCCCATGCACACATACTAGTCACCGGCGGTGCCGGCTATATAGGATCGCACACGCTTGTTCAGCTGATTGAGCATGGCTTTGAGCTGATTGTTTTTGATAATTTTTCCAACAGCTCGGCCGAAAGCCTTCGCCGTGTTGAGCAAATCACCGGCAAAGCGATTACGCTTATTGAAGGGGACATTCGATCCCGCGATGACTTGGAGCAGGTCTTTTCACAGCATGAGATTGAGAGTGTGATCCATTTCGCCGGTCTTAAGGCCGTTGGTGAGTCGGTACGCGAGCCGCTGCGCTATTATGACAACAACGTACATGGGACATTGGTATTGCTCGAGGTGATGCAGGCACATGGCTGCAAGCAAATAGTATTTAGCTCCTCGGCCACCGTGTACGGTGACCCAGCCAGCGTACCGATCACCGAGGACTTCCCCCTCTCAGTGACCAATCCTTACGGCCGGAGCAAACTGATGATCGAAGAGATCCTGCGGGATCTGT
>CAZCAZ010000127.1:0-3635 GCA_964496735.1 uncultured Nitratifractor sp. | reverse complement strand
GGGGTCGAGGCACAGGCGAAGATGCTTGAAGAGACGGGCTTTGCCTTCATCTTTGCGATGAATCACCACCCGGCGATGAAACACATCATGCCGGTGCGACGTTCGATTTCCCACCGTACGGTCTTCAACATCATGGGCCCACTGACCAATCCTACCGGAGCCCATAAGTACCTCATGGGGGTCTTTTCGCCCGATTTCATCAATACGATGGCCGAAGTCCTTGTGGCTCTGGATGCCAAGCGAGCCTTTGTGGTCAGCAGTGAGGATGGGATGGACGAGATTTCTATTTCTGCACCGACACAGTTTGCCTGGGTGAGTGAAGGACGGATAGACAGGGGCTTGATCCACCCGGAAGAGCATGGGCTCAAACTGGCTCCCAAAGAAGCGATCCTTGGGGGAGAATCGGATCAGAATGCCGCCATTACCCGTGCGATCTTTTCCAATGAAGCGACCGATGCCCAGCGCGATATCGTCCTGCTCAATGCGGCGTATGCACTCTTTGCTGATGGACAGGTGCGGGATATTCAGGAGGCGCTTGAGATGGGGCGCGAGGCGATTGGGAGCGGCAGTGCTACGCGGCATTTGGATGAGATTGTGGCGTTGTCGCAGAAATTGGGCGCATAAGAGAGAGCTGTTCTGTCGCGTAGGGTGGCAACAGCCCGCCTTCTTTGCGAGATGACAGAATACAAACAAATGGAAAATCACTTATGATTTTTGGTGGGCGATTGCCCACCCTACGCGTAATACTGAAATGAGACGATCATGAACATCACCCTCCACGCCGACCTCGACCATCTCGACACCGTCGTCGATACCATGCAAAAATATATCCCTCCCAATGCCGTGATCTTCCTCCAGGGCGATCTGGCTGCGGGCAAAACGACCCTCATGCAGGCCATTGCCCGTGCACGAAGAATCGAAGGGGAGGCGACCTCACCGACCTTTTCGCTCCAGCACCAATATGCCGATGATCTGTTTCATTATGACCTCTACCGTATTGATCTCGAAGAGCTGGCTGGATTGGGATTGCTCGAAGCGCTTGAAGAGTCGGGGTGGCATGTGGTGGAGTGGGGGAGTGAGGAGCTGGCGGAGATATTGTGCGGGGCGGGGATAGCGCTTTATGTTATGCGCATTACGCCTGAGGGAAAAGCTCGACGGTATGAATTGAGCGAATACGCGTAGGGCGGGCAATTACCCACCCTACGCGAGAGGAAACATCCCTAATGTACCGAAATTACTTCCACCTCTGCCGGAAACCCTGGACCAATTGCTTTTTTGACAAGACGCACTTTGAGGCGTACCGAGCGGTTTTGCTGCTGCATGAGGCCGAAGGCATTGGGATTGGTGATGCGGTAGCTGCCGTGGTCAGTGATGAGCTCGAGGTGGGCAGTGTGTCCGCTTCCCCGCATTGAGAGTTTGCCATGCAGTATGGTATGCTGCATGGCCTGCTTTTCAGAGAGTGATTCGGCATGCATAGGATCAGTAGAGCATCCGCCAAATGCCAAAACAGAGAGCAACAAAAGGCTCTGGGGTATCAGGGTTCTCACTGTGCCTCCTTGGTGTTTGACTGGATGGGATGGAGGTAGTCTGTGATATGGTGCGTGAAGTCATGCACCTGCTGAGCCATGCCGCTTGGGGGTGTGGCAGCGAGCTTGCTTCGTGGTGTTTGGCGAGCGCCAAGTTGTCGATTTTTGGCAGACATCCTTCCGTTCTGGATACTCGTTTCGTTGTCGCTTTCTGTGTTTTCAGAGTTACTCAAGAGCAGGTAGACATCGCGAGAACGCGCACCAAGATGCAAGAAGAGGTTGACATGCCCTTGGTTGGCGAGGTAGCTGGCGCTGGGGTCGTCGCCGGCTGTCACGGTGATGTTTCGATCGGCTGTTGAGCCGCTTATCTGTACGCTGGTGTCACTATTGGTGCTGCTGCCCTGGCTGCCTGTGTTTTTGATGATGAGTGTTGCGGTTGTCCATTTTTTGATATCCAGACTGAGATTGTAGTCCCCCTTGATATTTTCACCCACAGTATAAAAAAGGTTGCTCATGGGCGGCAGTATGGTAGTGCCGCTTCCATGGTACAGGATTGGCCCAGGTGTGTAGTTGAAGAAATTGATTGATCCCAGCTGGTATGAGATGTTGTTGTAGCTTGTATCATGAAATTTCCCTGTATTGTATCGAGGGAGGCCTGCAGGCAGTGTGGTCTGATCCGAAAGAAGGATAGCCGTGCCCCAGTCTCTCAATAACGTATCAAATGTGACAGACTCAGCATAAGGGAATTTGTGTACAGCATCAAGAATAGCTTGTTTGTCGGTGTAGGTATTGTACATAATATCGTGCAAGACTTTGGCGCCTCCGTAGTTGCGCATCAGAAAGGTTCCAAAGGCAGATACTTTGCTGTATTCGGCAATATTTTGATGCCACTGTGTCAGGGAGAGTTGACTGCCCACACGATTGAATTGTGGGTAGCGTCCATATCGGTTGTCAGGTTCGCCGGCTCCCCCTTCGGTATAGGGTACAGCCCGAGGGCCGTCGATGCCGATGCGTGTGGCTACAAGGTCTTCGGTGGCTTCGGAGAGCATTTCGTTGATCCAAATTTCTGTTGACGTATTGTCAGCAGACAAAAGGATGGTTTTTTGATAAAAATGGATCATGTGTTGAAATTCATGAGCCAATGTAGAGAGTGTTTCGCTGGGGTAGCGATCGTGAATGTCCCAGCCGGCATTGCCTCCTTGGTCATTGGCAAACATCACGGAATCGATGTAAAACATGATACGTTCGTTTGAGCCGCTAAGTGCCTCGTGGGTAAAATTGTCCTTGGGGTAAAAGTACCCAATGGTGCCTCGAGCGGGATTGTCGTCTCCATCAATATCGGTCAATAGTATATTGATCTCGTTGCTGCTGGCAATCAAGCTTGTGTGCTCGTCTCGTGCCGCATCACCCCACTCCTCACCATAGATGGCTGTATCCCAATCATAGATATCGTTGTCAGTTCCTGGTCGAAGAAAAGCCTCAGCAAGCAGGTCGACCATTTCCTGAGTGACACATTTTCTCTTGATGCATCCCTCTCCCATGCTTTCTCGATCCACCCAGATTTTGAGTGTTTTTTTGCCGTGGGCCGTGGAGACAGCAGAGACAACTTTTTTGAGAAAAGCATGAGAAATATGTGCATTGGCTGTTGGGTCGAGGTAAAAAGGCTGCGAGCCGTCATTGTTGGCATCGCTGTTGTCTGTAGGCCCGCATCCGCTGATAAGTAATGCGAAAAGGAAAGGGAAAAACATGTACCATGATTTGGAATCATTCATTTATAGCGCCTTAAAGGGGAGTAAGAATGTATCTGAGAATTGGTGGGTGAAAATCTCGGAGAGACGGACCATAAATCCAAGGGAGGCCCGAAGGCTTCTTGGAAGTGAGAGGACTATCGAATCAACTCAAAGGGATTGTCGACGACATTTTTGCGGTCAACAACATAGGGAATGAGGGCGGTCTGGCGGGCACGCTTGATGGCGACTGTTACCATCTCCTGGTGACGCTTGCAGTTGCCGGTGAGGCGGCGGGGCATGATCTTGAAGCGCTCAGAGAGGCTAAACTTCAAGAGGTTGAGGTCTTTGTAGTCGATTGCTTCGACTTTTTGCTCGCAGT
>CAZCAZ010000126.1:0-3730 GCA_964496735.1 uncultured Nitratifractor sp. | reverse complement strand
GGGTCGGTTACAGACGTACGTTGGTCTGTAACCTTGGATAACATCCTGGCACTTAACTCTCGGTATGTATATCAGGAGACGTGGGCAGTCCCGCGCCCGCTCTCATGTTTCGTGTGATCCACATCAGCACCAACAGGACAAACAGCAAGAGTCCTGTCCCCATCAGCAACGCGTAGTCCTCCATCTGAAGCAATGAATACAAAATTGCATACAAAGCAGCCAACAACAAAAAGATCATCCCCGCATGCCGCAGGTTTCTGTTGGCAAACCATACATAGAGGCTGATGGAGATGACGGTAATCGCCGATGCGATCAGGTAGGCGCCCAAAAATGTCATATGTTCAGACAGCGACAACAGCAACAAAAAGAACAACCCCAAAGACAAGCCGACCAAGACATACTGCACATAATGCAGCTTCCCTTTTTGGGTCAGTTCAAAAATCGAAAAGGTCAAGAAGGTCAACAAAATAAACAAAACACCGTATTTGATCGAACGGGTAATCAAAGAATAGAGCGCAATCGGCTCGAAGAGATCCACGCCGGTCAAGAGCTGATTGAGTGCATAGCTTCGGTCTTCGTGGATCCACGCCTGAGGGAAGCTTCGAGCCAAGGATGGAATCACCCATTTCGCATGGAATCCCTGTGATGTGATCGTCCGGCTGGTAGGCAAAATGTCTCCCTGAAAACTCGGATGCTGCCACGTGGAATTGACATCAATAACGCTTTGTTCACCAAAGGCCGAGAAGCGTATGGTCGAACTGCCGTTGGCATGGAGTTGGAAATGGAACGGATACGAAGTGACATTTTGGTCGATACGCAGTGGCGCGTGAAATCCAGAGCTCATCCCCTTGAGTGATACCGGAACTCCCGGCTCAAATACTGACGATTGATCTGCAAACGACAGAGCCGAAACCTTCCCGATGGTTTTGGTGTCACTCAAGCTCATGATCACGTATGCCTTGTCGTAACGCACCGACTCCAGGTGATCAGACATCTTGGCAATATCGGGGATCTCAAACGCCCCTTGGATGCCGATGGAAGCGCCATAGACAAGCGATTTGTAAATGCCCCGATAGCGGTAATGCTCTTTTAGACCTATCTGCGTCTTGAGCTGCTTGGGAAGCAGGATGATGTTTTTGTTTTTTCGCACGACCTTGTTGATGCTCTTGGTCTCCCCTTTGGCGGTTTTGCTGGTTTCGATCGTGTCGTACTTCTCGACGATAGGGATCACCAGCGCTGGGCCGACAATCTTCTGTGGC
The DNA here is from genome assembly GCA_964496735.1 of uncultured Nitratifractor sp. GTDB lineage: Bacteria > Campylobacterota > Campylobacteria > Campylobacterales > Sulfurovaceae > S017-3. Next base: position 2,471 of record CAZCAZ010000126.1, on the reverse strand, counting down.
TGACCCCACTGGGATGCGATGTTGCTCAAGACACTGTCGTACAGGTGACTGCGCTCTTTGACGATAGAGCGGATATTCCCCAATGGAATCAACACAGCCAACGCAATGAGTCCGATCATTGCAAAGCGCACCACCAAGCTATTTTTAAAATCAATCTTATTCATCTCCACTCCTTCAAGCGTATTCTCCAATCCATCCGGCACCTCATCGCTCACTTCGGTATCCTGATTTTGCAGTTTCATGTATATCCACTTCCCGACAACGTACAGTCCCACCAATGCCGACGCGAAAATGACCAAAACGATCAACAAAAAAATCTCACTCATTCCACAGTCCCTTTTTTATACTTGCCTGACAAAGCATGCCTTGTCTATCAAAGTATTGCACACTTTTCTGCGATCTCTTCGCAGATCTCTTTTTGGCTTTTTCCTTCGACGTTGATGATGACATCGGCCAACTCTTTGTAGGCTTTTTCACGGTCACGGTACAGCTTCTTCGCTTTTTTTGGTTCAGCGAACAGAGGGCGCTTGGCCAGTTTGGCTTCGGAGTTTTTGGCGTTTTTGAGTCGCGCATGAATCCACTCAAAGGACGCATCGAGCAACACCACTGTCCCCAATCTCTTCAAGTTGTCCACGTGATAAAACCCACCCCCGCAGCTGATCAACGTCCCGACGACATGCGCTTCGATCCAATCAGCTGTGGCTTGTTCCAGTTTTCGAAAATGTTTTTCGCCCTTGTGGGCAAAAATCGCTTTGACGTCTTTGTTTTCTTTTGACTCGATCAAGTCGTCTGTGTCGATATTGTATAGGCCGTAGTGTTTGGACAGTGCACGCGCTATGGTTCCCTTGCCGACACCCATAAATCCTATCAGGATGATATTGTTTTGCATCCGATCACTAGACCATGTTGTAGCGCTCGATGATCTTGCGCAGGCGCTTGCGGAGTTTGCGCAAAGCGTCGATGGCGTCTATTCCTTCGGCGATCAGGGAGTCAAATTCTTCAAATTCGATTTTGGCGACCCAGCCGACCTTGGTGTGGCGTTTGATGCCTACGAAACGCACCTCGCCAAAGTGCCCCTTGGCCATCTTGTAAATACGATCAATACGTTGATCAAGGGTTTTGATCTCTTTGTTGATTTGATTTTTTGACATTTTATCTCCGTTTATTGTATCATGCTGTATCATGTGTCTACACATAATATTTTCATAGATACAAGTATAGCATAGCAGGGATAATACATGAAAAATATTTTCATCGCTGGCATCAGCAGTGGGATCGGTCGCGCTCTTGCTGAGGCCTACATTCAGCGCGGTGACAGCGTGTATGCCGTGGGGCGCCACGTGCCCAAATCCCTGACATCCCATCCACGCTTTACTTTCATGTCGCTTGATCTGTTTGATCCGGATATGGTGCGGGATGCCTTGCGCGCGTTTATCGCCGGCCGGCCACTGGACCATGCCGTCCTCAATGCCTCCATGTATCCCGAAATGCGCGGCATGTCCGATACCCCACTGGATGCATTGCGCTACATCATGAATGTCAACCTCTGGTCGCACAAGCACATCATCGATGCCCTCCTTGCTCACACACAGACTGAACAGATCGTCTCACTCGGCACAAATTCTGCACTGTTTGGGCACCAAGGGATGGGAGCGTTTACGATCTCCAAGGCCGCGTTGGCCAGCATGATTGAGGTGTATGCAGAAGAGCACCCCTATGTGCACTTCAGCACCATCACACCCAAACTCACCCAGACACCAACACTCAGCGCTTTTCTCAAATCCAGCGACCCCCAGCGCTACCCCGTGATCCAAAAGATTCGCGACGGCCTCATTCTCCCCCTCTCACAAGCGATCCCTGAGCTCATCGCTGGCTTTGAAAAAGTCAAGCATCTTCCCAGCGGCAGCCACGTCGACCTCAAACGTCTGGGTCTCTCGGACTTGTAAAAAACTGCAGCAAGCATACCATCCAAAAGGAACCCCTATGAAACTCGCTCTCCTCGACACCGAAACCCTCGGCAACGACCTCGACCTCAGTCCCCTCGAAGCCTTTGGCGTACTCGACACCTACGATATCACTGAGCCCGATGAGACGCTAGACAACATCGACGATGCCGATATTGTCATCACCAACAAAGTCGTTATCGACCGCGATGTCATGCAAGCCGCCCCCAACCTCAAGCTCATCTGCGTCGCAGCCACCGGGACGAACAACATCGATCTCGATGCCGCCGAGGAGTTGGGCATCACGGTCAAGAATGTCGCCGGATACTCTACCCAAAGTGTCACCGAGCACACCTTCGCCCTGCTCTTCAATATCGCCAAAAAGATGGAGTACTACACCCTCTACGCCCGAGGCGGTGCCTGGAGTCAGAGCATGATCTTCACCCACCTCGAACAGCCCTTTTGGGAGATCGCGGGCAAACGCTGGGGGATCATCGGGATGGGCACCATCGGCCAAAACGTCGCCCG
>CAZCAZ010000125.1:0-3784 GCA_964496735.1 uncultured Nitratifractor sp. | reverse complement strand
AAACGGCTCCGTTCTTTGCTGGCATACGATATTGAAATCATCGGTTGCATCAATACAATGCAAACCATGGGCTGGAAACAAAAAGAGTTTATCGACGGTGTGGACTATGTGCAGGCAGGCGTCGCCGAAGCGATTGAGCGGAAAGCGGCTGGCTGGATCGACGCAACACCATATTAACATCTTGAACCAAAAATAGATTTTATATGATTTTAATAAATTATACGATAAGATAATAATATCTTATAAAAAAAGGGGAGGGAGAGATGAAAGCGTTGAAAACCATTTTTTCTATCATCGGATTGTTGGCAGTAGTCGGACTGATCTATGTGGCAGTATTGGTCAAGGATTTTGATCCCAAGGCCAAGGATGTCTATACGCACATGGTCGGTACATTGCTTAGTACGGGCGACATAGCCAAAGCAACGGTACACAAAGTGCAGGTCGAAGAAGGTGTAAGCCCTGACGAAATCGTCGAGTCGCTCAACAGTGTGGCCAACGAAATGGGCATCAAACCCGTAGGGGATCTCCCACTTTCTAAAGAAGTGGAGGCGCGCACCGGTAAAAAACAGCCTTATGTGCGTGTACTGAGCTATTGCCACCCCAATATCGCTGTGGATATGGTCAAATTCTCGATGGCTTATGGTGCCTATCTTCCCTGTCGTATCGTCGTCATGGAGGACAAAAACCATCGCTATTGGCTCTATGCTCTGGATATGGATATGATGATTCATGGTGGAAATACTCTGCCGCCTTATATGCTGGAAGAGGGAAACAAAGTCAAGCATATCCTGTATACCATGATGGATAAAGCCGCTTCAGGGGAGTTCTGAGACACGTGAATTCTATTCAGTTATTACGAGACGAAATCCACAAAGTTGTCGTAGGGCATGAAGCACTAATTGACGGAATGCTGATCGCACTGTTGAGTGGTGGGCATGTCCTTGTCGAGGGGGTACCTGGCGTCGCCAAGACCACGGCGGTCAAGACCTTGGCTGATTCGTTGGGTTTCGAATTCAAACGGGTGCAATTCACACCTGATTTGCTTCCGGCTGATATCACCGGAAGTGAAGTACTGGATATGCACAGCGGCACGTTTTCTCTAAAGCAAGGCCCAGTCTTCACTCATTTGTTGTTGGCCGACGAAATTAACCGTGCCGGTGCCAAAGTGCAATCTGCTCTACTCGAAGCCATGGCCGAACGTCAAGTGACCATTGGAGAGCAGAGCTATTCATTGCCTGATCCTTTTATGGTGCTCGCTACAGCCAATCCGCTTGATCAGGAAGGTACTTACGAGTTGCCGGAAGCTTCTCTCGATCGATTTATGCTCAAACTCTTTGTGGATTACAATACTGCCGAAGAGGAGTTTGATATTGTCTTGCGTGTTGCCCAGAAAGGTTTTGAGACCATCACTCAAGTGATGGATACCGAAGACTTCGCAAAACTCAAAGCGGCTGTACACGCTGTCCATATCGACGATGCACTCACCCGCTATATTGTCCGTATCATTGGTGCGACACGCGATCCTGCAGCCGCAGGTTTGGAGAAATTCCAGGAAGCGATTGCCTTCGGTGCCAGTCCCCGGGGGAGCATTGATCTTTACAAGGCTTCCAAGGCTCAGGCTTTTCTTGAAGGGCGCGATTTTGTCACGCCCGCAGATATCGCTCGTAGCGCGTATGGTGTGTTGCGCCACCGCATTGTTTTGCATTATCGCGCCCATGCGGATGGCTTGACCCCTGATGCGATCATCCGCACCGTACTTGAGACCCTTCCTGTTCCCTGATATGCATACGACTGCACCATCAGCCGATCTTGATGCGATACGCATCCATACACAACGTAGCCGTCTTTTGGCACGTCACGGTGAGCATGATGGGATACTGCAAGGGCGAGGCATGGAGCTCGATGAACTGGGCGAATACGTCGATGGCGACCCCCTTCATCGTATCAACTGGCATGCTACTGCTCGTAGCGGTACCCCTATTGTTAATCGCTTTCATCCTACGCAGCAGATGAACATTCATTTGGTGTTGGCTTTAAATGCCTCAATGCTTTTTGGCAATCCAAGCAAGCATGTTGTGGCCACGCGCGCCCTCAGTGCCTTGGCGTACGCTGCACAACTGCAACGGGACCGATTGCGGGTGAGTTTGTTTGATGCCAACATTCACTGGGAGCTTCGGCCAAGCCACAAGGCTGGGACATTGGAAGCAATTTATGAGGCCGCCTCTGCTGTCGATCTTCTGCAGAGAGCGACGGATTATGGTGCCATGGAGCATTATCTTATCTCCACTGTCAAACAGCCTTCTGTCATCTTCATCCTAGGCGACTTTCTGACGATGCCATCCTTGGATAGGCTGGCAGGTCGTCATGAGCTCCATCTGGTTGCCATACGGAGTCCAGAAGAGGAGCGTATTCATTGGCGTGGTAGCCGTGGACTTTTTGATCCCTTTTCTGGCACGACATCACGTTTCACTGTTGGAGCTCGTACGGCCGCCAAGTATATGAAGCGGATGGAAGAACATGATGCTGCCCTTCAAGCCTATTGCCATCAGCACCGAATCGACATGGTGACGATCCATACAGGCGATGACCCTATCCTTGCCCTGGCAGACCACCTGCGGAGTAGACGATGAATGATCTCAATCTGAGTACATTGGCTCCGATCTATCCAGAGATACTTCAGTCGATATCTTGGGGATCACTCGGGTGGATACTTGGAGGCATAGCAACTTTTGTGGGTGTGGGTACATGGCTTTGGCGCCGAGAGAAGAGGGCGCCCAAGACCCTTGATGTTACTACACAGCTCCAGAAACTCAATTTTGAGACTCAACCGACCGAGGATCTCTATGCTTTTTCTTTGTTAATGCAAGCTCTTCCGCCCGAGAGGCAGCCACGAAATTTATTCAAACTTCTGGATATGATAGAGCCATACAAATATGCTTCTTTGCCTCCAGAGCTTCCCTGTGAGATCAAAGCGCAACTGATGCAAGCGATCCAAGAGGTGACAGCATGAGTTTGCTGTATCCTTGGGTTTTTCTTTTGATTGTTCCTTGGTTGTATTGCTTGCGTCGTTGTCCTCGAGAGGGGGAGACTATGCTCTTTTCCAATCTTCCGATGCTTCGAGAGGTTGCCAGTGAAACGTTTGGTCGAGACTGGATCACTGTTTTGCGTTTGGGGATTGTTCTGCTCTTGCTTTTGGCATTGACTCGGCCGGTGATTGTCCAGACAATAGAAACAAAGGCGCATGAGGGCTACGCTATCTCTCTCATTCTGGACGCAAGCAACAGTATGCATGAAGAGGACCGTTTTGCACAAGCCAAGCACGTCTTGAGTCGATTCGTTGCTTCTCGTCCAGATGATCGTTTTTCGTTGAGCCTTTTTGCAGATTTTGCGGCCGTGAGTATCCCGATGACCGAGGATCATCATGCGATCCAAATGGCACTAAAGTATGCCAGCATAGGTGTGGCCGGAGGGCGAAATACTGCGCTCTATGAAGCCCTCTATCGCGGAGCAGATCTAGCCAAAACTCGTCCACATGAGCATCCAGTAGCGATCCTGCTGACCGACGGACTCAATACGGTCACATCAATCCCCTTTCAGGCCGCGTTGGCCAAAGCAAAAAAATATCACTTCAAAGTCTACACCATTGGTTTGGGGCATGATTATCAAAAGCCAATCCTCCAAAAGATTGCCCGGCAGACTGGGGGAAAGTTTTTTGCACTTGATTCGCCCAAGCATTTGCAGGAGGTGTACGATACGATCAATCGCCTGGAACCTTCCACGCTGC
>CAZCAZ010000124.1:0-3803 GCA_964496735.1 uncultured Nitratifractor sp. | reverse complement strand
GCACTCACATCAATGGTGGTGAACCCACCCGCTTTTACGCTAGGCAAAGGATCCCAGGTTCGCTTGGCGGCGTAGAGTGCGCCGAGGGCACCCAAACCGGCAAACGCGCCGAGAGTCTTGCCGAAGAAATCTCTTCGTTCGCTCATAATCTTCCTTTTAATAAAGTTTTAACGCATTATTATAGGACGATTTTATTTAAATATCATTGATATTAGTCATAAGAAGTAACCATAAAATTTAAGTGTTACTTCCTTAAATAAGAAAAACGAATAATATAAATAAGATTTATCCCCTGTCTTTTGAGCGCATTTTGATATAAACATGGAGGATCTCCAAAGCCGCTGGGGTGATCCCGCTGATTTGCGAGGCTCCTTGAAGTGTAGGCGGTGTGGCTTTTTGGAGTTTTTCAACAATTTCATTGCTGAGCCCCTGCACGTTGGCAAAATCAAAGTTCTGGGGAATCTTCACACGCATCATCTCCTGCATTTTGGCGATTTGATTTTCTTGTTTTTCGATGTAGCGATGGTACTTGGCTTCGACCAGCACCTGCTCGAGTACTGCTGCATCGTAATGGGAAAAATTGGGCAAGAGCTGTATGAGTTGCTCCGGGTTCAAATCCCCACGGCCAATCACATCAATCCATGCTGTTTTGTCATTGATCTTGCCCAAGCCTACGGCTTCAAGGTGGGCAAGGAAGTCTTTGGTCGGGGTGGCAAAGTGAGTCTGAAGCCATTCACGTGCTTCGATGATCGCATGTTTTTTGGCTGCGACACGCTCTGCGATCGCTGGATCAAGCAGACCCAATACCGCACCATAATGACCCAACCGTACGTCGGCATTGTCTTCGCGTAGCAGCAGGCGGTACTCGGCACGAGAGGTGAACATGCGGTACGGCTCCTGTGTCCCCTTGGTGACCAAATCGTCGATCAGTACGCCGATATAGGCTTCGTCGCGCCCCAAAACAAACGGCGCCTTGTCCTGCACGGAGAGTGCTGCATTGATCCCAGCCATCAGCCCCTGGGCAGCGGCCTCTTCGTAACCGGTCGTGCCGTTGACCTGACCCGCCCAGTAGAGGTTGGGGATGGTTTTGGTCTCTAGGGTGTGTTTGAGTTCGGTCGGCTGAATAAAATCATACTCGATCGCATAGCCGTAGCGAACGATCCGAGCATTTTCCAATCCCTTAACGGAGTGAATCATCTCCAGCTGCACATCGGTCGGCAAGGAGGTGCTCATGCCGTTGAGGTAATACTCCGTCGCCTCCCGTGTCTGAGGCTCGACAAAGATCTGATGACGCGGTCGGTCTCGAAACCGGTCGATCTTGTCCTCGATACTAGGGCAATAGCGTGGGCCAATCCCCTCGATCTGACCACTAAAAAGGGGTGCACGATGGAAGTTGGACTCGATGATCTCATGGGTTGCTTCATTGGTATAGGTGACATGGCAAGGCATCTGATCAGGAGCAAAGCTCTCTCGGTCAGTACGAAACGAAAAAGGGATCGGATCCATATCGCCCCCCTGCTCCTCCATGACCGAAAAGTCAATACTGTCTCCTGCGATCCGAGCGCAGGTGCCGGTCTTGAGCCGTCCGATCTCCAGCCCCAGCCCTCGCAGATACTCTGCCAGCTCAATCGAGGCAAACTCTCCTTGCCGCCCGGCGGCATGCTGTTGCTCACCGATGTGGACTTTGCCGCCAAGAAAAGTCCCGGCAGTGATGATCACTTTTCGGGCTTCATAGCGGTCGCCCAGTTGCGTCGTCACCCCTTTGGCTATCCCGTCATCCATGATCAACCCCGTGACGATCTCTTGTTTGACATCGAGGTTGGGGGTGTTGAGGATCACATCACGCGCCACAATCCGATAGCGATCCATGTCGATCTGGGCTCGCGATCCTCGTACGGCTGGCCCTTTGGAAGAGTTGAGCAATCGGAACTGCAGCCCTGTCGCATCGGTGATCCGTCCCATTTCACCGCCGAGTGCATCTACCTCTTTGACCAAATGCCCTTTGGCCAGTCCCCCGATAGCTGGATTGCAGCTGCTGGCTCCGATCTGCTCCACCAGCATGGTCATCAGCAAAGTTTTCGCCCCCATTCGCGCCGAAGCCAGCGATGCCTCGATCCCCGCATGGCCGCCGCCAATGACGATTACGTCATAATTCATTGTTGACTCCGTCAAATATGTTATAATTTTCGCCATTATATCCAAAAGGAAATTCATGTCGCCCAAATTGCTCCCTGCTCCCTGCTCCCTGCTCCATTGCAGCCAAAGGCTGCACTGATGTTTACCGGCCTCATCCGCGAAATGGCGACGGTCAAACGCTACGCGGGCAATATCCTCACCCTCCGTGCCGACTACCGCCCCGCCGTCGGCGATTCGGTGGCGGTCAACGGGGTGTGCCTGACGGTGACGGCACTCCATCCGGACGGATTTGATGTCGAGCTGGCCGATGAGACCCGCAGCGTGATCGACGAAAGCCGACTGCATGGCCAAGTGCATATCGAACCGGCGATGCAGATGGGGGATCGCTTCGAGGGGCACATCGTCCAGGGGCACGTCGACTGCATGGGGGAGATCGTCGCCATCACCCCGCGCAGCAACGGCACGGACTACCGGATTCGCCTCCCCCATGACCAGATGGCCTACGTCATCCCCAAAGGCTCCATCACCGTCGACGGGGTCTCGCTGACGGTCAACGAAGCCACAGACGATACCTTCCGCCTGACGATCATCCCCCACACGATCGAACATACCCTTTTCAAAACCTACCGCGTCGGCACCCGCGTCAACATAGAGACTGACTTTTTCGCCCGTTACATCGAACACATCCTCTCACATCGCGACAGCAAAAAAGGGCTCAGCTGGAAAGAGGTGGACGGGATGAGTATGAGCTTTTGATGAACCTCTACGATACCCCCAGCCCTGAAACCGGCGAAACCTTTACCACCCTCCTCGAACACAAAAACGTCAAAATCATCCGCATTGTCAGCTCCGATCAGGTTGAGCCACTCACCTACAATCAGGATGAGGATGAGTGGGTCGCGGTGCTGGAGGGGGAAGCGGTGCTACAAATAGATGGGGAGGGTATCACCCTTAGGCGGGGCGATACCCTCCTGATCCCGGCGCATACGCCCCACACCATTGTGCAGACACAAAAAGACACTGTGTGGCTGGCGGTGCACATCAACCCATAAAATCTCGATCCCGCAAACTCCGCGCCTCGGGGTTGCGCTCCATTTTCAACGCCATGTCAATCCATGTCAACCCATCCATTCCTTCGCCCATGATCGGAGACACGGAAGCGACCAGGGAGCCGCGTGTCCCCATGGGCCGGTAGTCGTAAATGGCAAATCCATTCTCATACAGCCCCATCCGTATCGCCGCAGCGATCGAATAGCTTGTCAAGACAGCATCCTCGGCACACAAGGATCGTATGTCACCAAACCACTCCCGTGTCCACAACAAAGGATTGGCCTCTGGACTAAAAGCATCTTGGTAGATGATATCAAATTTTTGACGAAGAGAGGGGATCGTCTCGCGTGCATCTGCGATGATAACATCGACAACAAATCGCTCATCCTCATAGTGCAGATCATCAGAGACAGACTCGATCACCGGCCGTAGCCCATCAAACTCTGACGGGTATTTGAAATCCCGAAGCGACCGCACCAGCGGCGCATCAAACTCCGGCGAGACAATGCGCACCGTCACATCCAAGTCATGAGCCTGAATGTAGTGCAGCGTAGCCAATGTATTGTACCCCAGACCGTAATTGATATCGAGGATATTCAGATGGGGTTTGCCATGCT
>CAZCAZ010000123.1:0-3901 GCA_964496735.1 uncultured Nitratifractor sp. | reverse complement strand
TAAGTGCCAGGATGTTATCCAAGGTTACAGACCAACGTACGTCTGTAACCGACCCCTAACCACGAATATACTATAATCTCTCATCTAAAAATAAGAGGCATTATGCAGGGATTTGAACGCTATCTCCGTGACCACCTTCCGACGGTTGAGACCTTTCATCCGATTTACAACGACGCGATGGCGGACATGCTGCTGGCTGGAGGCAAGCGCTTCCGTCCGATGCTGCTGCTGCGGATCGTGGAAGCCTATGAGCCGCTGTTGCTCGCGTCAGCGTACGCGCCGGCATTGGCACTGGAAATGTTCCATACGTACTCGCTGATCCACGATGACCTCCCCAGCATGGACGATGCGCCGTTGCGCCGGGGGCACCCGACGTTGCACACGACTTACGATATCCCTACGGCGATTCTTGCCGGGGACGCACTCAACACCCACGCTTTTCTTGCGATTGCCCAGTCTGCTTTTCGTCCGGATGTGCAGATCAGGCTGGTCGAGATACTGGCCGAAAACGGCGGCACCGGCGGCATGGTGCTGGGGCAGGCGATTGATCTGTATTTTGAAAACACACCGCTGAGCATCGAGCAGGTCAAAGAGCTGCACCGCAACAAAACAGCCAAGCTCATCGCGGCCAGTATGCTGATGGGTGCAGTGATCGTCGGATTGCCCAAGGCTGAGCAAGATGCCTTGTATGCGTTTGGGATCGATCTGGGCTTGCTCTTCCAGATCCAGGATGACGTGATCGATGAGACCCAAAGCGAAGAAGAAGCAGGCAAAACCACCGGAAACGATGGAGACAAAAATAGCTTCATCAACCTCATGGGGCTGGAAGCGACGATTGCGGAAGCGGACGCACTTTCGGACGATTTGGCTGGACGCTTTTTGGAATTTGACCCCAAGCTGCAAGCAGCACTCAAACCACTGATGGATCATTATCTCTATCGACATCAATAAACTCAAACAAGGACAATCACACAATGGCAAGTAACGACAACGCAATGCGCAAAAAGATGGCCGACACGATCCGATTTCTCGCTGCCGACATGGTGCAAAAGGCCAACTCAGGCCATCCGGGTGCTCCGATGGGGCTAGCCGATATCGCTGTAGTACTCAGCGAGCACTTGCGCCACAACCCGAAAAACCCCCAATGGCTCAACCGTGACCGACTGGTTTTTTCTGGCGGGCACGGTACAGGGCTCATCTACTCTTTGTTGCATCTATGGGGCTACGATCTGAGTCTGGAGGATCTGAAAAATTTTCGTCAACTTGACTCCAAGACTCCCGGCCATCCTGAGTACGGCCATACCCCTGGCGTGGAGATCACCACGGGCCCACTTGGGCAGGGGATTGCCAATGCGGTGGGATTTGCAATGGCAGCTGCTTACACGGGACAACAGGTCAACTCGGATACCTGCGATTTGATCGACCACAAAACATACTGTTTTGTCGGGGATGGTGACTTGCAAGAGGGGATCAGTTATGAAGCGGCGGCTTTTGCCGGGCACTTGAAGCTCAAAGACCTCATCGTCATCTATGATAGCAATGAGATCACGATCGAGGGGAGCACCTCGGTAGCTTGGAGTGAAGACGTTGCGCAGCGTTTTGAAGCGCAGGGATGGAATGTGCTGAGTATCGATGGGCACAACTACGACGCGATCGATGATGCACTAAAAGCCGCAAAAACCTCTGACTCCAAACCGACGATTATTGTCGCTCGCACCACCATAGGCAAGGGAGCAGTCGGCCTGGAGGGGAGCCATGAGACGCATGGTGCACCGTTGGGGGATGATGTCATCAAGGCCTCCAAAAAAGCTGCCGGATTTGATCCGGATGCGCATTTTGTGATCCCTGAGGATGTCTTGAGTCGTTTTCGCTGCGCACTTGAAGAAGGTGAGCTGGCTGAAAAAGAGTGGATCCATCTCCACAAACAGGCTCCATTGGCTGAGCAAAACGCGACGATAGAACGCTTGCTTCACCCCGATGTCTCTGCTGTCAATTATCCTGATTTTTCTGAAGTCAAAGAGGCGGCTACCCGTGACAGCAATGGCCAAATCCTCAATGCCATCGCCCGTGCTCTCCCCGGATTTATCGGTGGATCAGCCGACTTGGCACCGTCGAACAAAACCACACTCAAAGAGATGGGAGATTTCCCACGAGGACGCAATATCCATTTCGGGATTCGTGAGCACAGCATGGCAGCCATTACCAATGCCATGGCACTATACGGCACGGTTATTCCATTCAATGCCACTTTCTTTGTCTTCAGCGACTACCAGAAGCCTTCGGCACGCATTGCCGCGTTGACGCATATTCAGAATTTTTTCGTCTGGACGCACGATAGTATTGGTGTAGGAGAAGATGGCCCAACCCATGAGCCGATTGAGCAGATCAGTCAGTTTAGGGCGCTTCCAGGCTTTTATCTCTGGAGGCCAGCAGACGCAACCGAAAACGTCGCCGCATGGCAAACTGCTTTGACGATGCAGGCACCGCATGGCTTTGTCCTCAGTCGTCAGAAACTCAAAACTCTCAAGCCTACACGTGATTTTGGCGACCCGTCCCGAGGAGCCTATATCATCAAAAAACGTGACAAGGCTACCCTGACCATTATGGCCAGCGGTTCTGAGGTGATGCCTTCGCTGCAGGCAGGATGTTTTCTGGAAAAAATGGGCATCCAGACCAACGTCGTCTCTGTCCCCTGCCTCGATCTGTTCCATGAGCAGGACGCCGCATACAAAACAGCGGTCATCGACCCTGGCACCAAAGTCCTGGCTGTCGAAGCAGCACGTGCCACAGAATACTATCAGTATGCGGATGATGTACTGGGCATGGAGACCTTCGGTGCCTCGGCTCCGGCGAGTGAACTCTTCAAGCGATTTGGGTTTACGATCAAAGGGATCAAGTCCCGAGCGGCCGCTCTGATGGGCGTAGAAAACAAAACGATCACGATCGAGAAACTCGGGGAAGCCTGATTTTTTCTTCCTCTGCTCAAAGTGCAATTGTAACGATTGCCTTTGTGTCTTGCCTTGCATGTCCTGATGGCTCTACGGATGCGACAAAGAGAGTTCATGTAGAGTGGGAATGGGTATTGGGAGAAATAAGAAACGGAGAATAAATAGGAAAACTCGATCCCACAAGGGGAAAGAGTGAAGCGATTAACGCTTGGAGAACTGAGGGGATCGGCGGGCTTTTCGCTTACCGTATTTCTTGCGCTCGACGACACGAGAATCGCGAGTGAGCAAGCCCATAGGCTTGAGAATCGCGCGGAAGCTGGGCTCGTACTCGACGAGGGCTTTGGTGATGCCATGCTTGAGAGCGTCGGCTTGTGCACTGTAGCCACCGCCAAGGGTGCTGGCTTTGATGGTTACTGCTTCGAGTTGCTTGGTGGCTTCGAGAGGGAGACGAACTTTCATCTTGAGAGTCTCGTGACCGCCGAGCCACTGATCGAGCGTGAGGCCATTGATGCTCATCTCGCCTGCACCGGGAGTGAGCCATACTTTGGCGATCGCGCGTTTACGTTTGCCTGTTGCATAAATAGTTGCCATGCTTATTTTCCTTTACCGATCTGTGCTGTGTGAGGGTGCTCGGCACCTTCGTAGACTTTGAGTTTCTTGATCATTTGCTTGCCCAATTTTGTCTTGGGGAGCATCCCGCGTACGGCGAGGTGATAGAGTTTCTCTGTGTGATTTTCGAGCATATCGGAGAGCTTGTTGCTCTTGGTGCTACCGAAGTAGCCACTGTGACGGAAATACTCTTTGGAGTCGAGTTTGTTGCCCGAGAAGGCCGCTTTTTTGGCGTTGATGATGACGACATAATCGCCGCAATCGACGTTGGGAGTAAAGCTGGGCTTGTGCTTGCCGCGCAGGTAGGTTGCTGCCTGAGTCAAGATACGTCCGAAGGTCTGTCC
>CAZCAZ010000122.1:1851-3911 GCA_964496735.1 uncultured Nitratifractor sp. | reverse complement strand
AATGTCAAAGAGCTCTTGGGCGGTCTGGACTGGTGGAAAAGAGATGGTTACGCAATGGATGGAATACACGCCACTGATGGGACATCCATCACTTGTGGCTGTTAGAATAACGAGGTCAACATTCAGATAGAAGGCTGTTTTTTGTTCTGAGGTGCCTATAGCCCATAAACAATGACGATATTACCCTTGTAGACAGTGATCTTTTTGACAAATTTTGCACTAAAAGATGAGTCCATCTGGTAAATCGGAATATCACTGAAAACTTTGGTGACAATGGCCCCGATCGCCTTGCGAGTGCTTTTGCTTACGTATTCCGAGAGAGAAGCATTGTTGATCTTCATGATACCAGGACGGATGTCGGTCAAAAATATTTGCTTCGTCTTCGTATCATAACGCAAGCCGCACGAAGCCGCAAATGTCCCGCCGACCCCTTCAGGAATCTCAAAAGTTGTCAAGCCAAACTGGCTCACGAGAGCGACGCGATCTCCACTGGCTGCCGGATGAATCGCTGCACGGTTGATCGAAAAGGATCCAAACGTAGATCGTCGCTTGATGGGCGTGACTTTGAGCAGTTCCGCGTTGACTTTGGCTGTGGGAATTTTAGAAGTGTAGCTTAGCAGTCCAGCGTCCGGGCCGCCTCCGCAACCATTGAGAAAAAATAGAGAGATAATAAGTGATAGTAATATAGGTCGAGGCATAGAGTGCTCTCCAAAAAAAATTTATCAATTATAGCCAAAAGATGGTAAATGATTGGCTTTTTCATCAAGAATCATGTACAATGCCTCTCATTGTCAATCTTATGGAGCACTAGCATGTCCTCGTACCCTCTTTATCAACTCATTCACTTGATCTCAGCTGTCATTTTCGGTGGTTTTGTCTTTGCGGAAGTGTTTCTGCATCCCTCTATCGAGAAGCTTTATGGAAAAAAACATCGCGAAGAGGCCGAATACGCAATCGTCAAACGTGGCATCAAAATCATACCTGTCTTTTTTGCTTTGCTGCTCATTACCGGTACGTTGATGTACCTGCAGCATATTCATTCCATTGACGAGATGTTTTCCACGCCTTTCAATGTCGTCCTCAACGTCAAGCTACTCTTGGTCATCTTGACCGTCATCGGGATTCTCACAGCAATGTTTCTCTTCTTTACGCACCGAGAAAAAAGCAAACTCTTTGCGATCATCCACTACGCTGCATTTGCACTGGTTTTTAGTATCATTATCCTTGCCAAGGTCATGTATATGGTCTAAGGCGCCTCGCCTCCAGGACATAGTGTGCCTCACACATGTCCGCGATAGCAGCATCATGCGTCACGACAAAAAGTGCGCCCTCTTGCTTGCGTATGTACTCCTGCATCACATCCATCACCAAGAGGGCGGTTTGCTGATCCAAATTGCCTGTAGGCTCATCCGCAAAAATCAGCCGGGGCTGCTTGGCCAACACGCGTGCCAAGGAGACTCTCTGCTGCTGTCCACCAGACAACTCCCCTACTTTTTGGTCAATCACGGTGTCAATCTCAAGCCGCTCCAACAACCAGGGATCAAGCTCCACACCTGCCAGCTTGGTCGCCGCTTCGATGTTTTGGCGACCGGTCATCCCTTTAAATAGATAATGAGTTTGCAGCACAACTCCAAGCTCCAAACGGCGAAATTGCTCCAGTCTCGCTTCGCTCATGCCATACACATCATGCCCCATGATCTCCACCAGCCCCTCCAACGGAGCAAGAAAACCAGACAAAACATGCAACAGCGTCGACTTGCCGCTCCCACTGCGCCCTTGCACCGCCACACTCTCCCCCGCATGCAAAGTCAGATCAACATCCTGATAAAGGGGATAATCAAAAGCATGAGATAGCTGAGTGGCCTGAAGCAACGGTTCGGTCATGATGATACCTTGGGAGTTATTTGAAAATATTGTAGAGTGCGTTTGCTAACGTAGGGCTGAATTTAGGATGGATGGCATAGGGGCGAATTCCATATACGCCCATTATAATAGAATCCACCAAGGGTTGTTCCGAAGGAGCATACAGAAAGTATGTGACTGAGTGGACTCCCTCGAAG
>CAZCAZ010000122.1:0-1751 GCA_964496735.1 uncultured Nitratifractor sp. | reverse complement strand
TTGGCCTACGACAAGAGAAATAGTCTTTTAGTTTGCCTTAGGTTCGAAGGTTGTTCCGAAGGAGCATACAGAAAGTATGTGACTGAGTGGACTCCCTCGAAGATGAGGCGAAATAAAAGAACTATTTCCCCATTTGCTTGGCAACTTCAGCGGCGAAGTCTTCTTCCTCGACCTCGATCCCCTCGCCCACTTCGAGACGAGTAAAGGTCGTGATCTCAGCTTTGCCGGCAGCTTTTTCTGCGAAATATTCTCCGACGGTTTTGCTGTCATCCATGACAAATTTCTGATCGAGAAGGCATTGTTCTTGATCGAGTGTGGTGTTGTCCGAGATGAAGCGGTCGAGTTTGCCGGGCAAGATACGGTCCCAGATCTTTTCGGGTTTGCCTTCGGCTTTGAGCTCAGCCTTGAGCTCCTCTTCTGCTGCCGCGATCACGGCATCGGTCAATTGAGCACGAGAAACATATTGGGGGACGTGCTTGAGTGTTTTGCCCAAGCGCTCCAGTTCTTCATTTTCTTTTTTGATGGCTTCGATGCGCCCTTTGGTTTCTGCTTCGACGTATGCGAGATCGAAATCTTTGTATGTCAGGGACTGGGGAGCCATTGCAGCTGCGTGCATGGCAATTTCACGCAAGATGGGGGTCATTTTTTCAGCGGTAGCAGCATCGTCGCATTTGGCGGCGATGATGACACCGTTTTGGGCGTTGGAATGAACGTAGCCACTGACAGCCGTCGTGTCGTCGCCTGAGATCAAAGCAGAACGGCGTACGACCAGTTTTTCACCGATTGTAGCAACCTGAAGAGAGAGGAACTCACTGAAACTCTGCCCGTCGATCTCGGATGCATTGATTGCCTCAGCGTCAGCTAGGTCACTGGCAAAAGCATGGTCAACTACGGTATTCATCAAGGCCTTGAATTTGTCATTCTGGGCGACGAAGTCTGTCTGAGAGTTGATCTCGACGATGACAGCTTTGTGGCCATCGACTTTGACACCGATTGCGCCCTCGGCAGCGGTTTTTCCTGCTTTTTTGGCTGCGGCTCCGATCCCTTGATCTCTCAGCCATTCGACTGCCTTGTCCATGTCGCCATCACTTGCGGCGAGGGCTTTCTTGCAGTCCATCATCCCTGCATCGGTCATTTCGCGCAGCTTTTTGATATCTTTGGGTCCGAAATTTGCCATGGTTACGCCTCCGCCAATTCTTTTGCGTGTGCAACGGACTCTTTGAAGTCACCTTTGAAGCTGTACTTCTCTTCCATCACTTCGATTTGTGCTTCTGTCATGCCGGCAACGTCTGCGAAAGTATGGAAACCTTCGTCGTTCAGTTTGCCTTTGTAGACTTTGCCAATCCCTTTGATTTTGGTCAGATCATCACCTTCTGCAGCTGAGGATGCAGTGCTTGTGGCTTTGGGTGTGGCTTCTTTGGCAGGTGCAGCTTCTTTGGCAGGTGCAGCTTCTTTGGCGGCCGGTGCAGTCTCTTTGGCGGCCACAGGTGCTGCTGCTTCGTCTGCTTTGGCTTCTTTGACGATTTTGGAAACCTCATCAGCGCCTACGTTGGCAGCGGCAGCAGCGTCTTCGCTGATGGCTCCGGCTGTGTCGTCGTTTTGTGCGTTGCCGTGCTCTTCATCATAGATCGCTTTCCCTTCGATGATCGCATCAGCCATTTCACGACAGAAAAGGTTGATCGAGCGGATCGCATCATCGTTGCCGGGGATAGGATAGTCGATCAAGTCAGGGTCACAGTTGGTATCGAGTG
>CAZCAZ010000121.1:0-3912 GCA_964496735.1 uncultured Nitratifractor sp. | reverse complement strand
AGCAATCGGGCGCGGGTGGTGCCGGGCAGCAGGGGGGTGTCGGGGGTGTACCAGATCCCTTTTTGGCGCAGGGCGATGTTGGCGGTGGCGGTGTCGCGCAGCTGGCCATTCTGAGTGATGATGATTGCGTCGGCTTGTGGGGCACTCTTCTGTAGGTCATCGAGGGATTTGCGGTCGGTGAATTTGTATGGATAGGCGATGTTGGATTCGACCCAGGCGATCTGGCGGATCGGTTGAGGAGCGTATGGGGTAAAAACCGTTTCGATCCGGCCGTTTGCATCATAATCGATCCGACCCCGTACGACGGGCAAACGGGCGATCTCGGGCGGAATGGTATTGAGGATTTGTGAGAGATCAGGGATGATGGAGCGTCCGAAATAGTCTCGGAATGTTGCTTCCATGCGTTGCTGATGCCAAAGCAGATGCTGTGGGCGGCCATAGTCAAGACGGATGGTTTCAAAGCAGCTTTGAGAGGGAATCATTGCATTGGACTTTGTGTTGTTTTTGGTACACGCTTCCAGCGTACGTTCCATTGGTATTTTTTGTCCTGTTCGACTGGGACAAAAAAGAGTGCACCCGAGTGCCGCCAAGGGTCAAGAAGGATACCATGCTTCAGCGGGATGACGTGATGAGCGGGCACTACCACTAGGGCATTGTGCTCGTGCCAGTAGCTCCCAATGTTGGCTCCTACTGGCAGGATACGGAGTGTTGTAGTCTGGAGGCGAGTCAGGTCGCTTAGCAGATCATCTGCCCATTGATAACAAAGCCCGCGATCTTTGACGTGGATGTTGACCAAAAAATTGTGCATCCACGGAGAGGTAGTGACTCGATAGCGCTTGGCTAGTGTGCGACTAAACTGGAGGGCTTCGCGAGCGAGAGATCGGGCTTCAAGCAGATTGACGGAGCGGTCCATCTGTGCGATCATGTGCATCAGTCGCTGCTGCTGATCGGAGGTGCTTTGGGGAAGAGCAGGGGAGCATCCGGTCAAATAGAGTGCCGATAGCATCCAAGCAATGCGTATCAATACATTGCTCTTTGTGTAGCAAATACAGACGGATACACCAGGATTATATATCCGATCGCCGTCAAAGCGGTCACAATACTCCATGCCATGACGCCGTGCGGGAAGCGAGCGAGGTATCCGCCAATGAAGCCGATAGCCAGACCGCCTATGTGGGCGCTCATGTCGATACCAGGGATCGAAAAGCCCAGTACGAGGTTGAGAAGCAGTACGCCACCGAATTCGCGTAAAACGGCACCAAAACGATCCCCGAGGCGGTGCCGGTGGGCGATCATGTAGCCTGCCACGGCACCAAACATTCCAAATATTGCCCCGCTGGCACCTACCGAGAGTCCTTCAGGGTGCATGATAGCCGATGCAGCTGCCCCCACGATACCCGAGGCCATGTACAGTGCGAGATAATCACGCCAGCCCAATCGAGTTTCGGCAAGGGTACCAACGATGTAGAGGGAGACCATATTGAGTAGGATATGGGTTATGCCGCCGTGGAGAAACATACCAGTGACGAGTCGCCACCACTCCCCCTCCACCCCGATCGACCAGCCGTAGTTGGCTCCAAGCCCAATAAGGGTCTCAGAACTAAAGGGAGCCGGCTGGAGCAGTGTCCAGCCAAAAACAAGCAGGTTGAGAGCAAGGAGCCAAAAGCTCATCGGCGTTTTGCGTACGGTTTGGATCATGAACGTCAGGTTTGCTGGATCGCTTCAGGGAAAAGCACACCATCAATTGACAAACGTGCTAGCCGCTCAATGACTTTTTCGTCTTCTATAAGTACAAGAATTTTGGTATCAAACAAATACCGCTCGGCGACAGATTGGAACTCAATTGCATCTCCCTGCTGACAAACAATATAGGCGGCCTCAAGCGCATTGGCAAAAATCAAATTTCGCATTTCGTTGACAGTAATGGCATATGTAATGTGCTTGCTTTGGCAATATTGAGCAAGGGGAATGGATTCGGCCAGTGGCTCAAGAAGGACAATCTCATTGTCCGATATTTTATCAATCTCTTCTTTAGAAAATGCTTTCTTAAATACAGGGGAAAGAACCCAAGGATGTCCAAAAATCAACATGGTAAAACCTCCTAGTCTGGTAAACACTCTTTTGAGCAATAACGCTTTTTCTCTATATGAATTGCTTCTTTGGCCGTAACATATGTTCCACAGGTATCGCATTCGACGAGGGTGTCGTCGGTGAGAGTGTCTTTGGGGGTTTTTTTACCATCAAGGATGGGAACTTTTCCACCCAATGCACGGTAAATGATCACGCCTATGGCGATGAAAACAATCAATTTAAACAGCATTTTTCTTCTTTATCCACACAAAATTGCGCTTATTCCATTGCACTATATCATAGTTTGGCTGACGCCCCAAAGCTGCCACTTCATCGGCAGCACGACTCCCTTTGTAAAAAAGATACTCCGTCGAGGCATCCGAAACTTTCTCTGTAAGATCCAGTAGCAGCCTTGTATCGGTCACTGCCCGTGATGTGATGAGCTCAAACGGCTCATGCACGAGGGATTCTACACGCATGTTGGCCACCTTGGTATTGTGCAGCTCCATCTCCATCGCAGCAAACTTGAGAAAGGCGGCTCGTTTACCCAGCGGTTCAGCAAGCACAACGGCTGTTTCGGGCCATGCAGCAGCCAACATTAGACCAGGAAATCCTGCCCCTGTACCAACGTCAAGTAGGCTTTTGGGTTGGCGGATAAAAGTCAATGGGTAGAGTGAATCAACGATATTGTTCTCAATGGCCTCTATGGTCTTGGCACCTGTGAGATTGTGTATTTTGTTCCATTCATGCAGGAGCTTCGTAAAAGCATCTAGCCGTTCAAATGCACGATCTGCCAACATGATTTTGGCATCAGACAGTTTTCGCATTTGCATGCTAGAGCCAATGCCCCATTTGTTCTTTTTTGACCTTTAGGTATCCTGCATTGTGAGGGTTGGACGCGATGATCAGCGGAACACGCTCAATGATCTCGGCACGCTCCAGCGATTCCATTTTTTTAGGGTTGTTGGTCAGGAGTCGTATTTGCTCGATTCCGAAATGTTTCAGGATGAAGTTGACTGCATCGTAAGTGCGCTCATCGGTGGCAAATCCCAGCTGGTGGTTGGCCGCCACCGTATCAAGCCCTTGATCTTGAAGTGCATAGGCATTGACTTTGTTTAGCAGACCGATGTTGCGCCCTTCTTGGCGATGGTAGATGACCATGCCGCCCTCTAGGGCAATGGCATCAAGGGCAGTGTTGAGCTGATCACCACAGTCACATTTGAGCGAGCCAAGTGCATCGCCGGTAAGGCACTCGGAATGGACGCGCACCAAAGGTGTTTTGGGTAGAGGATCGGTAAAAATGGCCAAATGTTCCTGGTCTCCTTCCTTGAAAGCTTGGATATTGAATGTCCCATGAACGGTGGGCAGAGTGGCGATAGAGGATACTGTGATGTTTTTCATGCAGGAATTATATCGAATAGTAGATAATTTAATAATGCTTAAGTATTTTTTGGAGTAGAATAGCGGCAAGATTTTATCAAAGGTTTTATCCATGTTTACCCGTTTTCGTCGTCGACGCATCCATCCGGTCTTGCGAGATCTTCTCGAAGAGACTCACTTGAATGTTCACGATTTCATTTATCCTCTTTTTGTCCGCAGTGGCACAGGTATCCGTGATGAGGTGGGTTCGATGCCCGGTGTGTTTCAGATGAGCATTGACGAGGCCGTCAAAGAGTGCGACACGCTTATGGGTCTTGGTTTGCGAGCTATTATACTCTTCGGTATCCCCGACACTAAAGACTCCGTTGGAAGTGAAGCGATGTGTGAACACGGCATTATCGCCGAAGCAGTCCGCACCATCAAGGCCGCCCATCCGGATATGTTTGTCATTACGGATTTGTG
>CAZCAZ010000120.1:0-3922 GCA_964496735.1 uncultured Nitratifractor sp. | reverse complement strand
AAATCGTGCAGTTTGAACAAGACCACCAGCACCATCCGGCTGATCATCGCCGCCATGACCACCACCATGCCCATATCCCCAAGCAGCAGATAAACAATCGCCGCAACCTTGAGCAGCATGGCCGACACACCATAAAACACCCCCATGGCACCTACAGTAGGGTCTTTGATGATGGCATAGGGATCTTTGCCGCTGTGGGCAGCATACACAGCATCGGCCACATCCATCACCGCCTCGGTGTGCAGAAACCCATACAGCACCGGATACGCCACCGCTGCCACGACCGCCGCCAGCCAGCCTACCGAATGAAACTGGCCAAATACCCCCACGCTCAGCCCGGCGATCACCGCACCGCCGAGTGGAAAAAAGTAGAGCATTGCCGCCAACACACCGGGGCGAGAGAGATCATCCTCTTTGGCAAAGCGAACCGGAAGGATCGTAAAATAGCTGAACATAAATTTCAACCCAAGCCAATATTCTCTCATATCCATATCAACACCCCCAATATCACAATGATCGCCGCATCAAACTTCCACTGCATTTTCAAGGCCCGCTCGACATCCTCTCGGACGATCTCTTCGTGGCCATGACCAAAAAACGGCTTCTCTTTGATTTGCCCAAAATACGATGTCGGGCCGCCAAGCTTCACCCCCAGCGCCCAACCCATCGCTGCGATTGGATAGCCGGCATTGGGGCTTTCGTGCCCTTTGGCTTGACGCCAGACGAGAGGGATGGTTGCTGCCCCGCTTCGCGATGCAACCATCATCACCAGCGCCGTCACCCGCGCCGGAATCCAGTTGAGTATGTCATCCAATCGTGCGGAGAATTTGCCAAATTTCTCATACCGCGCATTGCGATATCCTACCATCGAATCGAGGGTGTTGACCGCTTTGTAGACAAACACTCCAGGCAGACCAAACAGCACGAGATACACCAGCGGCGCGATCACGCCATCCGATACATTTTCGGCATAGGTCTCAATCGCAGCTTTGTAGGTGTCTGACTCGGAGAGATCCTCGGTATCCCGACTGACAAGGTAGCGGATATGTGCAGGATGGATCAAAATATCAGCCACCGAATCATAGAGCATTCGAGCCGCGATCGCCGTCGAAGCAATCACACCTGCAAGCCAAACATGCACATCGAAGTGCTCCCACTCAAAAGAAAGTCCCTGAGCAGCCCCCGACACCAACATCGACAAAGCAAACGACACACCCCACACCAACCCAAGCACCATCAACCCAAGCAGCACACCTCGCCCCACGCTGTCACGGTAAAACCGCTTCTCAAACCAGCCGATCAGATCCCCCATCATCACCACCGGATGACGGATGAAGCCGAACTCCCCCGCCACTCGGTCGATGACATAGGCGATCAATGCCACATCAGCGTAGAGCATCGACGATCCTCTCCATGTCAAGATGCGCGCCCATCGCTTCGGCAAACGCATCGATCTGCTCCCGACGGTACCGCACAAACGCCGCATCGGCAAACACCCCGTGGGCAAACGTCCCCCACACCTTGCCTGCGCGATACCCCTCAGGGTACGTCGTCGAGATGCCGTGGTGGATCTCGTACTGCTCTCCGTCCCTGCGAAGCACTTTATCCGGCGCAAAGCGGATACCGCCGGGGATGATCCCCAGCCCCGCGACCCGGCTGCCGGCTGCCGACTCGATCCCCGCTTCATCCTCGATCCACTCATGCAGCATCTCAAATCCGCCGCAGATACCGACGATCTCCGCTTGCCCCTCACGGTGCAGGGTCTCGATCTGCTCCGCCAACCCCTGCGCCCGCAGCCATGCCAGATCCTCCAGCACCAGCTTCGATCCGGGCAGGATCACGGTATCGTAACCCCGCAGACTGGCACCTGAGCGGATGAATTCCACGCACACACCCTCATCGGCCAGCAGCGGCTCAAAATCGGTGTAATTGCTCATCGTCGGATAGGCGATCACCCCGATCCGGCGGGCATCCCCATTGCAGCGTTGTGTGTAGCCCATCAGGCTCTGTGAATCCTCAAACCCGAGATTAAAGGGACGGTACGGAAGGACGCCAAGCACTGGGATACCAAACTGCTCTTCGATGATTTGTACTCCCTCATCAAACAAACTCCGGTCGCCTCGGAATTTGTTGATCACGACTCCGACGATGTTGCGCCGCAGGGCTTCAGGGAGCAGATGGTACACCCCATAAATCGAGGCAAATACACCCCCTTTTTCGATGTCCGCCACGAGGATGATCTTGGTCACAAACTCAGAGGCAACAAAAAGGTTGGAGAGGTCTTTGTCCATGAGATTGAGTTCTACTGGCGAGCCTGCCCCCTCGGCGATGACCACATCATACTCCTGATCCAGCGCACGGAATGCATCGGCGACGATCGGCTTGAGCGTGTCAATATCACGATAATACGCCCGTACATCCTGCGTCCGCACCGCTTCGCCCCGGACGATCAGGGATGCCGCACTGCCGCGACCGGACTTGAGGAGTACCGGGTTGTTGTGCCAGGAGGTGGGGACATCCAGAGCCGTGGCCTGGAAATGCTGCGCCACTGCGATTTCGCTGCCGTCATCAGCGACGTGGGCGTTGTTGGAGACATTCTGCGCTTTGAAAGGTGCCACCGTCATCCCCTGCTGCTGCAGCAAACGCCCGATCACCCATGTCAAGGTACTTTTGCCTGCGTCCGAATGGGTACCGAAAATACTGAGATTAGCCAATGAGTGCCTTTTGGAGTGCTTCGAGTGCTTCGAGTGATTTGACCGCAAGACGTACATGGTAGCGATCCAGCCCGTCAAAATTCTCGCACGAACGGACAAGGATGCGATGCGGCGTCAGCCGCGCCTGGAAAGCCTTGGCAGTGATGGAGAGCTTGACGAGGATGAAATTGGCCTCCGAGGGATAGAGATGCTCCATCAGCGATGTGTTTTTGAGTATACGGATCAGCTCTGCTTTGGCTTCGGTGTTTTCCTGTTGTGAGCGGGTCTTGAAACCCTTATCCTGCAAGGCACTCTGCATCCAGGCACTGTCAAATGCCGAGATCATCCACAAGGGCTCATTGTCCATGATCGCTGCGATACGCTCCGGGTCGGCGACCAGAGCCCCTACCCGCACACCGGCCGCGCCGTAGTATTTGGTCATGGACTTCAGAACGATCAGACCGGGGTAGCGATCGAGGAACTGCGTCGCCGAGGCGTGAGGGGTAAAGTCGATAAACGACTCATCGATCAGCACCGTACACCCTTTGGCCGCCCACTGTGCCAGCAGAGGCTCGAGGTCATAATGCGCCCCGTCCGGCGTCGCCGGATTGACGAAGATCACGAGACTCCCCTCTGCTACCGGATCGTCCATCCCGTTCAGGCGATCGATCGTATGCACCCCATACCCCATCTGTTCCGCCGCCCGCCGATACTCCAGATACGCCGGGGCATAGATCGTACACACAGCCGAACGACTCGGATGTGTGGCGCGAATTGTCGTTTTGTACTGCCGCAGAAATGAAAAAATCGCCGACGATGCTCCGTTGAAAAGTCCCAACTGCTCCACCTCCACCTCATACCGGCCAGCAACCGCCTCTCGCAAGGCCTCATAATGGGGATACGACGTGGTATTGAGTTGTGCAAGATTGAGAGTGATCCGCGGGGTGACAAAGTTGATATTGGAGCTCAGATCGATCACCTCATCGACTGTGCACCCGCACGCTCGGGCAAACGCCGTCACATCTCCGCCGTGTTCAAATTTGTTCATTTGAGTTGTACCTCCAATCCCAGTTTGACCTCATACACCGCGTCGCAGATCTGCGCCAAGCGCTGCCCCACGATCCCGGAGCGATCGACGTATTCGCGGCTGAGCTTATCCATGGGAATCACGCCGGATCCCACGTCATTGAGCACCAGGACGATATCCGCCTCGACCTCCGCCAGATGCT
>CAZCAZ010000119.1:0-3954 GCA_964496735.1 uncultured Nitratifractor sp. | reverse complement strand
CCGGTCTGTTCGATGACGTAAGGGATATAGCTCATGGTGCCTCCGTAAAAGCGATGATTATTTGTCTAGGTCGAGGAGACGACTGTACAGTTTGTCTTCAAGCATGCTCATCTTGACAGCAGGCAGCAGGTTGTTCTTTTTGTAATACTCGATCAACTCTTCGGGGTTTTGCCCGGCCATCATGGCTTCGTAGTACAGTGTTTGACTCACTTCGTCATCGCTCACGCTGATCTTCTCTTTGGTGGCCAGAGCATCAATGATAAAAGTCGCCTTGACACTGCTCGTCGCATCATCCCGCACCTCATCGCGCAGAGCATTGAGTTTGGATTCGTCTCCTTGAATCGCTTCGATCTCTTCGCGTGTCATGGACTGGGCTTTTTGGTTGACAAGGTTGTCAATCTCTTGCTCGACAATGTTTTCCGGGAGATCAAAATCCATAGCGGCTACGAGGGCTTCGGTGATCTTGGGCTTG
The DNA here is from genome assembly GCA_964496735.1 of uncultured Nitratifractor sp. Classification (GTDB taxonomy): domain Bacteria; phylum Campylobacterota; class Campylobacteria; order Campylobacterales; family Sulfurovaceae; genus S017-3. The sequence goes on along the minus strand of CAZCAZ010000119.1, from coordinate 3,482 downwards.
AGCTCTTCATTGTAAAGCTTGGAAAAATGCTCAGCTTTGAGCTGCTCTTTGACCCCGTCCGTAAAGCTGGCGACAGTGGCTTTGTCGTCCTTGGTGATCTCTTGTGCCAATGCATCGTCGAGTGTGACGGTGCCTTTGACTTTGATGGCGTGGAGTTTGACGGCAAACTCTGCCTCTTTCCCTTTGAGGTTTTCGGCCTGATAGTCTGCAGGGAAGGTGACCGTAATGCGCTTCTCTTCTCCAGCAGACAATCCTTCCATTCCTTCTTCAAATCCGGGAATGAACTGATTGGAGCCAATCTCGAGCTCGTAGTTTTCTGCTTTGCCCCCCTCAAAAGGCTCTCCATCAAGGAAGCCCTCAAAGTCAAAGACCGCAACATCTCCTTTGGCCAGAGGACGAGATTCGGTGAGCGTCTCCAATGGTGCGGCTTGCGCGGTCAGGGTATCGATCCGCTCCTGCACCTGAGCGTCGGTCACTTCGGGCTCATCGTAGGCCGGCACGGCTTTGCGATAATCCTCGGCGTTGACCGTGGGGCGAAGGCAGAGTTGAATCTCAACATCAATCTTCTCCTCGCCTTTGTCGTATTTCTTGAACATAGGGTCTCCGAGGACATCTGAGGCCTTGATACCGGCTTTGTCATAAGCCTGATTGAGCATATCGCGGATCGCTTCTCCCTCGGCATCTTCGGCAAGCTTCTCTCCGTAGAGTTTTTTGACCACATGTGCGGGGACCTTGCCCTGACGAAAGCCGTCGACTTTGATCTGCTTGCCGGTTTGTGCAGCCAGGGTGCTGATCCGAGCGTCTATGTCAGCCTGGTCAATAACGGCGCTGGCGAGGACATTGGCCTCATTGATTTTTTGGGTTGTAACGTTCACGGTGTTCCTTTGGATGTAGTAGTGATTGAAAAATAGTGGGTGATTTTACCCAAATTTCGATAAAAGGTGGTAAAATGTGGAAAAACTCCGGAGTACAACACCATGCCACATACGGACAACACCCTCCTCGAACAGGCCGTTCAAACCGTCCTTGAGCAACTCGGCGAAGACCCCAGCCGCGAAGGACTCATCAAAACTCCTCACCGCGTCGCCAAAGCATTGCGTTTTCTCACTGAAGGCTACACGCAAGATCCTCAAGCCATCCTCAACCAAGCACTTTTTACCACCAGCAATGACGAGATGGTGCTGGTGCGCGATATCGAGTTTTACTCCATGTGCGAGCACCACATGCTTCCCATCATTGGGCGAGCCCATGTAGCGTATATACCCGACGGCAAAGTGGTCGGCCTCTCCAAGATCCCCCGCATTGTCAACGTCTTCGCCCGCCGATTGCAGATCCAGGAGCAGATGACCGAGCAGATCGCCGATGCAATCGAATCCACGATCCATCCCAAAGGGGTCGCGGTGGTGCTCCATGCCCGTCATATGTGCATGGAGATGCGTGGAGTCGAAAAGATCAACTCCACCACCGTCAGCTCCGCACTGCGTGGCCTGTTCAAGAGCGACCAGCGCACCCGAAATGAGTTTTACAACCTCATCAATACCGCTGTGCCATCCAATTTTTGATCTAGCCACAATGCGCAATCTCACACAACAAGGCTTTGCATGAAACATGCACATGTTTATGTATTTTTGACCGCATGGCTATTTTCCTCTTGCTCTCCGACCACACAGCAACGACACCCAGCTTCAGGTGCGCATGCCATACACCCCTGCACCCGAGAGTACGTACCCGTTTGTGGACAGATCAAAGCCCCATGCCTATCTGCGCCATGCAAAACGATCAACAAAACATTTCCCAATGCCTGCGTCATGAGCAACAATCCCTACGCAACACTACTGCACAAAGGGGCGTGCCCCTGAGACAATTTGGGTCAAATCTCCCATTTTAAGCTCCCTTCAAGTCTCGATCCCTTAAAATCAGAGTATTCTACTCCGATATAAGGAAACTGCCTATGCCCATCTATCTTGACAACAACACATTGACCCGTCCCGACGAACAGGTCGTCGAGGCAATGAAGCCCTTTTTGGGAGCCAATTTTCATGACCCGCTGGCTCCCTACACGCAAGCCAATCTCTCTCGCCGAGCTTACGGCGATGCAATGGAAAAGCTTTATGCCGGTATCCATGCCAAAAAAGAAGATGATATCCTCATCACCTCCGGCGACACCGAAAGCAACAACTGGCTCTTCAACTTTTTTTACACGCGCAAAATCCTCACCGGCAAAGGAGGCGCAATCATCATCTCTGAGCGTGAAAGCGGGGCCATCGCCGCACAAGCTGCATATCTCGAATCCCAAGGTGCCAAAGTCTTTCGCCTCAGGGTCAACAAGGACGGAGTAATCGATCCTCAGGATCTGCTCGACTACATCACGCCGCGCACCGCGCTAGTAAGCATCACCATGGTAGATGAAGAATCCGGAGCCATCCAGCCGATCGAAGAGATTGCTGAGATTTGCGCACAGTACGATGTCCCCTTTCATACCGATGCCACGCAAGCCATCGGCAAGATTCCAGTCGACGTACAGCGCGCACCCATCACATACATGACGTTTTCGGCGCATACTTTCCATGGCCCTGTCGGCGTGGGAGCACTGTACGTGCGTGCCGGAGCAGAGCTCGAGCCCATGCTGATGGGCAGCAGTACTCAAATGGCTGGACAGCGTGCCGGCATACTCAATCTTGCTGGGATCGTCGGCATGGGCAAGGCAATGGAAATCGCCGTCGACGCCTTGGAGTATGACGTGGAAGACATGCGAGAGATTCGTGACGCCCTCGAAGAGAAGGTGCGCGAAATCCCTGACGTGACGATCATCACCCCATGGTCACTGCGCGTCCCCAACACCCTGACTTTTGCTGTCCAGGGCGTCTCAGCGGCTGCGCTGCTGCTTGAGCTCAATCGCTCCGCCATCGCAGCCACCTCAGCCACCCTCTATCCGCAAGGCAACGAAGAGCGCACCATGCTCATTGACGCCATCGGCGAGGATCCCGCACTGCGACACACAGTCCTCACGCTGTCCATGAGCCGTTACAATACCGAAGAAGAAGTTGACGAGATCGTCACGGCTCTGGTCGAAAGTATCGGCCTGCTACGCGACGAATCACCCATCTATCCCGAGACCACAAAAGAGGAAAAATCATGAGCCAAGCTACACTACTGGGAAATGCCCACTGGGATGATTATGGATTCAAGATCCAGAGTATGATCAAAAAACCGATCAACTACGGCGCCATCGATGCTGACGAAGCCAAACAGCTCGGTGGCGAGCTGTTTGTTCATCACTGGGGCGGCGCCGAATACTCCGAAGCAATCGCTCTCTACTGGGTCATCGAAGCCGCTACCGGCACGATCAAGATGAGCCGATTTGAGCATTTTGGCTCTCCGACTGCTCGTGCAGCCAATGACATGCTCTGCATGCTCTCACGCAATAAAAAAGTCGAAGAGATCCCTGAGATCACGTACAAATCACTGGAGTATTTCCTGCG
>CAZCAZ010000118.1:0-3969 GCA_964496735.1 uncultured Nitratifractor sp. | reverse complement strand
CGGCCCTGCGATTCGCAAATAAGGAGGCGACCATGAAACGAAATATACTTATCAGTGCAATACTGACAGTGGGTTTGGGCGTGACGTCTCTTTCTGCGGCAACGCTTGAGAGTGCAGCCAAGATTGATGTGGCCAAAGTCTGCGATGTTAAAGCCAATGGCTTGGACGGCGTACTTAAAACAGCAGCTGAGTACAATGCACTGGCAATAAAGCTTGGCGTGGAATTCAAGCGCAAGGGCGTTAAAACCCGCCAGTACATCACCGATACCGAAGCGGCGGTCAAGGCCAAAGCCAAAGAAGTGACATTAAAGTACAAGAAAAAAGGCAAAGTCAAGAAGCATACCTTCACAACCGAGTATGCAGCATGGCGTGCCTGTAGCTTCGCAGTGCGTGCTGTGCAGCAAGTGAACGAAGCAGACAATACATGGCGACTGGCTGTGCCCGGGGATGGGTTCAAGTTCTAAGCTTTGGCTTGGAAGGAATTGATCATGGTCCAGCCATGGTCACCATTCCTGCAAGATCCAAATGATTCTTGGTAGGAATGCATACATTGTCTGTGTATTTATTTCTGTTTAGAATAGATACACATTGATTGAAAAAAAGGAAAGAAATGAATGAAATGAAACGACGAGAATTTCTCTACATGCTAGCAGTACTCGGAGCAGCTCCGGTCTTTGCCAATTCTCATATGCGCTTGAGCCCCAATGGTAAATTGGAAGATTATTATAAACTCAAGCCTTTTGGTAATGCTCGAATTCTCCATACGACCGATTCGCATGCGCAGTTGATGCCTGTCTACTTTCGAGAGCCAAGTGTAAACATCGGCCTGTATGGCAACCTAGGCAAGCCGCCACATGTTGTAGGGCAAAACCTGCTCGATTATTATAAAATCAGCAAGAACCCTCGGCTCGAGTATGCGCTTTCATGTGTCAATTTTGAGAAACATGGCGAAGCAATGGGGCGTGTGGGTGGATTTGCTCACCTCAAAACCGCCGTTGATTTTCTTCGTACAAGTTTTGGTCATGACAAAACCCTCCTGCTGGATGGTGGCGATACTTGGCAAGGGAGCTGGACGTCACTGCAGACACGCGGAAAGGACATGGTCGGAGCCATGAACCTGCTCGGCGTCGATGTTGCCGTAGGACACTGGGAGTTTACCTACACCGAAAAAGAGATCCTCGAGAACCTTAAGGCGCTCAAGGCAGAATTCCTCGCACAGAATGTTCACGTCAAAGAAGACTCCATTATGGATGAGAAGTTTACGCCATATGATGAGGATAGTGGCCTGGCTTTCAAGCCTTACACGATCAAAAAAATGGGCAAAGCCCGTGTTGCGATCATTGGTCAGGCATTCCCATACACAACCATCGCCAATCCGCAACGCTTCATCCCTGATCTGACATTTGGTATCGAGGCCGATGGCATGCAGGAGATAGTCAACGAAGTAAAAAAGAAGGAAAAGCCAGACGCCATCATTGTCCTCTCTCACAATGGATACGATGTGGACAAGAAAATGGCCGAGGTCGTTACGGGGATCGACTTTATCATGGGAGGACACACACACGACGGTGTTCCTGAGGCGTACCCGGTCAAAAATAAAAAAGGCACTACGTATGTGTGCAACGCTGGTTCCAATGGTAAGTTTATGAACGTTCTTGACCTTGATATCCAAAAAGGAAAAGTTGTCGACTTCAAATTTACGCTCTTGCCAATCTTCTCGGATTTGATTCCTGAAGACAAAAAGATGAAAGACTATATCAACAGTGTCCGCAAGCCGTTCTTGAAGGAGCTTGAACGGCCACTGGCGACTACGGAGATCGCGCTTTTCCGCCGTGGAAACTTCAATGGTACTTGGGATCAAGTAATCGTCGATGCGCTACGCAAAGTCGGAGGAGCTGATATCGCGCTTTCACCTGGTTTCCGCTGGGGCACAAGCTTGTTGGCCGGTCAGGAAATTACTTTTGACGACTTGGCAACACAAACTGCAATGACGTATCCGGAAACGTATGTCAAAGAGATGGACGGAAAGACCGTCAAAATCATCCTCGAAGACGTAGCTGACAACCTCTTCAATAAAGACCCCTTCTACCAACAAGGAGGCGACATGGTGCGCACAGGCGGCCTCTCGTACAAGATTGATCCGACCAAAGACATTGGAAACCGTATCACGGATATTACGATGCTTGATGGCAAAAAACTCGACGCCAAAAAGACATACAAGGTGGCTGGTTGGGCGACCGTTGGCTCGAAATCACCGGGTAAGCCAGTCTGGGAGTTGGTCGAAGAATATTTGAAAAATGTTAAGCATATCAGCAAAGGCTACAAGGTTGAAAGCCCAGAGATTATTGGAATCAAGGGAAATCCCGGCATAGTACAATGCTAAACCAAAAAGGAGATGTCGTGAAGCGTATCATAGTCATATCTGCGATTTTTTTCATCTCCTTTTCCTGGGGCGATTCTTTCGCCCAGGGACAAAAGCTCTTCGAGCAAAAGTGCTCTTCATGTCACACGGGATTTGTTTCCGGTGACAAGATCAAAGAGAATTTTTTCGAGAAGAACAATACGCTACTGAAGCTAAAAGCTCCTACGGTTAATATGCTAGCCTACGCAATCATGGATTCCTCCAAGCACGTAGGTGATCCCGGTGACCCAGAAATGCGCGTGGATGAAATAGAAGAGTATCTCAGGGATAGCCTTGTGCATCCCAAAAAGGAGAACTCGATCTGCGATCCAGAAATCATGAGGTACTATGAGGCCAAAAAACCTCTATCTCCGCCATTGGCGGATGGCGACTACGCCGTGTTGGCGTCGTACTTCATGCACTATAAAAAACAGCGAAAACGCTCACACCCCTCTGCCGTCAAAATGCTAAACAGTACTTACAGCATCTCTAGTGCACTGGCCGAAGCTTCAAAATCACACAAGCGCGTTATCATCGAAGCGATGTCTGAGACGTGTCATTTTTGTAAAATTATGGAGAAAGAAGTGATTGACACCGATACGGTTCGCGGGCTGCTGACCTCGGACTACATTATGGTGCAGGTGGATGTGGACAAACATAAGCTCCCCCTGGGACTGGCTAAAGTCTACAAGCATGTCACACCGAGCTTCTTTATCTTGGAAACCAATGGTTCATTGGCGGGCCATTATCCTGGAAGCTGGAAAAAGAACGACTTCGTGAATATTCTCAACCATTACAAATTTAAGGAGTAAACAATGCAGAAAGATGGCAAAGTTCTCAACACATTTAGTGCTCCCGAAGGACAGAGTGGACTCCCACGCCCTCAGGCATCCCAATTGGAGCTAAAAGAAGGCCATGGCATTATCGGTGATAAATTTGCCGGCAAGGATCTTGATCAGACGGTTATGATCGTCGGACGTCGTGCTTATGCATTGGCAAAAGAGGCTGGGATAAAGCTTGAACCAGGGAGCCTGGGTGAAAATCTTCTTTTGGAGTTGGATCCTCATCAATTATCCGTGGGTACGCAGTTGCGTATTGGTACAGCTGTGATTGAACTGACTGAGGCATGCACGCTGTGCAATCATTTGAGCGTCTTTGACCGCAAATTGCCCAAGCTCGTACGGCATGACCGAGGGGTGTATTGTCGGATTGTCTCCTCAGGTGTCGTCAGTCCAGGCGATAGCATTGCTGTAAGCACACTCAGGAGAAGTGCATGAAACATATAGCTTGGTCCAGTATCATTTTTCTCCTCTTGACCGGATTTTTGGGGGCGAAGATGCATTACGCGGAGCCCAAACCTACCTTTGAGAATCCCCGTAAGATTTTTATGCGGCTTAATAACGGGGATATCCATGCAGCCAACCATCTCATTGGCACGATCAATAATATTCTCAAGGAATACCCCGATGATGCACTCAAAGTTGCCGTAGTCGCCTACGGTCCGGGTATGCGAGTCTTGAGAAAAGACTACGATGCAAAAACGCTCAAACGGCTCCGTTCTTTGCTGG
>CAZCAZ010000117.1:0-3971 GCA_964496735.1 uncultured Nitratifractor sp. | reverse complement strand
ATGTCTTGACCGGAAGCAAAAAACTCTCCGAAATTGTACTCAAAACCGAGATCGAAAACCTCCATCTCGCACCAGCCAATATCGGGTTGGTCGGGATCGAAAAAGAGTTTCACGCCTCCAGAAGCAAAGAGAGAGAACTGCTCTTGAAGCGAGGGCTCGAAGAGTTGCGCGATCGCTATGACTATATCATTATTGATTCCCCTCCGGCCCTCGGCCCTATCACGATCAACGCCCTCGGTGCTTCTGATTCTGTCATTATCCCCATTCAATGTGAGTTTTTTGCTCTAGAGGGCTTGGCGCAACTGCTCAATACCGTCACACTGCTCCGTAGTACTATCAATCCAAAGTTGAAAATACGTGGCTTCCTTCCAACCATGTATTCCAAGCAAAACAACCTCTCCAAGCAAGTTCTCGCCGATCTGGAGCATCACTTCAGCGACAAGCTCTTTCGTGCCGGAAAGAAAAAAAATAGCTTGATCGTCGTGCCACGCAATGTGCGGGTTGCGGAGAGTCCAAGCTTTGGACAACCCGTGACACGCTACGACAGCACGTCCAAAGGTGCCATTGCCTATCAGCAACTTGCTACCGCCATCCTCAAAGCATAATTCATGGCACTAGGCAAAGGCTTGGGTCAAATCCTCGAAGAGGTTGGGCTGGCGTACGAAACGGAAATGCAAGAGGACGGAAATTTTGCCCAAGAGCATACTGACGAGCGCATTCGGGAACTAAACGTCGATCTGATCGACCCCAACCCCTATCAGCCTCGCAAACACTTTGACTCCGATCGTCTGAGCGAATTGGCTGAGTCGATCCGCCAGCATGGCCTCCTCCAGCCCATCGTAGTCGTCGCCCGAGCAGGTCGCTACATCCTCGTCGCCGGTGAGCGTCGTCTGCGGGCACACAAGCTTGCTGATCTTGGCATCATCCGTGCCATTGTGGCCGAGGTGGATTTTGATGATCTGCGTATGCGCGAGCTGGCGCTCGTCGAAAACATCCAACGTGAAAATCTCAACGCCATCGAGTTGGCACACTCGTATCAAGAACTGCTGGATGTACACAAAATCACCCACGAGGGTTTGGCAAATGTGGTGCACAAAAGCCGCTCGCAAATTACCAACACCCTGCGACTCCTCGCCTTGCCTTCCTACGCACAGCAAATGATCGTTGATGAGAAGATTACACAAGGTCACGCCAAGATCCTGGTGGGCCTCGATGCCGACAAGGTCAAAGTGCTTGTCGATACAATCATTGGACAAAAACTCAGTGTACGCGAAACAGAAAATCTCCTCAAAGAAAAAAAGCAAACAACAACGCCCGCAAAAAAGGCTTTGAATTCTACGACCTACTCTCCGGAATTGATCAACAAACTAGAAGAACTTCTCCCTCTTGATCATCGCATCAAAGGGAAAAAACTTGAGATTTTGTTACCAAATGAAGATGCACTAATACAATTTATAACCCTCCTTGAAAAAAACTGATCACTTAACCCGTTTTTAACGACCTAAATGGTAAGATGCCTCTAAATTTTGAGAGGAGAGCCAATGCTTGAGATCAGCCCATTGATCATGGTAGTCACCTTTGTGATCTTTATGACCATGCTGTACATGCTAAACCAAAAACTCTACAAGCCTTTGTTGAAGTTTATGGACGATCGCGACGCCAGTATTCGCGAGGGGATGCAAGAAGCCCAAAGCCTAACAGGAGATACCGGCGAACAAGAGCGCCAAGCGGCTGCCATCATTGATGATGCCAAATCATCAGCAGCCAAAATGCGTCAGGATGCGCTCACAGCGCTGCAAGAGGAACAAGCCGAAACGCTTGCTGCACGTCAGGGAGAACTTGCCAAGAAGTACGATGACTTCAAAGCCTCCCTTGAAGAAGAAAAAGAAGCACTCAAACAGTCGCTTCTATCTGAACTCCCACTGCTCAAAAAAGGCCTCAAGGCCAAATTTGGGCAACTCTAAAAGGATGGGTGCATGAACAACAAATCTAAACTAGGGATTGTATTGGCTTTGGCTATTGTCCCCGTATGGCTCCTCGCGGGAGAACACAGCGGAGAAGCGGCGGCAGCAGCAGAGCAGTATTTCTCCGTTGCTGGGCGCTACACGGACTTTATACCTCGGATCTTCAACTTCTTGATCTTTGCAGGCTTAACCTATTATTTGGTTGCTTCGCCTCTCAAAGAATTCTTTGTAGGGCGACGCGAAGGTATCGCCAATCAGCTTGGTGAGATCGAGCGCAAACTTCAAGAAGCCAAAGCTGCACGCAAACAGGCAGAGCAAGCACTCAAAGAGAGTCAAGTCAAGGCCAAAGAGATCGCAAGCGATAGCAAAAAAGAAGTCGAACATCTCAAAGAAAAATTTGCAGAGATGACGGAGCGAGAATTGCGCTTGCTCGATAAGCAAAATGAAGAGAAGCACGAACTTGAAGAGCGCCGCATGGTTCGTGAGACCATCGACAACGTACTCAATGACAGCATTACAGCAGACGATATCCCCTTGAGCGCCGACAAGGTGATAAGCATCGTCGCAAAGAAGGTGGCCTAATCATGGATAAACTCATTGCAAAAAAATATGCCAAGGCATTGATGGAAAGCGGGGATGAAGCAGCTCTTAAAAAGCGTCTTTCTGTCCTCGGAGGCGTTGCGGAAGCCCTTCGTGATCCCGCAGTCAAAACATTGATTACCTCTCCACTAGTGAGCAAAAAAGATAAAGTGGACTTGATTATATCGGCTTTGGGCAAAAAACCTGATACGATCTTGGTCAAGCTCGTGGAACTCATGGGTGAGAACAACCGTCTCGAACTGATCCCTCAAATGGTCAGCATGATAGCTTTTGAGCAAAAGAAAATATCCAACCGTTTTGAAGGGACGATCTTTAGCAACGAAACGCTCTCCAAAAAGACAATCAAAACGCTGGAGACATCGCTGGAAAAGTATAGCGGTGCTCACATTGCTTTGACGCAAGAGAAAAATGATCAAGACGAATTAAAAGTTGAGGTTGAGGATCTGGGCATTGAGCTTAGTTTCTCTCGGGATAAGGTCAAGCGTGCACTGATTGATCACATCCAAAAAGCACTTTAAGTTATTAACCAGAAAGGAGAAGAAGTGGCAGCAAAATTGCAAGCAGACGAAATCAGCTCGATCATCAAAGAGCGGATTGAAAATTTCGAAATCAATGTCGATATAAATGAGGTAGGTAAGGTAGTAAGCGTTGGGGATGGTATCGCCAACGTCTACGGACTCAACAATGTCATGTCTGGCGAGATGGTAACCTTCGATGAAGGCACCAAGGGAATGGTTCTCAACCTTGAAGAGGCTAGCGTCGGTATCGTTGTCCTCGGCGACATCGGCAAGATCGTCGAAGGCATGAGCGTCAAGCGTGACGGTAAACTCCTCGAAGTACCCGTTGGAGATGCTATGGTTGGCCGCGTGGTCAATCCTCTCGGAGAGCCCATTGATGGCAAAGGACCTATTGAGGCTTCGGAGACACGCTTTGTCGAAGAGAAAGCTCCCGGCATCATGGCACGTAAATCTGTCCATGAGCCTCTCCAGACTGGTATCAAAGCGATCGACGCACTTGTACCCGTTGGACGCGGCCAAAGAGAATTGATCATTGGAGACCGCCAGACAGGTAAAACAACGATTGCAATCGACACGATCATCAACCAAAAAGGTCAAGACATGATCTGTATCTATGTCGCGATCGGTCAGAAGCAATCCACCGTTGCCGCACTGGTTAAAAAACTCGAAGAGCATGGCGCAATGGAATACTCAATCGTTGTCAATGCAGGTGCTTCAGATTCGTCTGCTCTGCAATACCTTGCACCCTATACCGGTGTAACGATGGCTGAGTATTTTCGTGACAACAGCCGCCATGCCGTCATCTTTTATGATGATCTCTCCAAGCATGCGGTAGCCTACCGTGAAATGTCCCTGATCCTCCGCCGTCCTCCAGGTCGCGAAGCGTATC
>CAZCAZ010000116.1:0-4091 GCA_964496735.1 uncultured Nitratifractor sp. | reverse complement strand
CAACACGCTGAGCTACAACGTTCACTTCATGCTCAACAAGCAGGCCAAGCCCGGCTCAGGAGCCTTCTCGCTGACCGGTCAGCCTTCGGCGTGTGGAACCGCACGTGAAGTCGGTACTTTCTGTCACCGTCTGCCGGCAGACTTGATGGTCAAAAACCCCAAGCATCGTGCAATCACTGAAAAGAAATGGCATATCCCTGCCGGCACCCTCAACGGGGTAGGAAAGCAGCACATCATGGCGATTCATCGTGGCATTGAAGACGGCTTGATCAAGTTTGCTTGGGTCAATGTTTGTAATGCATACCAAGACAGTGCTAGTGCCAACCACTGGATCAAAGCAGCCCGAGAGATGGACAACTTCATTGTCACATCCGATGGATACCCTGGTATTTCCGCCAAAGTTTCTGACCTCGTCTTGCCTTCGGCCATGATTTACGAGAAATGGGGTGCTTACGGAAATGCAGAGCAACGTACCCAGCATTGGCGTCAGCAGGTACTCCCTGTCGGTCATGCTATGTCGGATACCTGGCAGTGGGTCGAGCTCTCCAAGCGCTTCACCGTCAAAGACCTCTGGGGCGAATATGCGCCGAGTGGCCCACGCAAAAAAGCGCTCCCAAGCGTCATAGAGGAAGCCAAGAAAATGGGCTACAAAGACGATACGACTATGTTCGAGATTCTCTTTGCCAACGAACGCGCCAAAGCGTACAAAGTTGATCTGGAAAGCTTCCCACAAAAAGGCTATGACAATTCCGAAGTCCTCGGCGACTCTCGTAATGTCAAAGGCAGCGACGGTGAAGTCTTCAAGGGTTACGGATTTATGATCCATCAGTACCTCTTCGAAGAGTATGCCAGCTTTGGTCGTGGACATGGACATGACTTGGCTGACTTTGTCACCTACCACAAAGTCCGTGGACTCAAGTGGCCGGTTGTCAATGGCAAAGAGACCCAGTGGCGCTTCAACGTCAAGTACGATCCCTATGCGGCTAAAGCCAATCCGGGTGGTGATTTCGCCTTCTATGGCCCACTGGCCAAAGCCTTGGCGCAGGGTGACCTCAAGGGGATCACAGACAAGAAGAAAAAATCGCTCAAAAACAAAGCGAAGATTTATGCCCGTCCGTACATGGATCCTCCTGAGAAGCCGGATGAGAACTACGACAGCTGGCTCTGTACCGGTCGTGTGCTGGAGCACTGGCACAGTGGTACGATGACGATGCGGGTGCCTGAGCTCTTCCGTGCCGTACCGGAAGCCCTGTGCTACATGCACCCCAAAGATGCCAAAGCCAAAGGGGTCAAACGGGGTGACCTCGTCTGGGTTGAATCCCGTCGTGGCAAAGTCAAAGCCCGTGTCGAGACCCATGGTCGTAACCGACCGTCACAAGGCCTGGTCTTTGTGCCTTGGTTTGATGAGAAGGTCTTCATCAACAAAGTATGCCTTGATGCAACCTGTCCAATGTCCAAGCAGACGGATTACAAAAAGTGTGCGGTTAAAGTAACCAAAGCATAGTGTGACCAAAGAAGGAAGAGAGCATGAGCACAAAAAACAAGCCTGAAATCAGTGCGCGGAGACGGTTTTTTACCGACACGGCTCATCATGCGGGCTTGGGGCTGCTGGGGACATTGTTGTGGGCTGGATATGCAGACAAGGCACGCGGAAGCGTACTGACCCTGCGTCCACCTGCAGCCTTGCCTGAGGCAGACTTTTTGCGTACATGTATCAAATGCGGCCTTTGCGCCGAAGCATGCCGCAATCGCGACAGCAACCTAGACAAAGAGACCGGCAAGCCACGCCCAGAGACGCTCAAGATGGCCAAAGCAGATACCCAGGGAGTCGCCATTGGCACCCCGTATTTTATTGCGAGAGATGTTCCGTGCTATATGTGCGATGATATCCCTTGTGTTCCTGCATGTCCTACGGGCGCGTTGGATGAGGGCTTGGTCACCAATGACCAAGGGGAACTGGATTTTCGAGAGATGGATATGGGGTTGGCGGTCGTAGACACCAACTCTTGTATCGCCTTCTGGGGCCTCCAGTGTGACCTGTGCTATCGTGCCTGCCCTTTGATGGATGAAGCGATCAAGCTGCGCTACACACGCAATGAACGTACGGGAAAGCATGCGTTTCTCGAACCGGTGGTGGACATGAATGTCTGCACCGGCTGTGGCATGTGCGAACAGGCCTGCCCGACTGAAAAAGCGGCGATCTTTGTCCTGCCGCGTGAGGTGGCTCTGGGCAAACCCGGATCCCACTATGTCAAAGGCTGGGACAAAAAAGATCAGCAACGCGTCGGAGAACGCAAGGAAGAGGATATCACGACGCACAATAAGCGGAGTGAGCAAAAGGCTGCTGATTACCTCAACGACGGAGTGAGCTATGAGTAACTACAAATACCTCATCCTCCGCCGTTTGAGCCAGATCACGTTGCTGGTACTCTATTTTGGTGCTCATGCTTATGGCTGGAAAATGCTCTCGGGCAACCTGTCGAGCTCCTTGGTATTGGGGACGATTCCGCTGAGCGACCCGTTTGCTCTCTTGCAAATGCTTGCAGCCGGCGCTTCGTTGGGCTTTGATGTCATTTTGGGAGCGATCATTATCGCGCTTTTTTATGGCATCATCGGCGGCCGGGCATTTTGCAGCTGGGTCTGCCCAGTCAACATGGTCACGGATGCGGCCGCTTGGGTTCGGCGCAAACTGCTGATCGACAAGATCGAACGCAAGATTTGGGTGACGCGCAATGCGCGTTATTATATGATCGCGGTCGCACTGCTCGTCTCAGCTATATCGGGCTTTGCCGCCTTCGAAATCGTCTCGCCAATCACCATTTTCAATCGAAATGTAATCTTTGGCATCCGGGCGACGGGAGCATCGTTGGAATTTGCTTTGGGGGCGGGTGTCGGCTTGTTGGTCGCGATCTTCCTTTTGGATCTATTTGTAATGAAAAATGCGTGGTGCGGACATTTGTGTCCGCTGGGCGGCGTGCATTCACTGCTGGGCAAATATGCCCCGCTGAGTGTCAAGCACAACAGTGACAATTGTACGCTTTGCATGAAGTGCAAGGACGTCTGTCCTGAGGTGCAAGTGCTCAACATGATCGGCAAGCGCAACGAACGGGTTGTGCAGCCGGAGTGTACCAATTGCGGACGTTGCATCGACGTATGCGATGACGACGCGCTGGGGTTTGATATCCTGGCACTAGGAAACAAAAAATAAGGAGTAGAAATGCTAAAACACAGTTTAATGGCTATGGCGGCGCTGGGGATGTTGACCCTCTCTGCCACTGCCGGCGATAAAGTGGTCGATATCAATAAAGATTTGAACAATCCTGATCGAATCGCAAAAGAGGATTTGGGAATTCAGGGCAAGGCGTACGATCAGACAGCGCTGTTGCTCAACAAAGCCGAAGAGGTAGCGTTGCCTGAGCTGAAAGATGATCGCCCAGCACCTGGCGCGGCACCAAAATTTGAGCGCGCATATGTCAATGCCCCTCCAATGATCCCGCACAGCGTCAATGGCCTGCTTCCGATCACCAAATCAAACAATGCGTGCCTGGGTTGTCACATGCCAGATGTAGCCAAAAGTGTCGGCGCAACCCCGATTCCGGCATCTCACTTTACGAACTATCGTCCGACAACCGTCTACCACGATGGTGAATTGGTCAAAGAAGGCAAAGTGGTCGGCCTCAAGGGAGACATTGGCAACGTAGGCGATATCAAGTTGGCAAAAGCCAAGAAGCTCAAAGGGCTGTATCAGGGACGCTTTAACTGCTCGCAGTGCCATGCACCGCAAGCAAACCTCGATACACCAGTGGGCAACACCTTTCAGCCTGATTTCGGCAAGGATGGTGCAGCCAAGACCAAGTCAAACTTGATCGATGTCATGAATGAGGGAGTGCAGTAAGTGGCTTCACGACGCGAATTCTTTCGCTCGCTTGCCCAGCCTCTCGGGGCAGCTTCGGAATCCGAAGCGACCCCTTTGGTCATCCGTCCCCCCTATGGGCGGGATGAATCTCTTTTTCAGAGTAAGTGTGTGACGTGCGAGTCCAAAGCATGTGTTGCTTCCTGTGAAGAGAAGATTATTGTCCTCGATGAGGCCG
>CAZCAZ010000115.1:0-4115 GCA_964496735.1 uncultured Nitratifractor sp. | reverse complement strand
GAGTCAAAACTTCGTCGATCAAATCGGTATCCATAATGCCGGGGATAAACCCGGCCCCGATCCCCTGGATGCCATGAGCACCAGACTGACCACCGCTGAGTACCGCAGAGGTGGCTGGTTCGACGGCGACTGTCCGGAGCTGGGGGATGGCGTGCTTGAGGGTACGTACAATGCCGGTAAACGACCCGCCAGTTCCCACAGCTGCGACAAAACAATCAATATGCCCTCCGGTAGCTTCGAGAATCTCCGGTGCTGTATGATGGTCATGGGCAGCTGGATTGTCGGGATTGTCAAACTGGCCGAGGATATGAGCATGACCCATACTTTCTGCTAGTTGAGCGGCTTCCCGGATACTGCCGGACATCCCTTCGGCGGCCGGGGTGAGAATGATGCGGGCTCCGAGGTGCTCCAGCAGTTTGCGGCGCTCGAGGCTCATCGACTCGGGCATTGTAAGAATCAGGTCGATCCCGCGTGCGGCACAGACTGCGGCCAGACCGATGCCGGTGTTGCCACTGGTGGGCTCAATGAGGGTCGTCTTGGAAGTAATCTCGCCACGTTCGATAGCGCGTGTGACCATATTGAGAGCGATGCGATCCTTGACAGAGCCGGTTGGGTTGAGGTATTCAGCCTTGGCGAGGATGGTGACGTTCTGAGTATCGGCCAAGTGGGTGATCTCTATCAGTGGCGTGTTGCCGATCAGCTCAGTGACATCATGGGCGATCATTTTTTTCTCCGAGAGGGCGAAATTCGGCGTTTTCGTCATCATAATACTCGATGGTGCCATCCGCAATCGAATAGTGCCAACCGTGCAAAAAGATCCGCCCCTCTTCGACGCCTCGTTTGACCGCTGGATAGGTGAGAAGATTTTCGAGTTGGAAAATGACGGAGAGCTTTTCTGTGTATTCGAGCAATTCTGCCTTGGGGGCATTAGGTAAAACCGAGAGGGCAACCCGCTTGGCATCGGCTCCCAACTCCAGCCATTTGATGGTATGAATGTTTTCGTCGCTAACTGCGTGGTCCTTGTAGAGTGCTTTGATCGCCCCGCAGTCGGAATGTCCGCTGACAATAATGTCGCTGACTCCAAGCTCACTTACGGCGTATTCAATTGCTGAAGCCGTAGCATGAAAATCGCTATCGGGTTTGTATGGGGGGACAAAATTCCCGATGTTGCGGGCGATAAACAGATCGCCGACCCCCATACCAGTGATCATGGTTGGCACCACCCGAGAGTCGCTGCAGCCGATAAAGAGAGCTTTGGGGTTTTGGCCTTCGGAGACGAGTTTCTTGAAGCGTTCTTCGTTGTGTTTAAAATTGACAGCACGGAAGGCTTTGTGTCCCTTTTGAAATTCGGTGATTTTGTTCATTTATTTTTCCTTAATATTCCATTCCAATTTCTCTCCTGCAAACATAGGAACAATGTCACCGTAGGATTCTGGCACATCAAAAGACTCCTGGATCAATTCGATCGTTGTTTCCGGCGGGGTGATGCCATAGACTCGCTGGGCATTGTCACTGACAAAGGCCTGGAGATTTTCCAACGCGCTATGTCGGTCAAAAAGTTGTGCCAATGCTGGGAGAGCTACCGGTGCGGTGAAGACACCGGCGGCACATCCAGGGGCTTCTTTGGCATGACGGGGATGGGGAGCTGAGTCGGAGCCGAACATCACTTTGGGGTGAGCGTTTAGTGCCACATCGAGGAGGGCAGCACGATCTTCGGGGCGTTTGGCAATCGGTTTGCAAAACAGATGGGGCTGGAGCATCCCCCCGGCAACATCGTCCAGTGTGATATAGAGGTGATGCAGGGTGATCGTGGCGTGAAGGTTGGGGTATCGCTCCAGTGCGGCAGCGCTCTCGGCAGTGGTGATGTGTTCCATAATGATCGTCAGATCAGGAAAAGCTGCGGCAAGCTTCTCGTAGACGGGAACAAATTCGGCTTCACGGTCCATGACGAAGCCGTTGGTCTCTCCGTGGATACAGAGAGGGATTCCCAGGTCACTCATCGCACTGAGCGTCGGGCGGAGTGTGGCGATATCAAAGCCACGGACTCCCCCCTCGGAGTTGGTGGTGATTCCAGCGGGGTAGAGCTTGATGGCGGTGAGTTCATTCTGGATGTTTTTGAGAAAACTGTGGTCGTAATCGGGTCTGAAAAAGAGAGTCATGTAGGGAGTGAAATTTTCTGCTTGATGGTGAATGGCCTGAAGGATACGCTCTTTGTATTCCAAGAGTGCCTGCCTGGTGGTAACAGGGGGGATTAGGTTGGGCATGATCACTGCACCGGCGAAGTGGGCGGCACTCAGTGGAGCTGTGGTATGCAGTATATTGTCATCTCGAAGATGAAGATGCATATCGAGGGGAGAGGTGAGGATCATGTTGCTGTCCTTGCGTGTGATGAGATATATTGTAGCAGAAAACGGCTAATCATATTGCCTTGACAACGTGATATCCTTTTGGAGAAGGAATGAGCCAAAACGCGACATGCGTCAGGTTGGGTCTTTGACAGGCCATCAGACATACAGGTGGGCTCCATTGCACTACAGGATAATCGATCCCACCGGGGAAGAGCTGGTTGCAGCGGGCGATACGCAAAGTGCTTTTTGCCAGAGCGCGATGTGGAGCATCAAACATAAAAGTCCACTTGGCATACTCTGAACAGGTGGGGTAGTACCGACAGCTGCCTGGTAACATGCGGGAGATGTATTGGTATGCCTGAATGGGAGCGATGAAAAAACGTTTGAAGTGCTGAGGGTTCACGGGCGTTTCCTTCGGAGTATGTAGGGTTGACTCATATTGGCCGCATGGTAAATCGTCGTACCGTACTTGCGAACATAATAAGACAGAAGCAGACGTTGAAATGTCGGTTCGATCGAGGGGACAAACCATGCATTGCTGCTGGTGAGAATCATCCTCGTTGGGTGCCCTTCGTAGAGGCGCTCGCTGGTTGCTTCGTAGCAGATGGCGTTGCGGTATGTATCGCCTCGCACTGTCCAGTCGGTGGGCTGGGGGGAAGCGGCATAATCGACCGATCCATCAAAAAAGATTTGATTGATCCACTTTCCTGCCCAGTCGGGGAGAGGGTTGGCTTCGCCGAAAGGAACCAAGATAACTTTGTTGGCGACCGCATAGCGTCCCTGATGAAAATGGTAGGTGCTGTTACGGTGGATGCCGTGATCCCAATAGAGGGCTCCGATGATGATGTCAATTTTTTGAGAGCGAGCGATAAGCTTGCCGAGGATGGTCGGACGGCGATTGAGGAAAAATGGAAAAACCGATTCGGGCAAGACAACGACCGGATAGTGTGATGCGATGGCCACGTCGATAGCATCCAGAGCTTGCTGGATGTGTACAGGTGTTTTGTCCGGATTCCACTTCTCGGCGATGGTTGTATTGGTTGCAACTAACTTGATTGTGTGCTGGGGGTCGTCTGGGAGGGACTGAACCTGTATCGGTGAATATGCCAGAACCACCAGCAAGAGCCAAAGCGGTCGGTTATGCCACTGTGTCAGAGCGATGGCCAAAAGTATGATGGCCAACTGCCACTTCTGGATACCAAGATAGCTCGAAACAAAGAGCAGTTCAGGTTTGAACCAATCAAAGCCAAATGGGTGAAGGTAGCTGGCAGCCAAAAGTGCAAAACTTTTGAGGATCAAAGCAGGGAGCAGGGGGTAGGGAGCAAGGGGAATATTTTTGCGCAACCCGTGCAAGGTGTGCCGCGGCACACCATAATGCAAGAAGATTCGTGTGATCTTATCGGCCACCCATGCCATCAGCCAAAACATCCCCCCGTACATCAACCCGACAACAATGAGCGCAATGGGGATAGCCCACCCCATATGATAATAGACAAAACTCACCGCAATCCACCAAAACCAAAAAAGCCCGATGAAAAAACCGGCCCAAAACCATGTGATACGACCTGTGGCCATCAATGCATAAAAAAAGAGGAGACCGGTAGCCGTGTTGAGTCCGCGCCACTCCACGCCTGCCCATGCCCCATACAGCCACACTGACGAGAGCAGGGAGATCAAAAAGCCTGCTGTTAGAGGTGAAGTGGTAAAATGTCTGCTAATTTTAATCAAAAGGATCTCCTATGTCCCAAGGGATAGCACAATTTCTAC
>CAZCAZ010000114.1:0-4255 GCA_964496735.1 uncultured Nitratifractor sp. | reverse complement strand
GTGTGGTTACCGCCGATCGCCAGACCGTCGCCATCGCCGGTGACACAGATGACGTGTTTGTCCGGATTGGCCAGCTTGATCCCAGTCGCAAAAGCAATGGTACGTCCATGCGTCGTATGCACTGTGTTCATGTCCACATAGGAGGAAAAGCGGCCACTACAGCCAATCCCCGACACAAGAGCAATGTCGTTTTTGTCCCATCCGAGTTTGTCGATAGCACGGATGAAGGACTTGAGAATAACGCCGTCACCACATCCCCAGCACCACAAGGTGGGCATTTTTTCTGTTCTGAGGTATTTGTCGTAATTAAATGCCATCTTAGAGCTCCTTTACTTTTTCGATAATATCAGACGGAGAGAAGGGGCGACCGTTGGTCTTGGTCAGCTTCTCAATGTCACGACGACCCATGCTGCGCTGAATCTCTTCGAGGTATTGCCCTTGGTTAAGCTCAACTGAGAGGACTTTGTCAAATTTCTGTCCCAGCTCATACAGACGATCCTCGGGAGATGGCCAGAGAGTAATAGGACGGAAGAGGCCTGCTTTGATTCCATGCTCATCACGCAAGGTTTTGATCGCTTCCTTGATCGCCAAGGATGCTGAACCATAGCCAATCAAGAGAATATCGGCATCGTCAAGCATAAATTCTTCGTTGGATTCGATCTCCTCTTTGTGCGCTTCTACTTTGTTGAAAAGACGGTCGATCAACAAGCGGCAAGTTTCGATCTCTTCGGTGGGGAAACCATCAGGCCCATGATGCAGGCCGGTGTAGTGATAGCGATAACCCTCAAACATTGGGTTGAGCACGGCTGGCTGATCCTGCTCGGCTCCGTACGGCAAATAGTCCTCAGGTGCCCCATCAAATGTCTTGCGTAGGACGATGCCAGATTGGACATCTTCTAGGGGTGGCAAGGTCGCCTTGGCAACCATGTGACCGAGTGTTTCGTCAAGCAAAACAAAGACCGGCTGCATGAAACGATCGGCAAGGTTGAAAGCACGAACCGTTTCTGTGTAGCACTCTTCAAGGTTTCCAGCACAGACGGTGATGGATTTATAGTCACCATGGCTGGGGTTTTTTGCCTGAGCGACATCCCCTTGGGCAACACGGGTTGGCAGACCCGTTGAAGGGCCGCCCCGCATGACGTTGATCACAACAAGCGGCACCTCAGTCATCTGTGCAAGACCAAGGTTTTCGGCCTTGAGCGAAATACCAGGACCCGACGTAGCTGTCAAGGCGCGAACACCCGACATTCCGGCACCGATAGCAGCCGCAACACCTGCAATCTCGTCTTCCATTTGAATCGCGGCTCCGCCAATAGCAGGCAATAGATCCGACACCACGTGCATGATCTCACTTGAAGGCGTCAGGGGGTATCCTGCAAAAAATTTACATCCGGCATCGACTGCTGCATGGGCAGACAGTTCATTGCCGTTCATAATCACTTCTCTTGTACTCATCCCTACTCCTTAAGCAAGTTTCATATAATTGTTGGCCGTAATTGCTTCAGCACGTGCCTTGGCCTGATCGGTCAATTTGGCAAATTTAAACTCTTTTTTATCGGCAACATAGATCGCAAAATCAGGACATGCCAATTCGCATTCGTTGCATCCGATACATGCATCAGGCGTCACGACGGTAATCATAGCTCCCAAGACAGTTTTTGGATTCAACTCCATTGACAAAACCCCGGCCGGGCAAACGGCTACACATTTATCGCACGCTTTGCATCGCTCTTCGCTAACCCATACAGGTGTGTCAGCTGGAGCTTTCATCAGACTCGACATCTGTTTCCCCTTTTTGATAACTGAAAATTAAGTGAAATTCACTGCAGTAGGATAGCTTAGATTGGGTTACGGGCGTTTGAATAGGGTGCAATAATCCGAAAGATAAGGAGGATTGTTACCTTTTGAAGCAAGATGATTTTTATAGATTTTTAAGAATTTTCTTGATCATTTTTCGATCAATCTTCTCTTTGCTTCCTTTGAAAATATTGGCCTCCAGCTTTCGCAAGAACGGTCGGATACGCTGATTGTCAGCATAGGGGAGCAGGACATGGTAGAGTTCCTTGTCATTTCGTGCCGCTCGAAGTTTTTTTGCTAATGGCAACTGCGTGGATCCAGATCGAGGACGCTTACTCCACAGCCATACCACCGATATGCCCATAGAAAAAGCACCCAAACCAACAAGCCAAAGTAGCCATCCAGTATTGGATTCCATACTTTTTTCTGTGACCTTGATATGAAACGGAGCGCTCTTGAGGATTTCTACCAACTGAGTATTGGGGTTAAAAAGCGTCAGACTCAGCGGTAAAATTGTCATACTGTACCCTGAAACTATGGTCAACCTCTGACGAAAAAAAGCATGGAGTTTTCCTTTTTTTCTCGTATAGCTCCGTTCGGGTTTGGAAGCGAGGACGAGCGCTTCAGTGAGATTGAGATCAAAAGGTGGCATATCGTCAATGTTGCCCTCTCCTTCAACGGTTACAGTCAATACGGCAGGCATGTTGGGCTCTGTGCTGTTGTGTTCGATGGTTTCATGCAGTTGAAAATCTCCAACAATCGAAACACCGGTCGGGAGCGTCCGTACATCTATCCTCTGATCCGATGTGTGATGCAAGGCACGGGTTACAGCATATGTTTTGGGATCCATATGGGTCGTTGCCAATGACTGCGCGGGGAGAAGCAGTGTGCCGCTATGTTGCGGAGAGAGGCGATAAACCCAGCGGATGGTGCGGCCATCATCGCTAACATTCCCCTCTTCCATTGGGGCACTCCACCACCCAGGAAATTTTACCTCAAAGGGATCACGACCACCTATAGGATGATCGCTGCGCAACGTATAGGTCGCCAGGATCGGCTCTCCGACATACGGCGACGAATCGGAGAGGCTTAACGTCAGTCGGGTCTCGGCCTGAAGGGTAACGGCAAAGAGGCTGATCAGTATGATCCACCTCAAAAGGTATTTCATGGTTGACTCCTTGGAGGAAGATCGAGAGGGATCAAAAGGGTTTTGACAGGACGATCGGCGAGGGCACGATCCCATTTGGCCTCTTCACGCGGGCTCATGGGTTGAGGCTGCGTCACTTCGATCACGCTTTGCTTGGGGGCAAACCGAGTGATCTCAGCTATACCGGACGCTGTCACCGTATGGGCATCAACCCCATTGTCGGCACGGACAATGCTACGGTTATTCTCATTCCACTTCCCTTCATCGCTGGTGATATTGTCGTCGAGATTGGCCTGCCCCTCTTTTCGACTTCGGCGGCGCGGGAGGATATTGGTGGTACACGCGGCACCGATTTTGGCCTGGTGCTTGAGCCATGCCTGTGCCAGAGCCAGATTGTGACGGCTCCGCTGGGAGGAGTGAAGCCGCAATGCCGCCTGATACAGAGCCACCGCACGGGCAATATCTCCAGTCTGCATGGCACAGTTGCCGAGATTGTGCAGGCAGCGATAGGCGAATTTGGGATCGTGCACACTGGCATAAAGTGCCATCGCCTGTGCATACTGCCCGAGACGGTAATGGAGATTGGCCATCGTGTAGCGGGTGGCATCATCGGGTTGATCGATCTGGCGGTACGTTTCGAGTGCCTGCTTCCATCGGTGATGACCGATCGCCTGCTGCCCCTGATAGCGATGCCAACTCTCCAGCCACCCAGCCTGTGACAGGGTGGCAAGCAAAACAAATACAAAGAAAATTCTCATCGTCGCCTCCCCACTTGCAGAGGAATCAAAGCAATCAGAAGCAACGCCATTGCTGCCGCGATCATGGCCAGAATCGACGGATGGTATTGGATCTGCTGCGTCACCACGGATGCTCTGTGCCGCAAATCCGACGACAAGGCACCGAGGGCACCGGACGCATCCCAGGGGAGATACAGCCCTCCTGATGCAGCGGCCAGATCGGTCAATGCCGGATTGAGCTGAGAGAGGACAGGAGTGCCATCCGCCTTGCGTACAAGACCTTTCCCCTCGGGGATCGTGCCGCCCCGCTCGGTACCGATGCCATAGATCGAGACAGCGACGTGATCCTGCCGTGCCTGGTCTATCGTGCGTGAGAGATCATGCTCTGCCCCTCCTGCTGTCAAAAGAAGCATATACTTGTCAGCACTATCGGGCAGCAGCATCACCGCAGCCGCCACGGCAGCGGTGAGATTGGCATCCTCCCGACGGATGACCGAGGGATCAATATGCTCTACCAACTCACGCAGCACGGCATGATCCTCTGTCGGCGGACTGATCAGGTAGGCCTGAGCAT
>CAZCAZ010000113.1:0-4363 GCA_964496735.1 uncultured Nitratifractor sp. | reverse complement strand
AGCCATAGCGACAACACCGACTGGGGTGCTCATTTGATCTCCTTTTGTACCTTTTGGTTATACACACCAATATTATCTAGCATAAAAGTTAGTTATTTATAAAAAAGATCGGTAAAATGTTCTAGCAGATTGCAGATGCTACAAACAAAGACTTTCACAGGGGATACCGTCTTTGTCTCTGTCTAGCTGACTTTCCCCGCACTGTTTATAGAAGTATTGTGCCTCATCACAACTCTCCATCTGAGAGCAATAGTGCTTTGTTTCGCATTGGTAACTGCCGGAGTTTTCCCCTTCGCCACTGTTGTCTGTGGGGCAGGTGTCGTAGTACAGGCCGCTCCAGTCGATATTTTTGGAACCGACGGGGTCTTTGCGAAACTCCCAAGGTGGAACGGGGTTGTATTGAGACCATAGTCCCAAACGGTTGTCGCGTGCGATTCGCTCTGCTTCATAGTAAGCACATTGCTTACAATACTTACGATAGACCCACGCCATGCCCTGTTTGACCTGCTCAAGATTGGCTATCCTGTCTCCAATGTTTACAAAACCTACAGCGCGTCCATACCGGTCAGTAGTCTCGATATCGATCGATACGTCTTTTTTGTATGTCATTGAGCTGAGTGTTTGTTTCGAGCGTGTGCCAAAGTCTTGGTTGCTCTCAGGTGCATCTATGCATGTCAATCGGATTTTGTGTTGTTTTTTCTCGGCATCGAGCATTGTAATGGTGTCGCCGTCGTGTACACTGACCACATTTCCTACAAGGTCAGGAGCGTCTGTCTCTTGAGTGTTTGAATCTTCAAGTGGGGCGCATCCAAGCAATGCCAACATGCTGAATGCCGCAATTAGGGTTTTGGCAGAGACAAAAGATCTTACAGCTTGGTGTTGCCACTTTAACTTCGCGCATTGTGAGGAAGTGCGGGGTGCAACTTCTATATCCTTGTCGATATACTTATCAATTAATTTTTTCATTTTAATTCCTTCTAAAGCCAAAAGGCCATCATAAAACAACCAAAGGGAAGTCCCCCTTTGGCAATACGTGACCGACAACAGTGCTGTGTGCGTACCCGGCATCGATCAATGCCAGCGTCAACGCCGATGCGTCCTGTTCGCGGACAGCGATCAGCAGGCCGCCGGATGTCTGAGCATCGTAAAAGAGGATGGAATCATCCGGCTCGTCTTTCCACTGGGTGTGAGACTGGACGTGGGTTTGGTTGTTGTATGTCCCTTCGGGAATAATACCCATTGCTGCCAAGTCAATCGCCTCGGGTATCAGCGGCAAGGCATCAAACTCAAAAGCAATGCTCACGCGATCGTCGGCCATCTCCAGCGCATGTCCCGCCAAGCCAAATCCCGTCACATCCGTGCAGGCACTGACGTCAAACCGCTGCATGATTTGCGAAGCACGGTGGTTGAGTTGGGCGAGAATCGCCGCGATTTGCGGGATGCGATCGGTCGCGACCATGTCCGCTTTGATGGCGGTGCTCATGACTCCCATGCCAATGGGTTTGGTCAGAACCAGTACATCGCCAACCCGGAGGGTGTTGTTGCGGTAAATGCGTTGCGGGTGCACTATGCCGGTGACGCTGAGCCCATAGGTCATTTCTGGTGCGTCGATGGTGTGGCCTCCGACGAGCACACCGCCGCATTCCCGTACCTTGTCAGCGCCCCCGGCAAGGATCTCTCGAAGGACTTCTGGGGAGTGGTGGCACCCATCAAAGCCCACGATATTCATGGCAGTCATCACCTCGGCACCCATGGCAAAAATATCACTCAGGCTGTTGGCCGCTGCGATTTGTCCGTAGACAAAAGGGTCGTCAACGACGGGAGTAATGACATCAAGGGTTTGTACCAAAGCACGATCCGCATCCAAGGCAAAAACCGCGGCATCGTCCTGTGTTCCGATGCCCACCAAAATGCGGGCGTCATCGCTTGCGAGGCCATCCAAGGCATGTGAAAGGTCCGCCGGACCCAACTTGGCAGCTCAACCAGCAGCTTTGACGTATTTGGTCAGTTTGGCGCTGTTGTCCATAATATCTTCTCCATAATTGGTGGTGCGTATTGTATCAGTGTTTTATATTTTTTTGGATAAAATGGCTCCATTGTTTTGGCGGTAAGATCCGAGGTTCGGATACACAAGAACCGTGAGCACGACGCTCCCCACTCTTTTGTTGCTCTCCATATCAATATGCTTGGGTCTGCCCCGGCACAATTTTATTAGGAGTTTTTCATGCACAAAAAATCTTTTGTTGTCTCGTTGTTTTTTGGTGCCACTGTGGCTATGATGGCGGCAAATACCCCATCGGATGTTCTCGGTAGCGACGAGCACCCTGTGCGGCGCTTTCATGTGGTTTATGATTTCACGCTCCATGGGGATGATCCAGCTTTTCCCGCTCGACTATGGAATCCCGTCCCTTATAATACCCCCTGGCAACAAGTCAAAAATTTGACATTCAAGGGGACATACGATTCCTTCAATCTCAATCAGGACAATGCCTACAATGCCCCTATCTTTTATGCATCGTGGCACAAGGGAAAGCAGCCCAAAACCCTGCACATCGAGATGGACATCCAAACCCAGTACCGATCGGTGCCGATCAAGACCATTGAGGCGGCCAGCCAGAAAAATCTGCCGATTCCTGATGCGGCGAAGCTTTTTTTGGAGCCGACGGCTCATATCCCGACCAATGGCCGAATCAAGGCCAAAGCCGAGGAGCTCACCCGAGGTGTCACGGATCGTTTTGAAAAAGTACGCAGGATTTACAACTGGGTGACCGAAGTGACCTTTCGCGACCCCAAAGTCATCGGCTGCGGAGTCGGCGATGCAGGCAAGATGATCCAGAGTGGTTATTTCGGAGGGAAGTGTACCGATATTAGCTCATTGTTTGTGGCATTGGTGCGTGCAGTAGGTGTTCCGGCTCGTGAGGTGTTTGGTATCCGCCTTGGGAAGTCGCACTTTTCTGCAGCTCTTGGCAAATCGGATGAGCACGGTATGGCCGATATCAGCACATGGCAGCATTGCCGTACGGAATACCTGATTCCCGGTGCGGGTTGGATTCCTGCTGATCCGGCCGACATCACCAAGCTTGAATTGGTCGAAAAACTCACGCACGAAAAACCACGTGTTCAAACACTCAAGCAGCGCTATCTCCATAGCTGGGAGATGAACTGGGTCGGATTCAACTGGGGACGGGATTTTGTCCTCAGCCCCAAGCCTGAGCAGTATCCCATCAATATGCTGGGGTATCCCTATGGCGAGATTGAGGACGATGTGCTGGATTATTATACGCCCAGCTCCTTCGCATACCGCATCACGTCTCAGGAGATTGTGCAGCCGTGAGTAGTCACAAGCTTGATTGTCAAAATATGGCCTGTCCTACACCGGTCATCCAGACAAAAGAGGCACTAGAGGAGTTTGACGAAGGGATATTGGATGTCGAGCTCAATACCTATTCGTCGATCCAGAATGTCAAAAAGTTCGCCGCATCCCAGGGCTTGTTTTGTGAAGAAAAAAAACTGGGGATCAACCACGTCATTCTCACTATTGTCAAGGGCTATGAGTGCGGCATTGATCCCAGTGGTGAAGTCGATCCGATGGTAGCTGAGCTGCTTGAGCAAAAAAAAGACGACCGGCGTTTTTATGTCTTGATGTTCAGTGGGATTGTCTCGGCGATCTTGGCTAGCACGTGTTGTTTGGGGCCGCTTTTGTTTTTGTTGTTTGGTATGAGTGCGGGGTCGTTGGGCTTTTTGAGTTATTTTGCACCGTATCATGACTGGTTTAGCCTCGGGTCGATCGTGGTGGTCGGATGGCTATGGATCGACTACATACGCAAACGCCGACACAAGGTGACCTGCTCGACGGTCTTGTGCAAAAACTATCTACTGTATCTTGGGATCGGCACGCTGTTTGTGACGATCCTGGTGACCTATCCGTGGTGGGTCAATTATCTCATACCCATGGACTAAAGGAGCAAACATGAAATACATTATTCCAGCCATGATGGCTGCAGTCATGGCGACACACGCAGACAAAATCGCCGTGATAGATATCGACGGTATGACCTGCCCGCTTTGCACCCACGCAATCAAACACAGCTTGAAAAAAACCCCCGGCGTCCTTCGCGCCAAAGTCAAGCTCAATACCCATCAAGCTACGGTGACGTTTCAAAATGACCTGAATATCACGCAGGTGCTCAAAGCGATTAAAAAAGCAGGATACAGCGGGAAGGTTTTGACCATTAAGCCCAGCGAGTGAGAGCAGGGCGTCCCTTGCAGTGCTAGCTGTCGGCTTGCTCACTCAGCGTATCCAGGCGTCGCTGATCGAGTTGGTATTTTCCGTTTTGGATCTTGACGAGGATGCCTTGTGAGA
>CAZCAZ010000112.1:0-4404 GCA_964496735.1 uncultured Nitratifractor sp. | reverse complement strand
CTCATTATTGTAAGGCTTTTTGTAACTTTTGTGTGTCAAAGCCTCAATAATCAACCGCTCATTCTCGAACCGATACCCTAACCGGTCTTCAAGTTGTTTGTGGTCATTCATGGATGAATCCTTTTTCATATATGAAAAGCTATTATACCAAAAGATCCCCTCCAGATAGAAATATGACAATATGACATATTTTTGAACCTAATCCGCAAAGAAGATTACAATACTCCCATGAAAACAATCCATGAACTCTACAAAGATGACAAACCAAGAGAGAAATTAGTGGCACGGGGTACGCACGCACTCAAAAACGAAGAACTCATGGCGGTACTGCTCGGCTCAGGTGTACGAGGCAAGGATGTCCGCAAGCTAGCACGAGAGATCGTGGGGGTGATGGATCAGGGACTGGAGGGCTTGACACTGGAGAGGCTCTGTGCTGTCCACGGCATGGGGCAGGCGAAAGCTTCGCAAGTCCTCGCTGCTATCGAGCTGAGCCGTCGCTACATTGCCCCGCGATCTCATCGTCGTATCACCGATGCTCGGTATGTCCGTGAAGAGCTTCATGCCTATGCGAGCCGCAGGCAGGAGCACTTCATCCTCCTCACTCTCGATGGTGCATCCCACATCATCAACACCCACGTGGTCTTTATCGGGACGCTCAATCAGTCGCTGGTGCACCCTCGAGAAGTATTTTCATTGGCGATCAGTGACCGAGCTGCCGGAATCATTATCGCCCACAACCACCCCAGCGGTACACTCGAAGCCAGTCGCCCCGACCTGTCCATCACTCAACGCCTCCAGGAGGTTGCCCGCCTCGTAGGGATCGACTTGCTGGATCATGTGATTCTGACCAAAGAGGGGTATTTTAGTTTTTCGGATGAGGGGTTGCTGTGATGGAGGTTATTCTCTGTTTCTGAATCGCTCGGCTTCCTCGCGCGCCAAATCATCACAGCGTTCATTTTCGGCATGGCCGTTGTGGCCGCGTACCCATTGACCAAAGACAGTATGTGAGGCAGAGACTTCGAGATATTCGCGCCATAGATCAGGGTTTTTGACCTTTTTGAAATCTTTTTTGATCCAGCCGGGGAGCCATTCGTTGATAGCTTTGGTGACATAGCTGCTGTCACTGACAACGGTGACATCACAGGGTTCTTTGAGAAGCTTAAGCCCCTCGATCACCCCGCGCAATTCCATGCGGTTGTTGGTGGTGTGGGGCTCGCCACCGCTGAATTCTTTGCGTGTGCCCTGATAGTCAAGGATCCCGCCGTATCCACCGGGGCCTGGGTTGCCTAGACTCGAACCATCGGAATAGAGTGTGATTTTCTTTTTGGCCACAGCATGCTCCCGTTTTTTGATGTGATTATAGCGATTTTGGGTATAATCCCTCCATGATAGATAACGGATCGATCGACCAGCTCAAGTCCACCATTGATATTGTTGATGTGATCGGCAACTACGTCGAGCTCAAAAAGGCCGGAGCGAGCTTCAAGGCCAACTGCCCGTTTCACGGAGAAAAAACACCGAGCTTTGTCGTGAGCCCTACCAAGCAGTTTTATCACTGTTTTGGCTGCGGTGTGGGTGGGGATGCGATTAAGTTTGTCATGGAGATTGAGAAATTGACGTATCCCGAGTCGATCGAAAAACTGGCCTCGATGTACAATTTTTCTCTGCAATACACACGAGGAAGCAGCGACTACAGTGATGCCAAACGCATCCTTGAGATCGTACAAAAATGGTACCAATCCAATCTTTCTCATCATCAAGAGTCTCAAAAATACCTCTATGATCGGGGGATTTCTCAGGCCTCTGTCGAGGCATTTGGCGTGGGCTATGTCCCTGATGCTGGGGCGGTAATGGGGTTTTTGAATTCTCAGTCCCTGCCGATGCCCAAAGTCGAAGAGGCCGGAGTCATTGCTCGAGGAGAACGGGGAGACTATTATGCCCGACTCCATCAGCGGATCACCTTCCCCATCTATGCGCCTGGTGGAGCCATAGTAGGATTTGGAGGGCGGACGACATCCAATCATCCAGCCAAGTATATCAACTCTCCTCAGACCAAGCTCTTTAACAAATCACGTCTGCTCTATGGCTACCATCGTGCCAAAGAAGATATTTACAAGAAAAAAGAGCTCATCGTCTGCGAAGGCTACCTCGATGTGATCATGTTCCATCAAGCAGGATTTACCACGGCGGTGGCGACGCTGGGGACAGCACTGACCGCCGAGCATTTGCCCTTGCTGCACAAGGGGGAGCCGCGTGTAGTTCTCGCCTATGATGGTGACAAAGCCGGGGTTGCAGCGGCGCTCAAGGCGGCACGTCTCCTCTCTGCGCACAGTTTTGATGGTGGGGTTGTGCTCTTTCCTGACGGCCAAGATCCGGCTGATATGATCGCGGCGGGAGCAGCGGAGCGGGTTGATAGTCTGCTTCGGGGTGCCAAGCCGCTGATCCCTTTTGTCCTGGAGCAGATCGCCGGGATGTATGATTTGGCCAATCCGACCCAGAAAGAGGCAGCATTTGGAGAGATGCGTACCTATCTTGGCAGCTTGACGCCGCTGATGCAGGAGACATTTATCCCGCTGGCCGCGACGCAGCTGGGGGTTTCACCGGGATTGTTTGGGAAGAATCGGGACAACAGCACGGTGCGCCAACGCTTTGAGCAAAGTGCCCAGCCACAGGAAGACCCAGAGTGGCAGAGTATTTTGCGTACGCTCATTGATCAGCCTCGCCTTGTGGATGAGGTGATGGACGTGATCGGGATCGACATGGTGCGGGGATATCGAGAAGCCATGGAGGCGATTTTGCGTGGTGAGATGGAGCACCCGGCGGTCCTGCACCTGAGCATGAACGATCGCATCCCGACCCTCGACGAGGAGGAGTTGCGCTCTGCACTGCTGAAGCAACTGGAGCATTACTATCGTCAGCGCTTCCAGCAGGTGATGCGCGACCCCAATATCCCGTACGACAAGAAAAGCTTCATTCGCAACAAGATCCAAAAAGACATCATCCCCAAACTTAAACGAGGAGAACTCATACCCTATGCGAGCAATTTCACTTTTTAGCGGCGGCTTAGACAGCATGTTGTCGATCAAGCTCATGACCGATCAAGGGATCGACGTGACAGCGCTGTATGTCAAGACCGGTTTTGGCAGCACTCATGATATCACTGATGCCCTGGCCAAACGTGCGGCAATGGCCGGAGCAGACTTTCTCATGGCCGATGTGCGTGAGGAGTACATCCAAGATATTCTTTTTGACCCCGTGTATGGATACGGCAAAAACTTCAACCCCTGCATTGACTGCCATGGCTACATGTTCAAAATCGCACGCAAAATGATGGAGGATGTCGGTGCATCATTTCTTGTCACTGGTGAAGTGGTTGGCCAGCGTCCGATGAGCCAGAGAGCCGATGCGCTCAAGCAGGTGAGCAAACTTGCCGGCGACAAAGAGGAGAAGCTTATCCTGCGCCCCCTCTCAGCCAAGCTTATGGAGCCCACCACGCCGGAGATCAATGGTTGGGTTGATCGAGATGCTTTGCTGGACATTTCCGGTCGGGCACGGGATCGGCAGCTGGCGCTGGCGGCAGCGTATGGCTGGGACGATTATGAGAGCCCCGGCGGCGGATGCCTGCTGACCGATCCAGCCTTTAGTGCCAAGCTTCGAGAATTTGTTGCACACGATGAGTTGGAAGTGGCAGACATTGACCTGCTCAAGTTTGGTCGTCATTTCCGTCTGCCTGATGGAGCCAAGCTTGTCGTTGGCCGGCATCAGGAGGACAATGAGGCTCTGGAGAAGGTAGAGAACCCCGACTACCGTCCGATTCGCCTGGGTGTCCCAGGGCCTTTTTCATTGCTGGAGGCGAAGGCGACTGATACCGAGATCGCTCTGGCATTGCAGATTGCATTGACCTATGCCAAGAGCCGTGCGGATGAGGTGTATACGGTGACGTACGAGGAGATTGAATATCCTGTTGTTCCTTTTGCAACCAAAGCCGAAGCCCAGCAGTATTTTTACAATGGAGACAAAAAGTGAGCACCGGATGGGGCTGTCAACATTTGACAAAAAATGGTGAAATCACCGAATGGTGTCGTCTGCTGGAAACAACATGCATGCCTGGACAAAACGGCTGCGTGTTGCACGGAGAGTTCCTATTTTCTGACCCAGCCAATCCCTCCAACAAAACCTACGAAAAACGAAAAGCCAAAAAACGCTCAGACAATCCACTGGGCAAATAATCAGAGCTAACACCTTGTACTACAAAAGATATTTTCCAAGGAGTCACTATGAATAAAACGACCTTTTTTGCGCTGTTTTTGGCCATTTTTTTCTTCTCATGCAGTGCAGAACATCCCAGCAACCAAACCCTAAAACCCCCAGCCGGTGATGCGATCTACTTCGGTGCGTTCCCTG
>CAZCAZ010000111.1:0-4417 GCA_964496735.1 uncultured Nitratifractor sp. | reverse complement strand
TTCATTTATCCTAATTCGAACTATTTACTAAGAAGTACTACTTCTATTTCCTAATTTACTGAAAATTAATCAATAATTGTGTTAAAATATTTATAGTATTGTAGAAAAATTATACAATTCAAAGGAAACTAAAAGCTAAGTTACTCTAGAATTACGTGCGATTTGATCAATATCAAGACCGTATTCAAGTCTCAGATAAGGATCAATGAATCTACTTAACCTAAATTTGCAAGAATGTTTTTGCGTTTTTGAGTTAATAACAACAAAAAAAGGACAAGTGTATGACAAAAGCAGAGTTTGTTGAGTTGGTAATAGAGAAGGGTGGCTACGATAGCAAAGCTGCAGCAGAAAAAGCAGTTAAGGCTTTCACCGATGCGATCACAGCAGCCTTGGTCAAAAAAGAGAGCGTTGCTCTCGTAGGTTTTGGCACATTTTCTACCGCAGATATTGCAGCCAAAGAGGGAAAAATTCCTGGTACCGACAGAACATACAAAAAAGCAGCGCACACTGCTCCAAAATTTAAATTTGGTAAAACCATCAAAGACGCTGTTGCCTAACACGCACGCCTCTTTATGAAGCGCCATGCGCGCTTCAGACTTCTTAGTCTTCTCCCCGATTTCCTACTTTTCTTTCCCAAACCATGATGTTACTCGTTTAAATACCCCTTCGAATGTCCCAGTATGTGGATGACTCTCGATACCAAAACTCTCTTGGAGCTTGAGAAGCTGCTCGCGCTGTTCGTTGTCTAGTTTTTTGGGGAGTATCATTTTGACTTGAGCGACGAGTCGTCCCTTGCGCCCGCTATGAACATCAGCAACACCCTCACTGTTGAATACAAATTGTTCTCGATCGCGAGTGCCCGGCTTGAGGTTGAGTTCCAGTTCTCCGCGTAGAGAGGGGATAGTAATGGTCTGACCCAAAACACATTGGGTAAAAAATACAGGCACCTCGATGAGGATATCATTTCCCTCACGGATGAAGTGCTCATCCTCCTCGACAAAAAATGTGATATAGAGATCTCCGCGTCGCCCATGACGGTCTTCATTGCCGTAACCTTGGGCACGCAGGCGATTGCCTGTGTCGACACCGGCGGGGATATCAACAGTGACGGTTTGCTCTTTGTTTTCATAGCCCTTTCCATGACAGCTCGCGCACTTGGTTGTAGCAGATTGGCCTGCCCCATGACATTGAGGGCACTCTTGGGCAAAAGTCATAAACCCTTGACGCATGACCACTTGACCCTGGCCACCGCAAGTGGGGCATGTGGCCATCTTGCCTCCCTCTGCTCCGGTACCTTCGCAGGCATTGCATGGGATTTTGTAGGCAATGTCGATCTCTTTTTTGACTCCAAAGACGGCTTCATTGAAATCCAAACGCAACTCTATTTCGAAGTCGAGTGCGTATTTTGCCGAAGGATCACGTCGGCGACCACCGCCTCCTCCGCCAAATCCACCACCAAACATGGAGTTAAATATGTCCATGACATCATCCATGCTGTTGGCGTGAAAACCACCGCCTTGTCGCTCTAGCCCTTCTTTGCCGTAGCGATCGTAGAGTTGACGCTTGTCGTCTTTGCTGAGTACTTCGTATGCTTCATTGATGTGTTTAAAGGTCTCTTCGGCTTCAGTGTCGCCTGGGTTTTTGTCTGGATGATACTGAACGGCCAGTTTTCGATAAGCTTTTTTGATTTCTGCGCCGCTTGCATCACGACTGATTTGTAGAATTTCGTAATAGTCCATTGATTGCATGGGTGTACCTTGTTTGCTGTGTGGACAGAGCCTATTGTCGGCACCATCCTTTGAGATTTTTCTTTGGGCGAATTCTACCATATTTGTAGTATAATTCGCCCAAAGTTTTGGAAGGAAATGGTCATGGTGACACACATTGTATTTTTCGCACTCAAAGCAGAGGACAAGGCAGCCAATGCGCGAGAGGCTAAAAAGCAGATCGAAGCAATGCTTGGGCAGATTGATGGTTTGATTGACCTGGAAGTTGGGATAAATTTTTCCCAGGAAGATCGTGCGATGGACATGGCTCTGATTGCACGACTTGTGGACCGAAAAGCTTTGGAGAGCTATGCCATCCATCCGGTACATCAAGAGGTCATAGCGTATATCAAAACCATTGCTGACTATACGAAAGTAGTGGATTGTGATGCATAAGAGTTATCATTTTATGGCTGCATTGCTTGAACGCATGGCAAATGGTGCAGCATGAATCGCTACAAAATCGAGCCGTTTGAAAATCTTGTCGAGGCGTTCAATGCCTTGCCGGGAATTGGAAAAAAAAGCGCGATTCGACTGGCATATCATATCGCCATGGTGGATGGTTTTTCTGGAGTGAAGCTTGCGCATGCGATCGAAGAGGGGGTCAATGATATCCATAAATGCCTCCATTGTCACAACATGAGCGAAGATGAACTCTGCTCGATTTGTGCAGATATTGGCCGTGACCGCAGCAAGCTCTGTATCGTTCAAAGTGCCAAAGACATCTTGAGCATTGAAGAGAGTGGCCAATACGATGGCGTGTATTATGTCATTTCCAAGATCGAGGACATGGATGACATACACTTGTTGCATCAGACCGAAGGGGTCGAAGAGGTGATCTTTGCTTTTCCTCCTAGTATTGCAACCGATACAATGATACTCTATATCGAAGAGAAGCTGGGGGATCGGGGTTTGCTCTTTACCAAAATAGCCCAAGGAGTTCCCACGGGCGTGGAGCTGGAAAATATTGACATGATGTCACTGGGTCGGGCCATGGAGTCACGGGTGAGAGTCTGAGACAAACCCATCAAGGTACCCTTGGACAAAGGTACGAATTTTGGCATACACAAACGAATCTTTGTACTCTTTGATTTTTCCTCCGGCAGCATTGGGATGGCCGCCACCGTTGCCGATAGTAGCGGCCATTTGGGAGACGTCAAGCTTGTTGTTGCTGCGCAGACTGAAGTTGCCTCGGCTGTTGATATCCATGTAGAAGTCATAGTCGGGATTGGCGACCAGGAATGCATTGCCGATAAGGGAAGTGTTGCCGGCACTGTAGGTGAGGACACCCTTGGCTTCACCGTAACGGATACTTAGGCGAGTTTTGTCGTCAGTGAGAAGGCGGGTGATATAATCGGCCACAAGGTTGTCCTTGGTGTCGTTTTTATCCTCGTAGAAAAAGGCTTTTTTGATCCCATGCAAATCGTCATCCAGTACGATGGGAGCCTCATCCATGTGTGCTCGCTCGCGAGCGGCATCAATGAGCGCAAGTTTGAACTCACGGTCTTGAGCCGGAAAAAGAACCCGGTTGATCTCTCGTGCTCCTGAGATCATCCCCAAGCCTACTTTTCCGTACTCAAACATGGCGTCGTGACTTTGCCAAATATCGATGGCGTTGATCGTCTGGACGATGCGACTGTTGAGCCCTTCTGAGTCAAAGTCATACCGTTTTTTGAGCCAATCATAGGTGATCAGGGTTGCACAGCGACTGGTATCGAGTGCGTACCATTCGGCATGCTTTTCGGCTGTTTTTGCTCCGGTAGCATGGTGGTCGAGGAGCTGCAATCCAGCACCCACACGGGCAGCCTCTCGCTCGATCCATCGGGCTTCTTTTGTAGTGAGATTGAGATCTGTTATGAGGATGAGGCGCTCTGAGGACTCACCGTGCATGAATTGATCGCGCTCGATCTGGGCGATGATCTCTTCGAGGCGAGCGGTGACCTCTGGCCCATAGTTGGCATTGTAGTAGTCTCCGTTTTTGAAAACCTTTTGGGTGAGGTATTGACAGCCGTAGCCGTCGAGATCGATGTGAGAGAGATGGTAGAGTTGTGTCATGAGGGGTTCTTTGGATTGGTGAAAATTTGGTCAAGGGTTAGTTCGTGTAAAAAAAGATCAATGCGCATTTGAAAGCGGGTTAAAAATGGAGAAATGACGCAATCTCCAGGTATACCATGAGGACAGCTCTCTTCATACTGCGTGCAGTCAAACACGGTCGCAGCCTTCCCTTCGGCTGCCAAGACAATGTCGTAGATTGAGATCGTATCCAGGGCGCGATCGATGGCGAAACCGCCATGGGCGCCGCGGTGAGAGACCAGGATTTTTTCCTTGGCAAGACTCTGGAGGATTTTGGCCAAGAAGCTTTTGGGTATTGAAAGCTCCCGTGCCAAATGTTCGGCACCCAAGGGACGATCGGCCTGACGGATTTTGTCCAGAGAAAGCAGGGCATATTCGCTGGCGCGGGTGAGAAGCATGGTGTACCTTTTGGTTCAAGAATGTATGGAAATTAATTAGGAGTATTTTACTCTAATATACTTAAAACCGACCGTGGTCATTTATCTCTTTTGAAGTTTTGCAGAGTATAATGGCACTCCAAATTAATACCAATCAGGAGGTCATTATGGCTTTGGATTCGGCGAAAAAACAAGAAATTG
>CAZCAZ010000110.1:0-4502 GCA_964496735.1 uncultured Nitratifractor sp. | reverse complement strand
CCGAGACGCTTGCTGAAGAATTGGGCGAAAATGCCCGAGTGACCGACTTCGATCGCCTCAAAGCCGTGATCAATCGCTACCGTCTGTTGTTTACTGCGACGGCAGCGCCTGAGCCGATCATTACATCGGACATGATGACCGATCCTGAACTCAAGCGCCTATGGTTTGATATGGC
Organism: uncultured Nitratifractor sp.; assembly: GCA_964496735.1. Classification (GTDB taxonomy): domain Bacteria; phylum Campylobacterota; class Campylobacteria; order Campylobacterales; family Sulfurovaceae; genus S017-3. The sequence goes on along the minus strand of CAZCAZ010000110.1, from coordinate 4,327 downwards.
GTTGCCACGGGATATCGATACCGTAGAAAACGAAAATGTCACGCTCTACCGCATTGATGACCTGCAGGCCATCTCCAAAAACAATCACGCCCTGCGCCAAGAGCAGGCTTTGCAAGCAAGCGAAGTAGTGAGTCGCTATCGTGAGGAGTTCTTCCTCTGGCTGCGTGCCCTCTCAGTCGAACCGGTGATCAAACAACTGCGCCTACGCATCGATGAAGTCATCGACTCAGAAGTCGAGCGCACCGTGCGCAAAGGCTTCGTCCCTGCCGGCCATGAGGCCAACATGAAGCGGATGATTACGCAAGTGTTTGACAAATTTCTTCATGAGCCGACGAAAAACCTCCGTGCTATCTCCAAAGAGAGTGATGGTGCGACAACGATCGAGGCGCTCAAACTCATGTTTGGTATCACCACCGATGATGTCGATCCGAAAAAATACAAAGGAGCACACTGATGCGCTTTTCTCATATGCTGATCCCCACCACCAAAGAAGTCCCCAACGACGCAACCTTGCCCAGTCATATTTATTTGCTGCGAGGCGGCTACATTCAAAACGTCGGTGGGAGTGGTCTGTACAATTTTCTCCCTCTGGGCAAGCGTGTCCTCGACAAGGTGCGCGCCATCGCCAAAGAGGAGCTGGATGCTGCCGGATGCCAAGAGGTCGATTTGTCCTTTGTGACCCCTGCGACCCTTTGGCAAGAGAGCGGACGATTTGAGAAATACGGCAAGGAACTCCTGCGCTTCAAAGATCGCAAAGAGAATGACTTTGTCCTTGGCCCTACGCACGAAGAGATGATGGTCAACCTCGTTCGCAATACGGTCAAGAGCTACAAGCAGCTCCCACTAAATCTCTACCAGATCAAAACCAAATTTCGCGATGAGATCCGTCCGAGATTTGGCTTGATGCGTGGGCGGGAATTCCTGATGAAAGACGGCTACAGCTTCCACAAAGATACCGAAGATATGAAGCAGGGGTTTGATCTCATGGAAGTGACCTATTCGCGTATTTTTGATCGATTGGGGCTGGACTATCGGATTGTGGATGCCGATAGCGGTGCGATCGGAGGAAGCGGCTCCAAGGAGTTTATGGTATTGGCCGAGAGTGGTGAGGATACGATTGTTGTCTGCGAGTCTTGTAGCTATGGGGCCAACATTGAGGCTGCGACGCGTGCCCCACGCCCTGCGCCAACCTACGATGAAGACGAAAAAGTCGAAATGTCTCGCACGGATTTTCACACCCCTGGTGTGACGACCATTGATGCCCTGGCAGACTTTTTTCATATCGATGCACACCATCTCATCAAAGCCGTCGCCAAAAAAGCACTCTACGATGAGGGCGTGGAGAAGATCGCTCTCTTTTTCATCCGAGGCAATGAAGCGCTCGAAGAGACCAAGGCGTGCAATGCTGTCGAAGCCAATGAGTTGATTGATGTGAGCGAAGAGGAGTTGAGGGCTGCAGGTCTGACACCGGGATATATGGGTTTTGCCGGTTTGCCAGACGGGGTACTCTCTCGTATTGACCGCGAGCTCAAAGGCGAAGCCAATCTTATCATGGGCGCCAACCGCGATGAGTATCACACGATCGGAGTGCAGGTTCCGGACGTGAGCGTGGCGTTTGCTGATTTGATCGCTGTGGGTGCAGGCGACGTCTGTGTGCACTGTGGCGGCCAACTTGCGCACACCAAAGGGATCGAAGTGGGGCATATCTTCCAGCTCGGTACCCGCTACTCCGAGCCATTGGGCGCAACATTTTTGGATGAAAATGGCAAGGCCAAGCCTTATGAGATGGGCACGTACGGGATCGGTATCAGTCGCCTGCTGGCAGCTGTGATCGAACAACACCATGATGAGCGCGGGTGCAAATGGACTCCCGCGACCGCTCCGTTTGCTGTGGAGATCATCGTCTCCAATGTCAAAAAAGACAACGAACGTGAAGCAGGCGAAGCCCTCTATGCCCGACTCAAGGCAGAAGGGGTAGAGGTTCTGCTCGATGATCGTCCAGAGCGTTTTGGCTCCAAAATGAGTGATTTTGAGCTCATTGGCATTCCACTGGCTGTGGTGATCGGCAAGAAGTTAGCAGATAATCAGGCAGAAATCATCATTCGAGATGGTCTGGAGCGCAGTGACGTGTCCGTCGATGATCTGTTTGATGAAGTGATGAAACGACTTTAGATGGGCATCGTGATCCTTGGGCTCTTTGTGGCCGAATTGCTGGTTTCTCTCAAGGTTGGCCTGGTGCTCGGCTTCGGCTTGAGCGTGATCTGGATCACTGCTTCGGCTGTATTGGGGTATGCATTGATCCAGCTTTCACCCTATGCGCTGATGCATGCATTTCAGTCCATGAACATGCAAAATCTTAGCAACATGCGCAATGCACAAAATGCGGCACTCTCATATCTCTTCGCAGCGATTCTTTTGATTGTTCCGGGCGTTCTGACTGATGGATTTGGGATTCTTATGCTGCTATATTCGCTCTATTTACGTTTGTTTGCTACAATGCGTCCGAATACAAAATTTAATCAACACCAAGGAGACGATGATGTCATTGATGTCGAAATTATCGATGAGTCTGATCGCCACGAGCCTCGCGCTTAGTGCCGGAGGATTTGATCTTAACACATTTATCAAGAAAAGCGTAGTCACCAACCGTCAGGTCACGGTCAACAAAGTCAATATAATTGCTAAAAAACCCCTGCCTCAGGCTTCTGATTGGACGGCCTATATGGTTGTCATGGATTTGACGTACCAAAAGAAATCGATCAAGGCTCCTGAGACAATCTTTGTCAACGAAAAATCTGGTTTGGCAACATTAAATATGTTCAATGCTACTTCGGGAAAGAGCTACCGCAGGACGATGAAGCCTGACATGCCCGCATCCTATTATGATGATGCTCACTTGCTGTATGGGGACAAAAATGCCCCACATAAACTCGTGATTTTTTCTGATCCCGACTGTCCATTTTGCCGCAAGGATGTCCCGGGCATCATCGATGATGTCAAGAAAAATCCCACCAAGCTCGCTCTCTACTACTACCATATGCCTCTATTGAAGCTCCATCCGGTCTCAGATGTCCTGACGCGCATCATGGAAGTCCTCCAGAAGCAGGGCAAGGTCGATGAAGCACTCAAAATGTATAAACTCAAGATCAATTACCGTGAGACCAACGCCACCAAGATTTTGGCTGAAGCCAAAAAACAGTTTGGTATCAACCTTACAGAGGCTGAGATCAATAAGGCTGAAATCAAAGATGCAGTCAAGGCAGATTCACTCAAAGGAACCAACCTGATGATCAGCGGTACGCCGACTGTATATTATGATGGAAAATTCGATAACAGCCGCATTCAGTACAAATCTGCCATTCTCGGACACTAAGGAATCATGTGACCCAGCCAACCCTCACCATCGCTACCCGCGAGAGCGCTCTTGCTCTCTGGCAAGCATACCATATTGAAGCACGTATCGGGGAGCTTTTCCCTGAGATCAATGTCCAGATCAACAAGATGACCTCCAAGGGCGACCGGATCACCGATCGTCCTCTGGCGCTTATTGGCGGCAAAGGGCACTTCACCAAAGAGCTCGAAGATGCCATGCTCTCCGGTGAGGCTGATATGGCGATCCACTCACTCAAAGATGTCCCCACCTATATTCCCGATGGACTGGAGCTCTCTGCCATCACCCAACGGCAGGATCAGAGCGATGTGTTTTTGTCCCACAAATACGCGTCACTTTCCGATCTCCCCAAAGGAGCCATCGTGGGCACTACCAGCCTGCGCCGCCGGATGCAGGTCAGCCAACAGCGCGATGATGTGGTACTTCGTGACCTCAGAGGCAACGTCAACACACGTTTACGTAAGCTCTCAGAAGGGCAATACGATGCGATCATCCTCGCCTACATCGGCCTCCATCGCCTCGACCTTCTGGAGGACATACCTCATGTCGAGAAACTCGACTTCATGATCCCTCCGATGGGTCAGGCGGCACTCGGGATCGAGATCGTCTCTGGCAATCCGCTGGCACGTGAAGTCGCCGAAGCCCTCAATGACCCTGACACCTATCTCTGCACCCAAATCGAGCGCGATTTCGTCGCCGCCATCGGTGCGGGCTGCTCCGCCCCGGTCGCCGTCAATGCCACGATCGAAGGCGATCAGGTCCACGTCCAAACCATGCTTGGATTCCCCGACGGCACCCGTATCCTAGAGGCCAAACTCTCTGCCCCCCGCTCCGAGGCCAAAATCCTCGGCAAGCAACTCTCCAAGCTCGTCATAGAGCAAGGCGCCAAAGACCTCCTCGCCGAAGCCGAAAAAGTCGCCTTCAAAGACGAGATGC
>CAZCAZ010000109.1:0-4521 GCA_964496735.1 uncultured Nitratifractor sp. | reverse complement strand
AATTTGGATAAAATCTTCCATGATTATTTATGGAAAACAGGTGTGCCTGCATGCACTGGAACAACACGGTGATCGCGTCAAGACAGTCTACATTGCCAAAAAAGGGATTGTTCCTCAGGGCTTGTATGATCGCTATCGCGATCGGATAAAGTTTCTCGAAAACCGCTGGGCTCAAGCGATGAGCAAAGGGGGCAACCATCAGGGGCTTCTGGTCGAGATGGCGCCGTTTGAACCGGCATCACTGTCTCAGATCAAGCAGGGCGATTTCGTCCTCATTCTTGATGGCCTGACGGATGCGGGCAATATTGGGGCGATCGTTCGATCGGCCTACGCACTTGGGGTGGATGGCATCATTGCCACTGGGGTGCGGCAGCTCAACTTCGCGGCTGTAGCACGTACCAGCACAGGGGCTTTGTTGGATATGCCATTTCGGGTCGAACACAATATCCTTGATATCCTACATGAATTGACTCAGGTTGGGTTTCGCCATTACGGTGCGTCGATGGAAGGGCAGGCGATCGAATCGGTCACCTTTGCCCCTCGTCGTACGCTCGTTCTTGGTAGCGAGGAGAAGGGGATATCAAAAAAAGCACGTCAAAAACTTGATGCATCGGTTTCGATCACGATGCACCATGCTTTTGATTCGCTCAACGTCAGCGCTGCTGCTGCCATATTGATACACAGGATGAGTTATGCAACCAAATGAGATTATTGAAGAGAACAGCCTTGAGAGTATTAGCCGCAAGACACGCTTGTCGGTCGACAACATTGAAAAAATCTTTCGAATGGATTTTACGGGTCTCATCAAAGTACAGGCCTTAGGATTTATTTCGATTCTTGAGCGTGAATATCGTACAGATCTTAACGAATTGCGCGCAGGATGCATTGCCCATTTTGATGCAGTAAAAAGCAGCAGTGAAGAGGATCCGGAACAAGAAGCTCATCGTAACCCACCACTCAAAGCCTCGGTCATCACAGACATGACAACCGAGAGGCGACGTGCATTTCCCTGGAAGCCTCTCCTTGGGCTCTTTTTGGCTGTTGTGCTGGTATATGCTGCATGGCTGACGTATGCATCCAATAGAGGGTTGGATACCGCTTCAGACGCGCGACAGGGCAAGAACGCTGGATTCTTCGCACGCATTGTTCAGCAGACGCAATCGTGGTTTGGTGGCACGACAGATGGCAATGTTGACGGGGCACAAGAGGGGACAGGAGTCGTCAGCGAAAACAATCAAAGCGATGGAGCATTTGAGATTGCCAAGGCAACGCCCACAACACCCGCTACGCAAACACCCGCAAGCAATGAATCCACTGCAGAAACAGTGCAGCAGCCCAAGGCGGCAGAAACACCAGCAGTCTCCACAGAAGAGATGCAGCAGATTGGTGATGCCATCTCGACAGCTACGGATATTGCTACGGACCCACAGGAGCCACTTGCGACCGAAGTGCCTTCGACGACGAGCGCGGACGCAGCATCGGAAGAGCACAGCATCATCAAAGAGGCAACCGAAAGAGCCCTTCGAGATGCGGCTGAAGCCAAAGCACGTGAAGAAGAGGCGGCTCGAAAGCAAGCCGAGGAAGAAGCACGACGTCAAGCCGCAGAGGAGGCCGCACGCAAGAAGGCAGCCGAAGAAGCAGCGCGTCTGGAGGCTGCAAAAAAGAAAGCCGCAGCCGAAAAAGCCGCCAGACAAAAGGCCTTACGCGCTGCCGGCGTGACGTTGATCCCTCGCAGCAAAGTATGGCTCGGTGTTGTGGATCTGCTGACCATGAGGCGTACGACGTCAGTGGGGAAAAAGCATGTTGCATTTAAAAATCCCGATGGCGGCAAGTGGATCATTGCGACGGGTCATGGACGCATTACATTGAAAATGCTGGACAGCGAGATGAAAATCAACGATGGCAAAAAGCACTTCATCCTCATTCAGGCTGGAACGGCCAAAGAGATCTCGCATGAGGAATTCCAGTCACTAAATAAAAGCACGGTGTGGTAATCATGTTTGACGAAATTCAATTTGACAAAATAAATCGACTCCCCAAGTATGTCTTTGCGGTGGTCAATGATCTAAAAATGGCTGAACGTCGTGCCGGAGCTGATGTGATCGATTTCTCGATGGGCAACCCGGATGGTCCGGCACTCGAGCCCGTCACTGACAAACTGATCGAAACAGCACGCAAGCCTCATGTGCACGGATACAGCGCCTCCAAGGGCATCTACAAGCTACGCTTGGCTATCACCAAGTGGTACCTGCGAAAATACAGCGTCGTTCTCGATCCTGAAACCGAAGCGGTTGCCACCATGGGAAGCAAAGAAGGATATGTCCACCTGATACAGGCGATTACAAACCCAGGCGATGTCGCCATCGTCCCTGACCCCACCTATCCGATCCACTCCTATGCCTTTATCTTGGCAGGCGGAAACGTGGAAAAGATGAAGCTTACCTTTGACGAGGAGACCTTTGCAGTGGACGAGGATCGTTTTATTGACGACTTGGAATACGCACTCAAAAATGCCGTCCCCAAGCCAAAATACCTCGTAGTCAACTTCCCTCACAATCCCACAACGGCGACGGTGAGTCTTGATTTTTATCGCCGTCTGGTGGAGATAGCGAAGCGAGAGCGTTTCTATATTATTAGCGATATTGCGTACGCTGACATTACATTTGATGGGTACCGCACCCCTTCGATTCTCCAGATTGAAGGAGCCAAAGATGTCGCCGTCGAGAGTTTTACTCTCTCCAAGAGCTACAATATGGCCGGATGGCGAGTAGGATTCATCGTCGGAAACCCAAAGCTTGTCGGCGCACTCCAGAAGATAAAATCATGGCTGGACTATGGGATGTTTACCCCAATTCAAGTGGCTGCGACGGTGGCGCTTGACGAGTACGAGCACCTTGTCGATGAAAAAGTGATTCCCAAATACCTGCACCGTCGTGATGTGATGATCGAAGCCTTTGGCAATGCTGGATGGAATTTGGGTAAGCCCAATGCCAGTATGTTTATTTGGGCGAAGATCCCGGAATGTGCTCGCGAGATGGGCTCTTTGGAGTTCTCCAAAGCATTGCTACTCAAAGCACAAGTGGCCGTGAGCCCTGGGATAGGATTTGGAAAGTACGGAGATGATTATGTACGAATTGCCCTGATCGAAAACGAAAAACGCATTCGCCAGGCAGCGAAAAATATCAAACGCTACTTGATGGCACTGAAACGGGAGCAGAAAAAGAATGATTAGAATCGGTATATTGGGTGTCGGAACGGTCGGAACCGCAGTCGCCAAGATCCTGGCGGCTAACAGCGACATTATCGAAGCACGTGCGGGCAAAAAAATTGTCGCCACGCACGGTGTTGTCAAAAATACAGCCAAAGACCGAGGCGTCGACCTCTTGATCAGTAGCGATCCGGCTGATGTGATCGATAATCCCGATATAGATATTGTTGTCGAGCTGATGGGCGGCGTTGATGAGCCGTATGCTCTGGTCAAGCGCGCACTCGAAAGCGGCAAAGCCGTCGTGACGGCCAACAAGGCTTTGCTGGCATACCATCGCTATGAACTCCAGTCAATTGCAGGGGATTTGCCTCTCATGTATGAAGCGAGTGTTGCCGGAGGGATTCCTATCATTGGTGCGCTGCGCAATGGCCTAGCCGCCAACCATGTCGAGAGCATTCAGGGGATCATGAATGGTACGACTAACTTCATGTTGAGCAAAATGATCCAAGAAGGTGCACAATATGACGCCATACTCAAAGAGGCACAGGAACTGGGCTATGCCGAAGCCGACCCGACCTTTGATGTCGGTGGCTTCGATGCGGCCCACAAACTACTAATCCTAGCCTCCATTGCGTACGGAATTGATGCAAAACCTGAAGAGATTCTCATCGAAGGAATCGAGCATATCACCCAGACAGATGTCGCCTTCGCCAAAGAGTTTGGCTACGAAATCAAACTACTGGGCATTGCCAAAAAAGTCAAGCAAGGGATCGAGCTGCGTGTCCATCCGACGCTGATCCCCCAATCCTCCATGATCGCCAAAGTAGACGGGGTGATGAATGCGGTCTCCGTGGTGGGAGATCGGGTCGGCGAGACGATGTATTATGGGGCAGGAGCCGGCGGAGATGCGACTGCCAGTGCTGTGGTCGCCGACATCGTCGATATTGTCCGAGGCAACCAAGGCCCCATGCTTGGCTACAAAAAAGGGCTCGAGAGTGGACTGGCACTGTTGCCCAAAGAGGCGATAGTCACGCAATACTATCTCCGGGTGCAAGTAGAGGATCGCAGTGGTGTATTGGCTGCCATTACTGCCGCATTGCAGGAGTATGATATCTCCATCGAAAGCATGCTTCAAAAGCCCACTCGTCACGACCAGATCGCCAAACTTCTCTTTACAACCCACGCCACAAGTGAGAGCAAAATGTCCGACGCGATCGCCTCACTCGAAGCCCTTGATGTCGTGCGAGGCACAGTGGCGATGATGCGGATTGAGAAGTAGGGGTTACGCCCCCTGCTACTCTTGACATCGTTCT
>CAZCAZ010000108.1:0-4555 GCA_964496735.1 uncultured Nitratifractor sp. | reverse complement strand
TCCAAAGCATGTGTTGCTTCCTGTGAAGAGAAGATTATTGTCCTCGATGAGGCCGGTGTACCAACACTGGATTTTTCCGTCAACGGCTGCACATGGTGTGAAGTGTGCGCGGAAGTGTGCGAGGCCGATGTGCTAAGCATCGAGCGCAGCGAAGGGCGGGAGTGGATCAATGCGATGTTTCGGATCGATACCGAAGCGTGCATTGCCCACCACCATGTGATCTGTTTCGCGTGCAAGGAGCCGTGCATGGAGGATGCGATCCTTTTTAACGGCATGTTCAATCCCGTGATCGACGAGGAGCATTGCAACGGCTGCGGCTTTTGCCTCGGACGCTGCCCGACGCAGGCGATCGATTACCGTCCGTTGGCATGGGGCGCAGGGGCCAAAGAGGGTGCGCAATGATTTGTTTACTGTTTTGTGCCATAATCCACTCTGCACTTTTGAGAACAAGGAATCGGATATGACTTCAGGAGCACTACAAGCCCGCTACCCAAAAATTTTTGAGCGCCTAGAGGACAAGGATGTATTGTTGCGCAATCTAATCGTCGTGGATGAAAACGACGTAGATGTCAATGATGATGAATTGACTGATGAGCTGTATGACCCTACGATCTATTCACATATGGTTTTTATCACTGCGCCGGTTGTGACTGCGCTAGGGGATGCTCTGGCCATGATTCCGAATACGCTGGCTCAGCGAGACGACTTCACGGAATGTTACGATTCTGAAGGAGATTTGTGGGGCGTAGTGACTCAGCTTGACGAAACCCAGATTGCCTTGGCAATTCTCGATGAAGCAGAGAGGACTATGCAAGGGGAGGCATGATGAAAAAAGTTATTTTTTCCTTTTTTATGACCGTTAGTACTGTATTTGCTGCCTGGGAAATACTGTCTCCGGTTGGATCAATTTATACAGATGGCAATGCTCAAGATATGGTCGTTCACTATCCGTTACTGTATGTCGGCACCAGCCATGGAAAGCTTCAAGTGTACGATATGCGCACCAAGGAGCTGACCAAAGAGATCACGCTGCCCAAAATAAAAGACTTTATGGGGGATACGATCTTTGCAGCTGCGGCGAGTATTGATTATCTTGATGGGCGTTATTTGCTTTTGAGCGACAGTGGCCACAAGGGCTATTCCAATCTATGGATACATGAAAACAATATTACCAAGAAAATCCTCTCGGCATCGGACAAAAAAACCCTCGTCAAAGCACGTTTTATCGACAAGGATCATGTCTTGCTCGGCTTCTTGAGTGACGAAGTTTCCCTCTTGGATATTCGGAGCAAAAAAGAGCGTTATCGGATCCAACTGAGCGAGTCCAGATTTTCCGATTTTTCCCTCAATACTCAGCGTACCCAGGCGGCGTTTAGTTGTGAGAGCGGAGTCATCTCGGTGATCGACGCCCGAACCGGACGGATCATCAAGGAGCTCAAGGGAGTCAATAGGGACAACGTCTATAAGGTTGATTATCGCCATGGTGTTGTTGTTGCCGCCGGACAGGATCGGCGGGCGGCGTATTATGATGTAGCGACGGGACGAGGCGGATTTTTTCAGGCGTCTTTCTTGATCTATGCGACGGGCTTGAGCCCCAGCACACGCAGGGCTGCCTTTGCCATGGACGAAAACAACAATATCACGATTTTTGATCTGCAGACTCATGCGAAGATTGCCTTGCTTAAAGGGCAGAAAAGTACCCTAAATTCCATTGTGTTTGTCGATGAAAAAACACTAGTAAGCGGCAGCGACGATGATGCAATTTTGCTATGGAAGTTACCGTAGTCTTGATTGAAAATTCAACAACAAGGAGAAGCAATGAATATTTCTAGCATCGTAGTGCAGTGCCGAAGCGATTATTATGATGAAGTCAAAGAACGTCTTGAGCAGAGTGGTCTGTGTGACTACCACTTTGGGGATCAAGGCAAAGGGAAAATCATCATCACCATCGAAGGAGAAGATGTCGAGGAGGAGATCAAAAAACTCACCGCCATCCAAGAGATGCCTCACGTGATCGCTGCAGATATGATGCAAACCTATCAAGAAGACATGCTCGATGAAGAGGTGCGCACACTCGAAGAAGCCGACCCCGTGCCTGAAATGCTCAATGATGATAGCTTGGATGCTCGAGATATTGTTTACCATGGGGATCTGAAGAAGCGATTTTAGAGATGAACCTTATTCTTACTTACCATCGCTGGGTTGCTGAGGCTCTTTTGTTTGTCATGTTGCTCAATCTTCTTTTGCCCTACGTGCTTCGCCAGAATTCAGAGCGTATGATTTTTTGGACACGTGTGGGGTATTTTGCCTTTTGGGCTTTTTGGACAATGGTTGCGTTTGGCGGTCTGATCACGTGGATTTTCAAACTGCAGGCATGGCCCATGACGGTGATCGCCATGGTTGGAGTGGCCGCTGTACTGATGCCCATCGATATCTACCGCGCGCTGACACTCAAGAAGATTTGGATGAACGGTCGGGATGGTGTCGGGTTTAATGCTCTTTGGGTCGGGATCGAGATCGTATTGGCGGCGGGCACGATCGCGTATGCCATGATTGCCAAGTAAGCGCATGCAATACCTCCACCATCCCGATGCCGGTGCTTCCGGGCTCACCCTCGAGGGGGATGCGCACCGCTATTTGTTCAAAGTGCGGCGTCACCGAGCTGGTGAGTTTGTCCATCTGCGCACAGGAGAGGATGACACGCTCTATCGCTATCACATCGCAAGTCTTGACAAAAAAACAGCCCATCTTGTCCTGGAAGAGCAAAGCACCCTTTCGATCATTGCTCCAAAGGTATTGCGTATTGGTTGGTGTCAGATCGATCCGAAAAATATCGAAAAAATCTTGCCAACGCTCAACGAAATGGGTGTGGCATCGATCACATTCTTCCCCTGTGCACGTTCCCAAAAAAATTTCAAACCCGATTGTGTCCGTATGGAGAAAATCCTCACCAATTCATCACAGCAGTGTGGACGAAGCCGGGGGATGCAATTGGGGCAAGTGGAGAGTTTGGAAGCCTTCCTTGCCTCATCTCCTGAAGCATATCTTTTGCATTTTTCTCAGCAGCCGCTCCCTTGTGATATCCCTACGCCGATGACGATCGTGATCGGTGCCGAAGGAGGCTTGACAGAAGAAGAAGTGGCTTTGTTTTCGCCGGAGAGAATTGTTGGCTTGGGCACCCCTATGATTCTCAGGAGCGAGAGCGCCGCCGTGGCGGTAGCCGGGCGGGTGCTGTTGTAGGCAATCCTTAAATCTTTTTTGCTATAATACCGCCCTATTTCCTCGTCCATCGAGGAAGCAGTCTCGCGCGAAGCGTTGCTGCGACCCCACCGAAACGGTGCGGAAGGATCGCCCGGCGATCAGAGCAGGTTGGTTGCCTGCCACATAATAAACCCAAAAAAGGTCTTTTGATGAAAAAAGATATCCACCCTGATTACGTTGACTGCAAAGTTACCTGCGCTTGTGGCAATAGCTTTGAAGTGCGCTCCAGCAAACCGGAGCTTTCGCTTGATATTTGTAATGAATGTCACCCATTCTTCACCGGTTCTGAGAAGATTGTTGATGCGGCTGGCCGTGTCGACAAGTTCAAGAAAAAGTACAAACTCGGCTAATTTTATATTGGCACAGACATACCAGAGGGTGCAGCACTCTTTGGTATGTCCCTCCTTATGATCACCTTTATTCCTACCCCCATCGGCAACCCACAGGATATTACGATTCGTGCCATGCGCGCGTTTGAATCAGCTGATATTTTTCTCTGCGAAGACACTCGTCAGACCAAAAAACTCCTCCGCCTTCTTGAAGAACGGTTTGATATGCGTTTCCCGCAAGCGGCTTTCTATTCGTTCCATGAGCACAATGGCGCAGCACGTCTCGAGGAGCTTGGTGGTCTACTTTCAGAACATAATGTTGTTTTTGTCAGCGATGCAGGCATGCCAGCTATCTCGGACCCAGGTCAGCTGCTGGTAGCGTATGCACAGAAAGAAGGGATTGCCTACGATGTGCTTCCTGGCGCGTCGGCAGTGACTACGGTGTATGCAGCCAGCGGATTTGAGAGCGGCGAGTTTCTCTTTTTTGGTTTCCTTCCTCACAAAGGAAAAGAGCGTCAAGCCCAACTTGATATCGCGCTCACCTGTGGCTATGATGCGATCCTTTATGAGGCGCCTCATCGACTGGAAAAGCTGCTTGAATCCTTGATTGCATCAGACAGCGAACGTGAAATATTTGCGGCCAAAGAATTGACCAAGCGCTATCAGGGCTATTTCCGCGGAACAGCAAAAACCGTTCATGGGATGATCACATCCCAAACCATTCGAGGTGAGTGGGCCATAGTGATACGCGGCAAAAGAAACACACAAAAGACTCTTTCATTTGATGCCATTATGCATCTCGATCTCCCTCCAAAACCCAAAGCCAAATTGTTGGCGCAACTGAGCGAAAAAAGCACCAAAGAGTGGTATGAGACCTTGATCAAAAAAGGATAATCTCGACTCCAAGTAAAATTTGGATAAAATCTTCCATGATTATTTATGGAAAACAGGTGTGCCTGCATGCA
>CAZCAZ010000107.1:0-4595 GCA_964496735.1 uncultured Nitratifractor sp. | reverse complement strand
GACCGATGCGGTGAGTGTACAGTCGATCCTCTCGCAATTTAGTGGGATCGAGCATCGCACCAAAGTCCTGATCGAAGGGGAATCACTGGGCAATGATGCCACGGCGGTCATTGCGTTCTTTTTTATCGGCTTGCCGTGGATGGTGCACGGTGAGATGAGCGTAGGCACCGCAGCAATGGCATCGTTTAAGGTCTTTGCACTCAGCACAATCCTTGGGCTGGTAGCTGGATTTGTATTTTACCTCTTTCTTAAACTCTTTGACGACAAACGCAGTGAGTTTTTCGCCTTTATTGTCGAGGCATATGGTGCGTATGTACTGGCGGAGCATTTTCATATCAGTGGGATTTTGACCCTGATCGTGGCAGTGGTGACGACAAAGTTTTTTATCGACCGGGACATTCTTCACCACAAAGAAGAGCTCGCCCACGGTGACAAGCGCTACAGTCGCCAACGTCGTCGCCAACTCCTCAGCCGTTTTGAAGCGACGACTCATGAGCGGATGGATTATATCTATGAGATGGCGCGAGAGTTTGGGTATATTGCGGCAGTTGTGATCTTTTTCTTGTTGGCAGAAATGGTGGATATCCCCACGCTGCTCTCGTATTGGAAAGAAATTCTGCTTATGTTTGCTATCACAACAATCATCCGAGCGCTCTCGATGGCCAAATTTGCCTTCCTTGGAAACAAGACCGAAGCGATCAAGCCTGTGGGGTTGCGCGGATGGTTTATCCTCACGTTCAGCGGCATGAAGGGTGCACTTTCGATCATCCTCGTGCACATGTTGCCGCACGATCTGCCTCAGCGCGCATTGTTTGAATCCGTGACCGTGGGGGTCGTGGTGCTCTCTATCTTTGTTTATGGTAGTATTCTGTGGATATATTTTATGTTTTTTAATCAAGACAAGGAAGTTAATTAATGTTTGTAGACAGTGTAGAATTAACATTTAGCTCCGGAAAAGGTGGCGCAGGTGCCGTCTCGTTCTGGACAGAAAAATTTGTGGTCAATGGCGGCCCAGATGGTGGAGACGGTGGCCGAGGTGGATCGATCTACTTCAAGGTAGACAACAACACCGACACCCTCTCTGCCCTGCGTGGACGTCGCCATATCAAGGCCGAAAATGGCCGACCGGGTGAAGGGCGCAAGCGATACGGTCGCAGCGGCAAAGACACCACCGTCACGGTTCCCCCTGGAACCCAGGTGATCGATCAGGAAACCGACGAAGTGATCCTTGACCTACTCGAAGAAGGCAGCGTTGTAAAATTCCTCGATGGAGGAAAAGGCGGCCTAGGCAATACCCATTTTAAGAGCTCGACCAACCAGCGCCCCACCTATGCCCAGCCGGGTCTGCCGGGGGAGACACGTGACGTACGACTGGAGATGAAGATGATCGCCGATGTGGGACTGGTCGGCTTTCCCAATGTGGGCAAATCCACCCTCATCTCCACCCTCTCCAATGCCAAACCCCAAGTGGCCAACTATGAGTTTACCACTCTGACCCCCAAGCTTGGCGTGGTGCATGTCGGCGAGTATGATTCGTTTATGATGGCTGACATTCCGGGGATTATCGAAGGTGCCAGCGACGGACGAGGATTGGGGCTGGACTTTCTTCGCCATATCGAGCGGACGCGTACCCTGCTCCTGCTGATCGATGCGACCAACTACCGAGAGATGAAGTATCAGTACGAGATTCTCAAAGAAGAGCTAGATCGCTACTCAAGCGAACTCTCTGCACGCCCACATGCCGTCGCCATTACCAAAATCGATGCGCTCAACGATAATGAAATCGACGGGAAGACCGAAGAGCTCCTTGAGGCATTGTCGCTGGAGCCCAACACCATCCTCGACGATCGTTTTGATGCAGATGACAGGCTCATCAGCTATGCCGATCCGCGAGAGAGCTGGGAGGCTATGCCTACCGAGAAGCCGGTCTTTATCCTCCCCATTTCAGCCGTCAGCGGGCGCAACATCGAGGCACTACGCTATGCATTGTTTTCCTCAGCTCAAGCCGAAAGTGCTGCGGAAAAAGAAGGCTGATCCATGAAGCGTATTGTCATCAAAGTCGGCTCCCACGTTCTCACCGAAGGCGACCACATCGCCCGGGATCGCATGCGTGCCTTGGTCGATCTCATCGCCGAGATACAACGCTCTGACACGGAGGTGATCCTGGTTAGCTCTGGAGCGGTCGCGGCTGGATACACGCAAGCGACATTGGATCGCAACGATGTCGCTTCTCGGCAAGCCCTGGCAGCGATCGGACAGCCTTTTTTGCTCAAAATGTACCAAGAAGCATTTGCTCACCACAAGATCGTCACGGCACAAGTGCTACTCAGCGCTGATATCTTTGACTCTCGCAAGGCAACCCAGCATGCCAAAGCAGCCATTGACAAGCTACTGAATATTGGCTCCGTGCCGATCATCAACGAAAACGACACCGTCAGCATCGACGAATTGGTCTTTGGAGACAACGACCGCCTCTCGGCGCATGTGGCACACTATTTTGATGCCGAACTGCTGGTGCTGCTCTCTGACATTGATGCCTACTACGACAAAGACCCCAACCAGCACCCCGACGCCCGACCTCAAAAAGTCGTGACACATATTTCCACCCAAGCCCTCACCGATGATGCTTCCCCCAATGGAGCATTTGCCACCGGTGGAATCGTCACCAAACTGCAAGCTGCGGACTTTGTGATGGGGCATGGACGAAAGATGTTTTTGGCCAGCGGATTTGATCTGGAAGATGTCTACTCTTATCTGATCGAGGGCACGCATCAAGGTGGCACCGTATTTGCCACAGCCCAATAAGGAATCCACATGAAAAAAACAATTGTTTACATGGGGACACCTCATTATGCTGACGCTATTTTGTCGGCGTTGATTCAAGCTGAGGACATGGACGTGCGTCTGGTCATCACCCAGCCCGATCGTCCCGTTGGCCGCAAAAAAACCCTTACACCCCCAGCGGTCAAAACGCGTGCGATAGCGCATGGGATTGATCTCCTCCAGCCATCACGCCTCACGGATGCAGGAGTACAGGAGGCCATCGAGGCGCTAGCGCCCGACTTTATCGTAGTCGCTGCATTTGGCCAGTTGCTCCCGAAATCCATCCTTGATATTGCCCCTTGTATCAACCTTCATGCCTCGCTTCTTCCCCAGTACCGTGGCGCCTCACCCGTACAACAATCTCTGCTCAACGGCGATTCGACGACTGGTATCACGGCCATGCGGATGGATGTGGGGCTCGATACAGGAGATATCCTTCTCCAAAAGGTCTTCGATATTCCGGCCGAGATGCGCCTCCAGGCTCTAATGGACCAATTGACCCACGACGCTTGCGATGTAGCGCTTGAGACCTTGCGCCGATTTGAGACGATCACTCCGCAGCCACAAGAGGATGCCAAGGCCTCACTTTGTAAAAAAATTAAGAAATCCGATGGTCAGGTCGATTTATCACGTGCCCTTGAGGTGTATCACAAATACCGTGCTTTTGAGGGGTGGCCGGGGATCTTCGCTTCCAATGGCACCAAACTCGACGGCCTATCATTGGTCGCATCGACAGGAGAACATCGCCCCTTTGAGATACTAGGCTTTGAGGAAGAGGCGGTATGGCTTGGGTGCAAAGAGGGGAGCATAAAAATCTCTACACTACAGCCTCCTGGGAAAAAAGCAATGACGGCACACGCATATTGCGTCGGTCGCGGGCTCAGAATTGGCCATGCACTCTTTTGATATACAGACCTTCGACATACTCCCTTCGACACAAAGCTACCTTGTCGAACAAGTGCGCGCAGGACTCATTACGAAGCCAACGGCTGTCATAGCTGACGAGCAGACTCAGGGTCTAGGGAGCCGCAATAATAGCTGGGAAGGAGGCCGAGGCAACTTCTTTGCCTCCATTGCCGTCACAACCGATGCGCTCCCTTCTGATCTTCTGCCCCAATCTGCCTCGATCTATTTTGCCTATCTTTTCAAAGATATCTTAGCACAACATACCCCAGATGTCTGGCTCAAATGGCCCAACGATCTCTATCTAAAAGATGCCAAGATCGGCGGCGTCATAACACAAAAGCTTAAAAATTTCTTTGTCGTAGGGATCGGAGTAAATCTGAAAAAAAATCAAAACAGCTACACCGCCCTAAGTACCGATATTCCGGCATTGATACTACTTAATATGTTTTTGGATGTGCTCGCAAAATATCCCAAATGGAAGCATCTCTTCAGTCAGTTCAAGGTAGAATTCGAATTAAGCCGAGCGCATTTTGCCCATCAAAATGACGCTCGAATCAGCCTTCGGGATGCCGTTTTGTTCGAAGACGGGTCGCTGGAGATCAATGACGAGAGGATGTACAGTTTACGATGAGTGAAATAATCAGTATCGCCAACCAAAAGGGTGGTGTGGGCAAAACCACAACCGCCGTCAATCTCGCTGCGTCTTTGGCCGACAAGGGGCAAAAAGTACTCTTGATCGATGCCGATCCTCAGTCCAATGCTACCACCAACCTTGGATTTAGCCGCAACGACTACGAGTTTAATATCTACCATGTCTTGACCGGAAGCAAAAAACTCTCCGAAATTGTACTCAAAACCGAGATCGA
>CAZCAZ010000106.1:0-4595 GCA_964496735.1 uncultured Nitratifractor sp. | reverse complement strand
CCATGTCGCCATGCAGGGATGCGACCTTGAATCCCTGAGATGTCAAGTGCGCCGCGAGACGGTCAACCTCTTTTTTCATCCGACAAAAGATAATACATTTTCCCGGATTTTTGTAGTCAATCAAGCGCACCAGGGCATCATCACGCTCGTATTCCTTGACGACATAATAGAGCTGTGTTATATCAGTGTTGGTGCTCTCGGCCTTGGTGATCGAGACGGTTTTTGGCTCATGCAGGATCGTTTCGGCCAACTTGCGGATCGCGGGAGGCATCGTAGCAGAGAACATCAATGTCTGGCGCTTGCCCGAAAGGAAGGTGAAGATATTTTTGATCTCATCAAGGAAGCCCATATCAAGCATTTCATCTGCCTCATCCAAGACGACAAATTTGGGTTTGAGTTTGATCTTGCCTCCTTGCAGAAGGTCTTGAAGGCGGCCAGGAGTCGCCACGACAATGGAGGCCTGACGCACCCGCTCGATCTGCTTACCGTACGGAGTGCCGCCATAGACAGTAGCCGTCCGCAGTCCCGATCCTTGGCCAAAACGATAAAGCTCATCGCTCACCTGCATGGCCAACTCACGGGTCGGAACGATGACGAGCCCTTCGACACTGCCATCGGCATCCATCATGCTCATCATTGGTAAACCAAAGGCTGCCGTCTTGCCTGTACCGGTCTGTGCCTGGGCGATAATATCGTTGCCGTCTAATATCAGAGGAATCGCCTCTTTTTGTACAGGGCTTGGCTCGGTAAAACCAGCTTCAGTGACGGCGGATTGGATCTCAGGTTTGAGATTAAAATCAGAAAATTTCATTGGATAACTTTGTAGTTGAATTGTTTATGTAGTGACTATCGGGGTAGAGCCTGGTAGAGCATTGCAGAAACTTGAAAGTATTATACCCAAATAATTGTTGATCAATATTGGGCGACTCTTTTGGCTATAATAGCGAAAACACAAAAGGACGCCTGATGACCTTCGGAGAGATGGATGCTTATCTACGTAGCAAAGCAGGATCGACATACGATTACCCTTTTGACGAAGTGGTGCGGGTCTATCGAGTCGGTAGAAAAATCTTTGCTCTCAGCAGCGAAAAGCATCCGCTCAAGATCAATCTCAAATGCGATCCGATTTATGCCCTAGAGCTTCGCAGTCTTTATGATGGGGTCACCTCGGGCTACCACATGAATAAAAAACACTGGAACACCGTCACGCTCGAAGACTCCGATGTCGATGAAGAGACGATTCGAGAGCTAATTGACCATTCGTATGATCTGGTCTGGAAAAGTCTGACACGGAAGCAGCGCGAAGCAATCCAGCAGGGTTGATCTTGGCTACTCGTGTGCCACCACCTCCTGTTCTAGGATGATTCGACGACTTGGATCGTTTGCGTCATATGCTTCGACGATGACTTGGTCACCAGGCTGAAGATAGTTATTTTGACCAAATTCAGCATACTCCGTTGCGCCAATCGTGACGAAAAGTCTCGCAGGGAAACCACAAACAGCAAAGTGCTCATGGATATTTTCCAGTGGGCCAAAGTCTTCTTGGTGGTTGATTTTGTCGATCAGCCAGCGGGTAAGCTGACCATAAAAGTAGCTATAACCCAGCAAGGGAGCATCGACACCGTAGGGATGCTTAACACCGTCACGTATAACGAAGCTGCGCAGACGAAAGCTGTCCATAACGCCACCGCGCTCGAAGCGATCGATCTCGATCCAGATATCCCCTTTGCCCTTGGAGTGCTTGTGCCAGCTCTTTTTTTCGCTTATTTTCACTGCGCCGTCTTTTCGGATGGTAGTGTCGTTAAATACAGTAAATTGTCTGGCGATGAGATTCGTGACGGTATAATCCCCATCGTATACAACATCAAACAATACACCAATCTCCGGCTCTACCTGAGCATTGGCTTCTTCTCTTGGCAATACCAGCTGACTCTTACTGATAGGATAGACTCCGAGAAATCCATCGCTTCCGGGTAAATAAAACGGAAAGATTCCTTTCGGCGCATGGGCTTCATCCACTGCAACATCCAAAAAATCATTCATCTCACCCGCCTGCTCCAAATGGTTGGCAAAATTCCCCGCAACACCGAGGCAGATTGTATTTTTTAGCACAAAGGTCTCCTATTTTGACATCTCGGCATACTGAAGCCCAGTGCCCGCTGACCAAGCCCATATGCGGGGGTGATCTTCCGTATTTTCAATCTGCATCATGCCACCATAATTCCATGCCATGTTGTTGTTCGCATACTGCCATGTGGCGCCTGCGTCTGTGGAATACAAAATCCCTACAGAGGTGTTGCCATCTCCTCCTGAATGGTACGCTTGAGAAGAAGAAACAAACATAGTGTTGGAATTATTGGGATCAATGGCAATGCCTCTTAGGTACCTATCTGGATCGATACCATGCAAAGGTGAAAGCGTGAGCTTTGTCCAGGTCTCGCCTGCATCATCAGAGCGATAGAGCCCGCCTTTGTCTGTGTAGCCTGCACCATAGACGGTCACATAGACCCTGTTGGCCACCGAAGGATCCGGTTTGATATCAAATACACCTTCCCATGCATAGGGATTGCTGTCATCATCTTGGTGCGCATTGTAGGTGGGGACAATGTCCCTGTTCATGTGGTAGGCCCTTGTGCGGTTGGCTTCAAAGAGACTTCCCCCTATTTGAGACCAGTCCTCCCCGCCGTTTGTGGATTTCCATAGTCCGCTCTCTCCTCCTGCGTATACGATATGGCTGTTGTTGGCATCCAGTGCCGTCACCTTCAGGCCGCAACCGTTGGCAGTAGATTGATTGACCTCCATTACATCCAAGTCACAAACACCATTGGTGCTGCCTGTCTTTTGATACCAGTGCGCTCCATCATCCGTAGACTTAAGCACATAGCCATCCACTGTCATATAGAGTGCTCTATTGCCTTTGGGGGTGTGCTTATCGATAGAGAGACCATACATTCTGCCATTTTCAGGCATATTTCCACCGGTGATCAGCTGCCAACTCTCGCCATAGTTTACGCTTTTAAACAGACCGGTGTGTTGGGTAAGTATTCCGTTTTTGTCTCGCTCTTCAGCACCAAAATACTGCGCAGAGCTAAAGCTAGCCCAAACCGTCGCCTCATCCTCTGGGTCCGCTATAAGTGTTGATACCGTGGAGCCGCTAGGCTGTGCATACTCTGTTCCATCATACGTTTGCCACCATACGTATTTGCTGTATTCGCTTTTTTGCGGTATGCGCATGCGCCACGAATCTCCATGATTTTTGCTCACCCAAACTCCAATATCGTATCCACCCATATAGACAATATTTTTATTGGAGTCGCTTACACCAATGGACGTACCGTTGATATTGTCCAGTCCTGTTGAACGCCATGTGTCGTCTGCTGTATGCCTCGTAGTAGAAATAGCTCTGAAGGTTTTGCCTCCATCGACAGAGAAACTGTTAAATCCATATGTTCCGTAGATATGGTTAGGATTCGACACGCCCTTCGTGAGTGTTTTGCTGATACCGTAAAAACTAAACCCAAACGAGTAATTTGGATTTTGGCTTGGCCCCAATTCCCACTGCTGGATCGCATCAAACCGTTCCCATGCTTGGGATCCGGGGGTATACTCCCAGACAGCTGCGGTACCGTTGGCATTATCTCGCGCGCTCCAGGCGTCTTCAAAAAGCATCGTGTTGGCCAAGCGTATCTTCCCCTCTCCCGCACTAAATATCATCCCTGTTTTGTTCGCCTCCATGAGCACGAACCCGTCTCCCTTGCTGATGCTTTTATAGATATTTCCTACATGTTCATCCCCTATGTACTCATACATAGGCAGGTCTTCCTCTGTCTCATGTAGTTCAGAGGGGCAGATATTGGGGTTGAATGTGCTCATATAGAGCGTATCGATACTCTCTCCATCAACTTCGATATCGAAGATACCTATCGTTGTATTTTCTTCATCGATAGTATGATGGCTACGAGTATCCTCAATGACCCATTGGCTTATCTCTTGCCACCCGCTTGGCTGATGTGCTCCATCGTAGAGCAGTCGGTACGCCTTGGCAGGACTACAGCCATAACGCGAGTTGCCGCTTAGAGCATACACCACCGTATCATCCCTAGGGTGCACCAAGAGCTTGGTCACGTGAAATATCTGCGTTTCATTGGCCTCGACTATGGGAGGCAGTGTCTCCCACGTTTCGCCTTTGTCGGAGCTCACAGCGACCGTACTTGGGTGGCCTTTATTGGCCCATGAGTGGTAGGTTGCATACACATGATTGGCTCCCACTGCAATGCTTTCGACGAGTACACCATTGCCCGCAGACCACGATGACGGAGAGATGTGCACGAACGCCTCGCCACCATTGATGGTTTTGTATACACCATTGGTTGTCCCGACATAAAAGGTCTCATCGTCACTTCTGTCGAATCCAAGGGCTTGTACAGACGTATCAAGCAAGCCGTTATTTTCTCCTTTGGCATACCAATGTGTATCGTTGTTTTCTTTTATATATACTCCACTTAGATCTGATCCGGCAACGATGTATTTGCCGTGTGCCGTCTCACCCATCATCGAAAAGGCACCCCCTGCCCCAGGGTTGGTTCGTGTCCAGT
>CAZCAZ010000105.1:0-4709 GCA_964496735.1 uncultured Nitratifractor sp. | reverse complement strand
AAGTTTGCGATTGCTCCACCGATGATCAAAACTTTTCCTCTTGGGTCATCATAGCGTGTCATGAGGTCAAAAATTGTTTCGGCATAAAATTTGGTCTCTCCTGTTGTCGGGCCACCACTGTATTCACCGTAGTTGGCCAAATCTTCCACGCCAGCCATGTCGGCAATTGTGTCAGCATAAACCACGGATGCGCCTCCGCCGGCTACCATTGTCCAAATGCGTCCCATGGGGTTCAATATGGTGAGCTTCAAGGAAGCACCTGACTTAGAATCCGCATCAGCAATAGCCGCCTCTTCTGCTGACTGATCCTCCATTCCAAACGGAGTAGGGAAGCCTATCTCACCCCATTGATCCTGCATCATAAATCCAGCTGTATCATCTAGGCGAGCTACCAGGTCAAGAATTGCCATGACACCGCCATCAAGCATAACAATTGGATTGATCTCGAGATAAGCAAAATTCATATCTCGGTAAAATTTGAAGAACTGAATAGCAAAAGAGATAAATGCTTCTTTGTTTTCAGGCAAGATATCGGCTGGCACATGGGCTCGTACCATTTTTTCCATATCTCCGTCAGGCATATTGATTGGAATATGCACCTCGTTGACCTTTTCGTCCCAGCCCTCTTCTACTTCCATGCCACCTTCGGCAGACATATAGAGAACATCTTCCTCTCCTACGGTCGTTGCAGAGATGTAGTACTCTTGCTCCTGCGTATGTGGAGTAAATGGCTCCACAATAAAATGGCTCAAACGACCATGCTGTCCACTCAAAAGGGTCACATCGTGTGTTTGTTTTTCATCGATCCATGTTGCGGCTTCTTCGAGGGTTACATCGCCGGGCTTTGTTGTACGAAACAATACCAAGTCATTCTTGCCGCGTTTACCAAAAAGCATATCCGGCTTGGCTACCAATGCCTCCTGATTAAGCCATTCAAAGCCATGTTTTTTTGCTATGTCGCGTAGCTCATCGCCACTGGTCACTAGAACCGATTTGAATCCGTAGTGGAAACCGTCAAAATAATCATTCCAATGGCGCGCAAAAATTGCTTTGCCATCGTATTCTCTAATCGCCTTTTGAGCCATTGAGTTCTCCTTTGGTTTTGTGAGGTTGCGCTATTGTATCTTTTGCGTTATTTAACTTATCCATAAGTAAAAAAATATAGGGGTTGATTTCAAGGTATGTGTATTTTAGAAACAGTACACAACCTATAGTTTGAGAAAATTATCCAGCATTTCATGCCCGTATTCACTCATTATTGATTCGGGGTGGAACTGCACGCCATAAATTGGCTTGTCTTTGATTTGAATCGACATTATTTCATCATCATCCATACTATGAGAAGTCACTTCTATGTTTGCAGGAAGATTGGCACGGCTAACTGTCAAAGAGTGATAACGGGTTGCTTGAAATGTCTCGGGAATTTCTTTGTAGATTGGGGTTTCTTTGTCCATCTTGACTTGAGATGTCTTGCCGTGCATCATATTTTTAGCACGCACTACTTCCCCGCCAAAAACTTGAGCAATACTCTGGTGGCCGAGGCATATCCCCATCATCGGTATATCTTTCTCGGCAAAAGTACGTATCACGTCGAGGGTTACGCCTGCGTCATCGGGAGTGGAGGGGCCTGGAGAGAGAATAATTTTCTCAGGATCAAGTGCCTCGATCTCTTCGGTTGTCAATTCATCGTTTCGGATCACTTTCAGGTCGGCCCCCAATTCACGACAGTATTGGACAATATTGTAAGTAAAACTATCATAGTTATCAATCATTAGTACCATCTGTGCAGGCCTTTATCTATGCTTTCTAGGTTATTGTAACATGCCACAGCTTATGCCCCTGTATAAAGTTGACGCGGGCGTGCTATCTTGGAGCTAGGATCTTTTTTGAATTCCATCCACTGTGTAATCCAGCCGATGGTTCGCCCTATCACAAAAATTGGTGTAAACATTGACTTTGGGATTTTGAGTGCTGTTAAGATTACGCCTGTATAGAAGTCAATATTTGGGTAGAGCTTGCGTTCTATAAAATACGAATCACTAAGGGCTATCTCTTCAATTCTGCGGGCAATTGCCATCAGTTCGGTATCCAATCCCAACTCCTCACGCAACTCATCCTGCAGTCCCTTGAGTATACGTGCACGTGGATCAAAATTTTTATATACGCGATGCCCAAAACCCATGAGCCTAAATGAATCATTTGGATCTTTTGCTTTGGCAATATAGTGCTCAACATTATCAACACTGCCGATCATTTCCAGTTGAGCAATGACTGATTCGTTGGCTCCTCCGTGTGCTCTGCCCCATAATGCCGCTATACCAGATGAAATTGCGACGTAGGGGTGAGCACCGGTCGAAGCAACCCCTCGTACCACTGTCGTAGAGGCATTTTGCTCGTGATCCGCATGAAGCGTGAAGATTGTATCGAGTGCTCGCACCTCTACATCACGAATTTTGGTTTCTCCGTCGCGCGTCCGGTGCATTTTGCCTCCTGGATATGCACGCATCATGGTCAGAAAGTTTTCTGTGTAGCTCAAATCTATATCTGGATAAACAAAAGGAATACCAAGAGAATGACGATAAGCATACGCTGCAATGGTGGGTATTTTGGCAATAATCCTCCGTGCCATCTCTTGGTACTCTTTTTCGCATCCTATTTCTAAATGTTCATCGTAAAAAGATGCCAGTGCTGTCACGGCTGCACTAAGCGTTGCCATGGGGTGTGCGTTATCCGGAAAGGCTCGAAAGAGGTTGCTAAGACCCTCATGCAAAAAAGCTCGATGGCGCAATTCTAGATCAAAATCCTCCAACTCCTCTTTGCTTGGCAATTGTCCGTCGAGGAGCAAATAACAGGTTTCAAGATAAGTATGTTTTGTTGCCAAATCCTCAATTGAAATTCCTCGATAAAGCAACTCGCCCTTAACTCCACTAATAAAAGTAATGTTGGATTGACAACTGGCAGTAGAAGTAAAGCCCGGATCATATGTGAACATTCCAGTATCTGCAAAAAAAGATCGGAGGTCGACCACGGAAGGTCCGCGTGAGCCTTCCAAGATCGGATATTCGTATTGTGTGTTGTTTTGATTGTTAATGAGAGTGAATGTATTATTGGCCATTATGTCTCCTTTTGTGGCTCCATGGATCAAGTGTACCATTTTACCACAAAAGATTACAATAATGACCCCAAAGCAATCTCTTGATAGAGAGAAAAATTATTGTTGTTTTGCCGTTCGCTCTTCTCGGCTTGCCAGCGCAAGTACAAGCAGGAGCATCATCAGGAATGTCCAGTAATTCATGCTATCTATACTGTCACTCTCAACATTGGCACATCCACAAATAATGGCTGCATGAATAGACAAAATAATATCAGGATTAGCCGTTGTGTCTGCGTCAACGGTTATGCTAACGGCATTAGGATCTACATCTCCGCCAAAGACATAACCATCACGCTGCATCTCTTCTGGAAGCGTGAAGCGAACTTTGTAATGCGCAAATGGCAAATTACGGAAGGCATATTTTCCGTCTTCGTCCGTGTACTGCGTTGCTATCACATTTCCATCTTTATCCAGCAATTCAACCTTGGCATGTGAAACGGCTGGTTCACCGCTGTCCCATGTACCATTATTATTGCTGTCATTGAAGAAGTTGGCTTCAATGCTTGTAGTCCTTTTTCCTATAGTAACTGTAGCCTCGTTACTTCTTAGACCGCCTGACTGCGTGCCGCCAGCATCTCTAAACTCAGCGACAGTGTAGTCAATCTCTGCCTCTCCCGTGAAGCCATCTTCTGGAGTCAGCGTAATATTGCCGCTACTATCAACTTCCCAGAGACCCACACCGGGTACTCTACAGGTATCAAGATTTCCATCCTGATCTTCGTCACTGCATATCGCATCATCGCCCGGATCTACCAGTCCGACACTAGCTGGATCCAAAGGTTGTGAAGTTTTTTCATCATTGCCCAACACGTTCACACTGACCGAGCCATCGCTGCTCTGTATAGTAGCAATGTCATCATTGGCTACTGGAGGATAGTTGATCGATATATAACTTGCATTACTTGGGTTGCCCTCGGTATCTGAGACAACATATTGGACAGGTGTCGGATCACCTACATAGCCATCTTCTGGCGTAAAGGTGATCGCTCCCGTTGTTGTATTTACATCCCAGCTACCCTGACCTTGGACTACATAATGCGTTACTTCGTCTCCGCTACTTGGATCGATTATTCGTACGGATGACGGATCGAGGTCAAAGCTGCCATCACTATCATTTGCAAGCACATCTATCGTTTGTGCTCCTGACGTATCCGCATCAAAGTCATCACTCTGTGCGCTAGGCGCTGTATCGTTGTCCGTGATGGTTCCAACTGCATTGATATTACCAAATACGCCAGTATATTGACCGTCTAATGAGATTGTCAATGTTTCATTTTCCTCTACTTTACCGTCATCATTGGTTGGCAAGACAGCAACAGCACCCGTGTCTCCTGACGGGATAAACACTGTAATTGTCGTATTATTGTAATCTTCACCGGCTGCCGTGGTTCCATCTTCTACAGTAAATGTAAGATTAAGGTCCCGACTATAAGGATTCGTGAGGTTGACATCAAAAACCAAGTTGCCTCCCTCTTCAATCACCGCATTACCAACCGTCATGGTAGGCTTGGGGGCATATCCATCGTTGGAGCTGACGCTCTCGCCGGCTGCAACG
>CAZCAZ010000104.1:0-4712 GCA_964496735.1 uncultured Nitratifractor sp. | reverse complement strand
TGCTGCTCATACGTTAATCGAAGCTATGGTATCATTCTGTATACAGTTATTTACAAAATAATCTACAGGTGAACCATCATGCTTACGCGCCTCCGACAATACGAAGAAGAAATTCTACAAAATGTCCCCGATACATACCATCGGGCACTTTACGACAAGATAAAAACGCACGACCGTCTTATGGGAATTATCGGAGCCAGCGGAATGGGAAAAACCACACTGTTGCTCCAGCGTTGCCTCGCTTTGCGTGAAGAGCACGGTATAGATAAGGTACTCTATTTTACCCTAGACTACCCTTTTCTTGCCAATACTGATCTGGTTGAGTTTGCTGATGAATTGCACGGAAAAGGAGTGCGGTATCTCTTTATCGACGAAATCCACAAACACCCTCATTTCCAAAAGACGCTCAAAGCAATCTATGACAAAGTACTTGGCATGCAGATCCTTTTTGCTGGAAGTCCCGCTATGGACACAAGGGGTCTCGGTGCTCGCCTGACGCTGCACCGTCTCCAAGGGCTTTCGTTTCGAGAGCTGATGTCCTTCGGGCGATCCGATCCTCTCCCCAAGTTTGAATTTCGTGATATTCTCTCCAACCATCAGCAAATTGCCAAGGATCTCTCCACTCAATTTGATATCGCCAAGGGGATCCGCACGTATTTGCGTCGTGGATACTACCCTGCCCACATCAACCCACAGCAGCAGTTCGTTCGCCCCATGCTTGACTCACTCAATGCCACCCTTGATGGCGACCTGGTCAGTACCGGCAAGGTGGAACAAAAATACACCTACAAAATGCGCCGAGTACTCGAAGTGCTCAGTGTAACCGATCCAGACAACATCAATCTCTCGCGTATTGCCGAAGAGGCAGGTATCAGCCGCGTCAAGCTCTATGATTATTTGCGCTATATGCAAGATGCCGGCCTGCTCAAGCTCATCATCACTGCCGACAAAGACACCAAACAAAAGACCAAGCCTGCCCGTATCTACATCGACAATACCAACCTGAGGATTTTTTACAATCCTGCTGCCAACATCCGAAATATTCGGGAAACATTTTTCGTCAATCAGCTCAGTGCCATCGGCAAACTCTCCAGCACCAAAGACGACCTTTTTGTCATCAACGACAAATGGCGCTTTCAGCTTACACGCAAAGAGGGCGAGCCTGAGGTCTTTGAAGAGCTTCGCAACGCTTATCATGTGGTGGATACCCTAGTGAGCGATCATCCATATCGTATTCCGTTGTGGTTGTTTGGATTTTTGTATTAAGTAGAACCTCGCGATCTATCGACTAAAGAATCTCGAGGATCTATAATCAATTTTCAAACGATGCTATTAAATGAAGGGTTGTTTGTTGATAGGTGACCGAAGGGGGCACAGCCCCTTCGACCGAGAGTTTGGTGCAATAAATACTAGCTATTGCGCTTTTCGATGATTTCTTTGGCCACATTCTGTGGTACTTCATCGTAATGATCAAACTCCATCGAATAGGTTGCACGACCTTGGGTCATGGAGCGCAGATCGGTGGAATAACCGAACATTTCAGCCAGCGGGACGAAGGCATCGACGATCTTGTTACCGGCGCGATCACTCATGCCGCTGACCTGACCACGACGCTTGGAAATGTCACCAATGACATCACCCATATAGTCTTCAGGAACTTCGACTTCTACTTTCATCATCGGCTCAAGAATAACAGGATTGGCTTCACGGGCTCCTTCACGGAATCCCATAGAGCCAGCGAGTTTAAACGCCATTTCTGAGGAGTCGACGTCGTGGAAGCTACCATCATAGAGGGTGACTTTGACATCTTCTACTGGATAACCAGCCTGGATACCGCGACCCATGGCTTCTTGGATACCCTTGTTGACGGGCTGGATAAACTCTTTGGGGATGACACCCCCTTTGATTTGATCCACAAACTCATATCCGGCGCCTGCTTCCTGAGGCTCGATCTTGAGGTATACATGACCGAACTGACCACGTCCACCGGACTGCTTGGCATACTTGTACTCTTTGTTGACGGTTTTGCGAATGGTCTCACGGTACGCAACCTGAGGTGCGCCCACTTCCGCTTCGACCTTGAATTCACGTTTCATGCGATCGACAAGAATTTCAAGGTGAAGCTCGCCCATACCTGAAATGATCGTTTGACCAGACTCTTCATCTGTGTTGACACGGAATGAAGGATCTTCTTGTGCCAACTTACTCAGAGCGATACCCATTTTTTCTTGGTCTGCTTTGGTCTTGGGCTCCACGGCTACCGAAATGACGGGATCAGGGAAGTCCATTCGCTCGAGTACGACTTTGTCTTTCTCTGAGCAGAGTGTATCACCTGTAGTGGTATTTTTCAAGCCCACGACTGCACCAATCTCACCGGCGTAGATCTCAGAGACTTCTTCTCGCTTGATTGCGTGCATCTTCATGATACGGCCGACACGCTCTTTTTTCTCTTTGGTTGAGTTCAATACATAAGAACCTGATGAAAGCGCACCGCGATAAACACGGATGAATGTCAACTGTCCAACAAAAGGATCCGTCATAATCTTGAACGCCAAGGCTGCAAACTCACCCTCATCCGTAGATTCAACAATCACTTCCTCGTCAGGATCATCCATCATGGTGCCATTGATTGCTTTGGCTTCAACCGGAGAAGGGAGATACGCCACAACGGCGTCAAGCAAGGTCTGAACCCCTTTGTTTTTAAACGCAGTTCCGACGGTCATCGGAACGATATGCATGCCGATTGTGGCTTGCTTGATCCCCGCGGAGATCTCTTCGTTGGTTAACTCTTCGCCTTCGAGGTATTTTTCCATCAAATGATCATTGCCCTCAGCTTCTGAGATCGACTCAATCATTTTTTCACGGTACTCATCGGCTTTGTCTTGGAGTTCTTCGCGGATCTCCTGCTCGTGATAAGCCGAACCCATCTCTGCATCAGCATCCCAGACGATCTCTTTCATTTGAACGAGGTCAATGACACCCTCAAAAATCTCTTCAGCGCCGATTGGGAGCTGGATAGGTACCGGATTTCCTTTGAGACGGTCACGAATTTGACGCTCTACTTCATAAAAGTCAGCACCCGTTCGGTCCATTTTGTTGACAAAGACAATCGAAGGAACACCGTAGCGGTTTCGCTGACGCCAGACCGTCTCAGACTGAGGCTGAACACCGCCAACCGCACAGAACACAGAGACAGCACCATCGAGGACACGCATGGAGCGCTCCACTTCGATGGTGAAATCCACGTGGCCCGGGGTGTCGATGATGTTGATCTGCTTTCCAAGCCATTCACAGGTGGTTGCGGCTGAAGTAATGGTGATACCACGCTCCTGCTCTTGCTCCATCCAGTCCATGGTCGCAGCCCCATCGTGAACCTCGCCGATCTTATGCTCGACGCCTGTGTAGAACAGGATCCGCTCTGTTGTGGTAGTTTTTCCCGCGTCAATGTGCGCGGCAATTCCAATGTTTCGTACGTCTTCGAGTTTGTGTGAACGTGCCATAATGCTATCCTATTACCATCGGTAATGGGCGAAGGCTTTGTTGGCTTCGGCCATTTTATACGTATCTTCTTTCTTTTTGAAAGCTGATCCCTTCTCGGTTGCCGCGTCCATCAATTCGTTGGAGAGGCGCTCGACCATTGTGCGCTCATTGCGCTTGCGTGCTGCTTCCATGATCCAACGGATCCCGAGAGACTGCTGACGCACTGGGCGGACTTCGATAGGCACCTGATACGTTGCACCCCCCACACGTCGGCTCTTGACCTCCATGATGGGACTGACATTCTCGATGGCTTTTGTGAAAACCTCGATTCCTTTTTCGCCTGTTTTTGATTCAATTCGCGCCAACGCACCGTACATGACTTTTTGCGCAACGCTTTTTTTGCCGTCCAGCATGACAGCATTGATAAACTTCGTGACCACCTTGGATCCATAAACAGGATCAGGGAGCACTGGTCTCTGTGGAGCTCTTCTTCTTCTCATAGTATTTCCTCTTCAATTTATTTGAACGCATCCAAAGCAAAGCTCTGTCTGCTACGCTGACGCTGTGTCAACTTCAGCAGTTGGCTCTCGCAACGAGTTGCTCTTGGTCGCGTTGCTAAATTTACTCAAGTGCTGCCCGCGAAGGATAATTGGCATTACCTGACTTTGAAGTCCCTATCGGACCCACCGCTTCTTCAAACTAAGATTTAGTTTTTAGGTTTTTTTGTTCCATACTTGGAGCGGGCAACCGTACGACCGGATACACCCGAAGCATCGAGAGCACCACGGACAATGTGATATTTCACACCCGGAAGGTCTTTGACACGGCCGCCGCGAACGAGGACAATGGAGTGCTCTTGAAGGTTGTGACCCTCTCCCCCAATATAGGAGATGACTTCAAAACCGCTTGTTAGGCGCACTTTGGCGACCTTTCTCAAGGCGGAGTTAGGTTTCTTTGGTGTGGTGGTGTAGACACGTGTGCATACACCCCGTCGCTGTGGACAGTTGACCAGCGCAGGTGATTTTGATTTCTTTATCACACGTTTGCGCTCTTTGCGAATCAGTTGGTTGATGGTAGGCAAATTGTTTCCTTTCATGTTTTTTGGTGCTCTTTTGGAGCGAATTGAATCGGGCTTACACCCTAAAAAAATACTCATTTCCTGAGTGCTTTTTTGGAGTGTCGGCAGAAAAATAGGGAGGTTATTATAGTGAAAATGGCTTCAAATAGGCTGA
>CAZCAZ010000103.1:0-4914 GCA_964496735.1 uncultured Nitratifractor sp. | reverse complement strand
ACGACAAAACAACCGGCACAATGCTCAAAAAAGCCGTCAAGGAGTAGCAAATGAATTTTGGCAGTATTTTCAGCGGGATGCGCAAGCGCGCAGACGAAGGTGAGGCGCCGGCACACTGGGTCAAGTGTCCCTCTTGTCTCTCACTTATGTACTACAAAGAGGTCGAAGGACACAATCAAGTATGCCCGAAGTGCTCCCACCATTTTCGGATCGGCGCCGATGCCCGCATTGCCCTCTTGACGGATGCGGAGAGCTTTGAAGAACACGATGCCAATCTGGCTCCTGTCGATCCCCTGAAATTTGTCGATAAGAAAAGCTACAAAAAACGGGTTGAAGAAAACAAGAAAAAAACGGGTCGTACTTCGTCGGTTGTCAGTGGAAGCTGCACCATCGAGGGTCAGCCTGTAGAATTGGTTGTTTTTGATTTTGCATTTATGGGTGGCAGCCTTGGATCGGTCGAGGGGGAAAAGATCGTCCGCGCTATCAATCGGGCTATTGAGCGCCGTGCCGGTCTGGTGATCATCTCAGCCAGTGGGGGAGCTCGCATGCAAGAGAGCACATATGCCCTACTGCAAATGTCCAAGACGTCTGCTGCATTGCAGAAGCTTGCCGAAGCCAAACTTCCCTATATTTCTGTTCTGACCGATCCGACGATGGGCGGAGTGAGCGCTTCGTTTGCTATGCTCGGCGATATCATCATCGGCGAACCGGGCGCCCTCATTGGCTTTGCAGGCCAGCGGGTGATCAAGCAAACCGTCGGCGTCGATCTTCCTGAGGGTTTCCAGCGAGCGGAATTTCTTCTCGAGCATGGCCTGATCGATATGGTGCTTGATCGCAATGAGATGAAAGCGAGCATTGCAGGACTTATGCGCTTGTTCTTGGCGGAAGATGCAGCGTAAATCCCCCGAACCAAATCGTAAATCGTAAACAATCTTGGTGTGCAATGGCACACCTTAGGTAATCGTTGACCCAATTCCCCCTTCATGATATCCCTCTCCAAACGCGTCCCGAAACATGCTAATGGCCTGATCGCCCGTGCAGTGGGTCGGCATGACACTTTCGATTCCCATCTTCTCCAGTGTGGTGATCATTGTTTCAATCCGCTCAGCGGGTTTTTGAGCCAAGTGAAACCCGCCGATGGCCGTTTGGATTGGTTTGCGTAGGGTTTTTTCGGCACGCTGAGCGATGCGATCAATCCCATAATGGCCGCAGCCGGTGATCAGCACCGGCGCAGATCCGTCGATCACGAGGCTATGCTCAGGTGGATTGTCTCCAAGTAGACCAGTAGAATAAAGTTTGCCGGTGAGCTGCCGCGGTGACCGACCGCAAACGATAACTTCTTTAGACTGCATACTCAGGTCGGCTATCATGTTTTTTGAAAAAGATTCTGGGACGAAAATGGTCAAGTCTGGGTTGGCCTCGATGACAGAGTCCACTCCACCGATGTGGTCCCAGTGCTCATGTGAAAGAAAGAGATACTCTACCTCGCCGATGTCAATCCCGAGTTCGGCCATGTTGCGCAGAAGGACTCGCCCATTGCCTCCGGTATCAAAAAGCAACGCGTGATCATGCAGATAGGCTGCAAAGCCCCAGAGTGATCGCTTGGTATGGCCGGTGGTATGGTTGTCAAAAAGAATCGTAATGGACATGCTCGCTCGTTTGGGTAAATTTTGGGTACTATAACTTAAATTCCCTTGCATCGAGGAGCCATGTATGCAGAAACTGATCCCATCTCAGACCCTACCTGAACACACCCGACCTTCCAAAAAAGTCTATCGAAATAATGGCAAGATCAAGACCAAATTTTACAACCGCGAGTTTCTACGCCTCCAGCATGAAATGGTCAAGCTACAGAAGTGGGTGATCGAGAGTGGTCAGCGTATTTTGATGATCTTTGAGGGGATGGATACTGCCGGGAAAAGTTCGACCATCAAAGCATTCAATGCCTACCTCAATCCTCGCCAAACCCGAAGTGTCGCCCTGCCTAAACCAAGTGAAGTCGAGCAGGGTCAGTGGTACTTCCAGCGACACCTCAAGCAAGTACCTGATCGAGAAGAGATCGTATTTTTCGACCGAAGCTGGTACAACCGTGCCGGGATTGAGCAGGTGTTTGGCTTTTGTACGCCACAGCAGCATGAGGCCTTTTATAAGCAGGTCAATCAAGTAGAAAAGATGCTGGTCGATGATGGGGTGCTCTTTTTCAAATTTTATCTCAACATCGACAAGGTGACACAAGCGAGCCGTATCCGTGATCGTGAAGATGATCCGCTCAAGAGCTGGAAGCTCTCGGATTTGGATTATAAATCCCACGAACGCTACGATGATTATGTGGATTTACGGGACAAAATGTTTCGACTCAGCGGCACAGACCATGCACCCTGGGTTGTGCTGGAAGCCGTGGACAAAAAACGCGCCCGCCTCAATGCGATTCGCTATCTTTTGAGCAACATTCCATACCCTGGGCGAGACATGGACGCGGTAATGGGCGTGGATAAATCCATGGTGCACTTGCATGCATCGGGAGAACATGGAGTGACAAGCGACCCATGATCGGCTAGAAGAGTCGCTGACCCTCCTCGGGTTGAAAGCGTTTGATGGCTTCTTTGTCGAGTGAGTAGATAAATGCATAGTTGAAGTGAAATTTCTGGAGAATGGCCTTGGCTTCTCCGTCTGTCTCGAACCAATGCGGCCGCTCGACGTGATCGACTTTTGTTTTTGGGGGAGTGAGCACAATACTCTTGACCCAAGTTGTTTGGAATTTTACGTATTCGCGTGCGGAGACGATATCAGGCACATTGTCGGTGAAAATGAGCACGCGGTCACTCGATCCCTTGGAGACGAGCTCAAATTTTCCATTGACAAAGAGTGGAGAAAAATGCTTGGTATAATGAACTTTGTCAATAGAATACGGGAGCTCGTGCGCATCACAAAACGCAATCGCTTTGAGGAGATGTGTGATGTGAAAGGGGACAATCTCTCGATCTTGGTAGACATATTTTCCCACCCGAAATGTTGAGCGAAACAGCGTGTCGCTGACACGATAGCCATCTGCTTCTTCTTCGAGACGGGTAAAGTCGGGTTTTATTTGCTCCAAGAGCGCCTCGTCACTGCTGGCAAAGAGGTGACCGTCGCCATTGAGTACCTGCTCGAAAGCCTTGTACCATGCATCAGCCAGAAAAGTGATATTGCCTCGGTGGGTGAGAATTTGGCGTAGGAAACTCATCTCATGGGGTTTGAGGTGGACAAGCTCAGCTTCTTTTTTGAGGAGCACGTATCGCAGGAGACGAAAAGCAGCCTTCTCGATATCTTCGACATGAATCCACGCCACTTCAGGATCAGTGATCTCGACCTCTCCTTCATGCAAAATGGCATACGCTCCGTTGGCAAGGGCGGTATCGATCTCTTCAGGCCGCACAGCAAAAAAAGCATCGCCTGCGTCAACCTTGGATGGAAACGTGGTTGCCCCCTCGATGGCTTGGACAGCCGGCTGATTGCGCAAGGTGCCTTCGGTGAGGTTGAGAATGTCTTCGATGGTCATCTAGCTGACTTTGGTGCCCGAGGTCTTGGGGGTCTCGGGACGCAAGAGGCTGAGCCCGTTCTCGTCCTTGGCTGCGAGCAGCATCCCCTCGGATCGCAGCCCCATGAGTTTGGCAGGCTTGAGGTTGGCGACGACACAGGCCTGGGTATCGATGAGGTCATCGGGACTGTACCACTCTTTGATACCGGCGACGATCTGCCGGGGCGCTTCCTCTCCGAGATCGACTTGGAGCAAGAGAAGTTTTTTGCTCTTGGGGACTTCTTCGGCTTTGATGATAGTACCGATCTTGAGCTCAGTTTGAAAAAATTGGTCGATGGAGATCAGTGCGACCCCTTCGGTTGCTTCAGCAGGGGCGCTCTTTTGGGTGCTCTCTTTGTTCTTCTCTGCTTTTGCCGCTTCCGTTGCGGGTGCTGCCTCGACCAAAAGTGGCTCTTCTATGCGTGGAAAGAGAGGTGGGGTTTTGGTGATCACGAAGGTTTCGAGCAGGGTGCCGTTTTTGATGATCGCTTCGTAATGTGATTGGTCGATGGTAAAGCCCAGTGCGGTAGCGATGGTATCGGTGGTCTTGGGCATGACCGGATGGAGCATGATGGCGACACGAGCCAAGAGGTTGGCGATGAGTCCATTGAGTGCCATTGCTTCATCGGTTTTGCCCTCTTTCATGAGATTCCATGGCTGGTATTGGTCGATGGCTTTGTTGGCGATGGCCAGTGGGCGCCAGAGCTCTTCGAGATAGCGATGGATCTGCATCTCGAAGAGGAGCGGTTCAAGCTTGGTCAGTGAGGCTTCAGCCTGTGTCATCTCTTCGGGGTAAAATTCCCGCACCTTGTCGCTCGCGATCTCCCCATCAAAGTACTTTCCGCTCATCCCGATCAGGCGATTGAGCAGGTTACCAAGGTCGTTGCCAAGATCGGAGTTGATCCGGTCGATCAGTGCCCGCTGACTGAAGTCACCGTCCCCACCGAAGGGCACCTCTCGGAGCATAAAATATCGGAAATTTTCCAAACCATAGGCGTCGGCGACCTCTTTGGGATTGACGACATTGCCCTTGGATTTGGACATTTTCTCTCCATT
This sequence comes from uncultured Nitratifractor sp., assembly GCA_964496735.1. Taxonomy (GTDB): domain Bacteria; phylum Campylobacterota; class Campylobacteria; order Campylobacterales; family Sulfurovaceae; genus S017-3. Next base: position 302 of record CAZCAZ010000103.1, on the reverse strand, counting down.
GCGTGTCCACCAGCCATGTGCTGCAATATGTTTGGGCAATGGCATCTCCAGACTCATCAAAAACGCCGGCCAGTATATGGCATGAAAACGCAAGATGTCTTTTCCGATCAGCTGCACGCGGGCTGGCCAATACTTCATGTTTTTTTCATCGGTGCCGTAGCCCAGCGCCGTGAGATAATTCATCAGCGCATCAAGCCAGACATACATGACATGTTTTGGGTCACCTATGGCCTCAGGCAGTTTGACGCCCCAGTCGAAGCTGGTGCGGGTCACCGAGAGATCCTCCAGGCCGCTCTCGACGA
>CAZCAZ010000102.1:0-4917 GCA_964496735.1 uncultured Nitratifractor sp. | reverse complement strand
AAGTAATGGCGTCGGGGTTCATTTAAAGTCCTAGTAATTTATCGATCTTCTTCTGGTCAAATCCGCAGATCCACTGCGATCCGATCATGACGACTGGCACACCACGGCACCCGTGGCGTTCACAGTCCTTGGCCGCTTTGGCATCCTTGGTGATATCAATTTCACGAAAACGTACTTTGCTTTTCTTCATGTATGCTTTGGCCGTAGTGCACCATTTGCAGCTTGGCGAAGTAAACAGTACGACCCGTTTTTGTATTTTTTTTGTTTCCATTTTTTGGTCTCCTGCCTGAAAAGATGTTGCAATTTTATTGAAAAAACTTTAACCCTGTCCAACGCATCCGTTTAGAGCAGTACTTCCACTTCGCTGGAGTCGAGTTCGACTTTTTTGGCCTTGCTCACCCGATCTTCCTGCAATTTGACCCGAAGCTCATCATCACCTAGTGCCATGATTTGAATCGCCATGTAGGCCGCATTGGTGGCTCCGGCTTTGCCAATGGCAACGGTACCGACGGGCATCCCGGCCGGCATCATCACTGTACTCAGGAGTGCATCCTGTCCCTGCAACTCTCCGCCGGCCAGCGGGACACCGACGACCGGCTTGGTCGTCGCTGCCGCTACGGCACCAGCCAGATGTGCTGCCATACCTGCTGCGGCGACAAACACCTGGGCTCCTTTCTCTTCGGCTTGTTTGATATACGTTTTGGTGCGATCCGGGGATCGGTGGGCTGAGGAAATGATAAGCTCATAGGGGACACCGAACTTTTTGAGGGTTTCGGCGCACTCTTTCATGACAGCATAGTCGCTCTTGCTTCCGATGATGATCGATACAAATTTCATGTGGATTCCTTTTGGTTTGGAACTGAGGTTAGACCCCTCTCTTTCTCTTCCCCCTTGGGGGTGTTGCGCTGGTGACCGGAAGGGTCGGGGTTGAGTCCTTTGTTGGCTTTGGCTTCACGAATGTCACGACGCAAGATCGTATAGCCAGGGAATACCGTCGGCAATACGATATCCCGCTCATCCCCACTGTGGATACACTCAAACTCCTTGCCCGTGGTGGCAATGATCTTTTTCACGGTCAACCACCAGCTATTGTCCGCAAACTCAATGGTGCCGTATTCGTTGTCCACAGCCTCAAGAGTCGCACCAATGGGCAAAACGATCTCGACCCGATCACCGATACAGGTCTTGTCCTTGCATCGCCAAGTCTTGCCGTCTTCGCTCACGAGAGCCGCCACCTGATGCGTGCCATCCTGGATCGTAAATGTTTGGGACTGAGTGTCATTTCGCTCAAAGGGTCGAGAGAGAAGGTAGGCATCTGTAAATCCACGATTTTGCGTGGTGTCGAGTTCCGCCTGGTATCGCTGTGCATCAAACTGTCCCGCATAATAATCATCAATAGCATGACGGTACGCACGGGTAGCAATCCCGACATAATAAGGCGACTTGGTGCGCCCCTCGATCTTGAGTGAGTCGACGACACCTGCATCGAGGATTTCATCGACATGAGAGGCGAGGTTCATGTCCTTGGAGTTCATGATGTAGGTACCCATTTCACTCTCTTCTTCGAGGCGGAACGTGGTACCGGTCTCAGCATTATGCACATAGACTTCGTAAGGAAAACGGCAATCATTGGCACAACTGCCCCGGTTGGGGACGCGACCGGTCTGAAGTGCTGAGATCAGGCACCGACCACTGTAAGCAAAACACATCGCCCCGTGGACGAAAATCTCCAGCTCGAGATCGGGCAAAGCTTGCTTGATCGCCTTGAGATCATTTAGGCTGATCTCTCGAGCCGCAATGATCCGTCGCACGCCCATGTCATAGAAGACCTGTGCATCGTACACATTCATCACGTTGGCCTGCGTTGAGAGATGGATGGGGATGTCAGGGGCAATCTGTCTAGCCATACGTACGACACCCGGCGACGCGACGATCAACGCATCGGGTTTGAGCTCTGCCATCTGCGCAATGTGGCGTTCATAGGAGCCCAATTGCGCGTTGAAAGGAAAGCCATTGATTGTAGTGTAGACTTGCTTGCCACGGTCGTGTGCATAAGTGATTCCCTCAGCAAAACTCTCGAGGTCAAACTCCTTGCCTGAACGAATCCGCAGCGAAAAACTGCTCACGCCACCATAGACCGCATCGGCACCGTAGTTGATCGCGATTTTAAGTTTTTCAAGGTTGCCCGCCGGAGCGAGAAGTTCGGTGCGTTGTGCCACAAAGTATCCTAAAAATTAAATTGGGAGTATTTTACACTAAAGGGGGTAAAGGGGGGATTGAAAAAACTTGTTTGTAGATAAATATAGTTCTGTGTGGCGCAGTATCGTCTCGGATTAGAGGACATACTCCCAGCGTGCATAGCGCTTTGAAATCTCTTTGACAGTGTCCGTTACGCTCACCATAATGATCTTGTAGCCCTTGTCCAAATATACTTTTATTTTCATATCAGCTCCTTGCAACATTAAGTGATATCCGTATAGTATACAATAAATGTCAAGAAATAGTCAAATTATCGCCTTTATTGTGATATAATGCATCACTATGTTTAAAAAAATACTCTTCATTTTTCTCGGAATTCCCCTCTGGGCAGGGCACGTCACTCACTATATGGCGCCCCCATCCCTCATGTGCTACAGTCATCATGCTGTGATCCGTTCGTTTCTCCTCGATGGCAAGAGCAAGCGTCTCGTGGTCGATACCGATACCCTCCAGGCATCCATAGACAACCCGGTCAGAACCATCGGGCACCCCTGCCACGGTTCCCGCTACACCCGACTGCTCACACAATCCGCCGTAGCCCCCTGGCCGATCAGCAACGACGGCATCACTCACCAGCACAGCGGCATGAGCATCACGACCGACCTGTGCCCCTCCTCCAAGCAGGGGTTTGAACGACGACTGTACAAAGCACTCATTCACCACTTCAAGAACCCCGTTCCGGTAACGCTTTTTATCACCAAACGGTGGATCGACAAGCATCCGACCGAGTTGAAACAGTTTCAGGCCTGGCAGCAAAAAGGCAAGCTCGCCATCACCTGGGGCAACCATACCGCCTATCACCATTACCACCCCGGCAAGCCCTTGGAGCACAACTTTGTCCTCTCACCTGAAGAGCATCTCACCGACGACATACTCACCCTCGAAAAAAGCCTGATCGAGCACGGCATCACCCCCTCGGTCTTCTTCCGATTCCCCGGCCTCGTCTCGGACAAACACGCGATCGAGACCGTCACCGGTCTTGGCCTCATCCCCATCGGCACCGACGCCTGGATTGCCAAAGGTCAGCGTCCCAAAGCAGGCTCAATCGTCTTGCTGCATGGGAACAAGAATGAGCCCAAAGGAGTGGATATGTTTTTGAAGATGGTGCAAAAAGGAAAAGTTAGGCAACTAAGTCCACTTGTACCCTAATGAGTCCCATTGTCTCTTGCACACCGAACTAAATAATTATCATCCATCTTATCTCTTCCTTCATCAGAAAAAGTTAGAGCCCCATCTATCGACCAATATCCCAAAGAAGAATCGTCTAAGACATTTTCGAAAGCAGGTCGTAGCGTCCAATTGCCTTCTGCAATATCTCCAAGATTGATCAACTCAAACATATTTGGCAATCTCCAGTCAGAATAGCCTCCAAGATTCAGAGATGTGCAATAATCGATAGCATCCTGCAAATTAGAGCCTGCATGTACAGGCCTGTTATCTTGCCACTGTACCAACATCTCTCGATCGAGAACTATGTCAGTAGTATCATCTCGAACATCATTGCTTTCATTGATTCCAAAAATCATAAAGAGTATAAATGCAATCATGAGAATAAACCGCACAACAATAGGGCCTGTCATATTCATGGGCGCACTGAATCCATCAAGAGGCTTGTAAAAAATCTCATAAAATTTCGCAGGTTTGTCCTTGCGTTTCACGATAGCCCTTTTTTGTTTGATACAGATGTACGCATCTGAAAAATTATAGCGTAATGATTTTAAGCCAAATACGCACTTTGCCTCCAATGTGCTCTTTGGGTATAATACCCCCATGAAAATAGACCTCCACAACCACACCACCCTTTGCAATCACGCCACCGGCACCGTCGAGGAGTACATCGAACGCGCCATCAAACTGGGCATCAACATTTACGGCTTCAGCGAACACGCCCCGATGAATTTCGATGAACAGTATCGCGTCTCCTTCGCCGAGCAGCCCGCCTATGAGGCACAGATACGTGCGGCCAAAGAGCAATACAAAGACCATATCGATATCCGTCTGGGTTACGAAGTGGACTGGCTGCCCGGACACATGGATGACCGGGTCTTGCATGCTGATGTGGACTATCTCATCGGCTCGGTGCATTTCCTCGACAAATGGGGCTTTGACAATCCCGAATTCATCGGAGAGTGGGAGGCACGAGATATTGATGCGATATGGCGTGACTATTTCGCCGCGATCGTTGCGATGGCCGAGTCGGGCTATTTTGACATCGTCGGCCACTTCGATTTGATCAAACTTTTCAAACACCTCCCCGAGACCGACATCCGCACCCTCGCCCGTCCGGCACTCGAAGCGATCCGTGCAGCAGACATGGTCATGGAGATCAATACCGCCGGCCTGCGCAAGCCGGTACAGGAGCTCTACCCTTCCTGTGTGCTGCTTGAAGAGGCGTTTGCGCTAAATATTCCTATTACTTTCGGCTCCGATGCCCATGCCATCGACCAGGTTGGCGCCGGACTGGAGCAGGCTTATGCCCTTGCTCAATCGGTGGGGTACGGCCAAGCTGTTACCTTTTTGGAGCGAAAGAGAGAAATGGTTATTTTTTAATCACCTTTCCTCATCATCTTCAATCAATACTGGCTATAATAATCCCATAAATTTTTTCTAGGAGAAGAATACATGGGTAAATTTGTCAACAACCTCGCCGAGTTCAAT
>CAZCAZ010000101.1:0-4920 GCA_964496735.1 uncultured Nitratifractor sp. | reverse complement strand
GTATCGGGCAAGGTCATGCGGTTGAGCCAGCTATGGATCACTCCATCGCCTGGACGAAGAACAAAGCCCTTGCGCTCCGTCCAGAATTTGGGAAGCGTGTGCTGAAGCACGATATCAGCCGGCTTGGGATAAGCCGCCGTATGACAAAAGCTTTGAAGGACAAAATCGGCACCAAAATTGAGTGCAGCCAATTCCTTGACCTCGTCGCGCGTCATCGCCCCGGTGGTATCCTGCGATCCGACCGTCGTGGCAATCGGCTCACAATAGACGCCTGGCTTGACCCCTGGCATTCCGGCGGCTTTTCCGACCATTTTCTGCGCCAGAGTGTAACCTTTGCCGTCATCATCTGGCTGAGCAGGCGTCATGAAGGCCTCGCTTGCACCCAGACCAAGGGCTTCTCGTGCCTTGGCTGTCAGCCCTTTTCCGATGATCAGAGGGATACGACCACCAGCCTGAATCTCATCAGGGAGCGTGTTGGGCTCGATGGAAAATTCACTGACCACTTCGCCATCGCGCTCGATCACACCATCAAAAGGCTTGATCGTGATCACATCACCGGTCTCCAACTTGCCCACCGGCGTCTGGATGGGCAAGGCTCCACTGTCTTCGGCTGTGTTGAAAAAGATCGGCGCAATGATATCGCCGAGCACTACGCCACCCGTGCGCTTGCCGGGAATCCCAGGGATATCACGCCCCATGTGCCACTGCACCGAGTTGATACCCGATTTGCGAGAAGAGCCGGTGCCGACCACATCACCGACGTACGCCAAGGGGTGTCCTTTTTTCTTCAACTCTGTCATTGTCTCGAGAGGCTTGTCCATGCGGGCGACCAAAAAGGAATTGGCATGCAATGGAATGTCGGCACGCGTGAAGGCTTCTGAAGCAGGAGAGAGGTCATCGGTGTTGGTCTCACCGGGGACTTTGTAAACTGTGACAGTAATCTCTTTGTCAAGGGCCGGCTTGTTGGTAAACCACTCAGCATTGGCCCAGGATTCGATCACACCTGCGGCATGGGCATTGCCCGCATCCATCAATTTCTTGACATCATTAAAAGCATCATAGACAAGGATAGTATTTTTGAGTTCTTTGGCTGCTGCAGATGCCAGCGTGTCGTCCATACTCAAGGCGTTGACCAATGGACCAACATTGTATCCGCCGAGCATCATGCCAAGAATTTCGATCGCTTTTGGTTTGTCTATCGCCTCCGAAGCAGCCTTGCCCTCAACGATGTCATTGAGAAATGCTGCCTTGACATAGGCTGCATCATCGACGCCAGCGGGAACTTTTTCGGTAAACATCTCCATGGCATAGTCAACCTCGGCTACAGGGGAGGCTTTGAGCCATTCCACTAAATCAGCGGTCTGCTGTGCCGTCAAAGGCAGGGGCGGGACGCCCAATGTTTCACGCTCAGCTGTATGCGCTTTGTACTCTTCGATCAAACCCATAGGTTTCTCCTGTTTTGTAAAATATTGTTAATGGTAACAAAAATACATTTTATTTTGTGTGAAATTGTCGAGCAGCCAACGGACAGCCTTCCTGGTGTATCGGATGGTGACAAGTAGCCGATATTATGTAGGATAACAGCATCTCGCCAGAAAAGAAAGTCACATACTTGGCTTAGCGCTTTTTACGAAAAAGGTGGTATTTTTCTTCTTCAAGCAGGCGTTCGACATATGAAACATCTGCCTTTTTTGCACTGCACCATACTCCCGAGGGGGCACGGACTTCGAGTTTGCTTTTTTCACGCAGATTAATGATCTTGCGTGGCGAGAGCACTTTGTCCACTGGCGTAAAGTCCTCTTTGCTCAGGTCGATATCTTTGCGATAAAACAACGTCTGCTTCTTGAACGTGCCCCAGCTGGGGACTCCCTCTTCGGTATAGGGGACTTCGTGTCCATTCTTGAACTCCACCAACAGAGGATAGAAGCTCTCCTCAAACACTTCGGCGATCTTTCCCTTGCCAAAGACCAAGCCGTAGACCTTATCACCTTTTTTTGCCTTACCAAAATATGCCATCGGTTCTCCTTTGTGGTGCTGTCTCAAAAGTATAGCACAGAATAGTTAGTCGATGCCATGAGTACCAAGGATGATCTTTAGAGTATTTCCCGTTGTCCTTTGGCATTGGGGGCGCTCAAGACCCCCATATTGGTCAATTGTTCGATTAGATTTGCTGAGCGGTTGTAGCCGATTTGAAGCTTGCGCTGAAGGTAGGATATCGAGGTTTTCTTGTCCGAGAGCACTATCCCTTTTGCCTGCTCATAGAGTGCATCGAGTTCGATTTTCCCTTCGGCCAAATTGCCGGCCTCTTCTGATCCACCGGCGATCAGGTAGCTCTCGTCGTATTCGGGGACACGCTGAGCCTTGATGTACTCCACAATGGTGTCGATCTCGTCTTCTGTGCTCCATGGAGCATGGATACGCACCAGACCCGTCGCGCCCGGAGGTGTAAAGAGGCCATCACCACGCCCCAACAGACTCTCAGCGCCCATCTGATCAAGGATGACTTTGGAGTCAATCCTCTGGCCGACACGGTAGCTCAGGCGTGAGGGCAAGTTGGCCTTGATCAGTCCCGTGACCACATCGACACTCGGACGCTGAGTTGCTACAACAAGGTGAATACCACAGGCACGAGATTTTTGTGCCAGGCGAGCGATTGAGAGTTCGACCTCTTTGCCTCCGTTCATCATCAGGTCGGCCAACTCATCGATCACCACGACGATATATGGGAACGGCTCATCGCTACGCTCCCGCTTCACCTTGGTGTTGTAGGTTTCGATATTTTTCGTGCGGCTTTTGGCCATGAGCTTGTAGCGACGCTCCATCTCACCGACCATGTTGGCCAGTGCGGCAATCGCCTTGGTCGGCTCAGTGATAACCGGCGTGATAAGGTGTGGGATATCCTCATACATGGCAAACTCTAGCATTTTGGGGTCGATAAGCATCAGTTTGAGGTGATCAGGATCATTTCGGTACAACAAAGAGAGGATCATGGCGTTGATTCCGACCGATTTTCCTGATCCTGTTGTACCGGCCACGAGCAGATGTGGGAGTTTTTTGAGATCGGTAACAAATGGTTTGCCGACAATGTCCTTGCCCAGAGCCACTGCCAGCGGTGAACTCGACTCCATAAACACATCACTCTCAAGGATTTCACGCAGGTAGATCGTCTCCACATCCGAATTGGGGATTTCGATTCCGACTACATTGCGCCCAGGGATGGGGGCGAGGATGCGGATCGTTTTGGCCGAGAGTGCCATTGCGAGGTCGTCCTGCAGGCCAAGGATCTTGGAAACCTTGACATTGGGCGCGGGCTTGAATTCAAAAGTCGTAACCAGAGGACCACTGTAGGTACGCACCACGTCCCCATCGATCTTGAACTGTTGCAGCTTCGTCAGCAGATCTTCGATCTTGCGATCAATTTCCGCTTCGTTGATCTTCTTTTTGCTTTTGGGAGCTTTTTGCAAAAAGTCAATTTTGGGCAAATGGAAATTTTTGGGCTTGGCAACGGCACCTTTTTCGATGTCGGCCAACAGCTTGGAGTTCTCCTCAAGCTCTTCGACGATCTCAACCTCATGGTTTTTGATCACTTTTTTACGTGGCCGCAACACAGCAGGGATCGTATCGAGCTCTGTTTCTGGCAGATCAATCACAGGATCTGGGATTTCTGGCGCTTTGGGTGCCTTGACTGGTTTTTTGGCTGGGCGTTTCCGCTGGGGTACGATGGGCTCTTCGTCTTCTTCTGCAAAATGATCCCGGACTTCGATCGTATCAAATGGCATATTGAGTATGCGGTCGATCTCTTCTTTTCTCTCGCGATCAAAAGGGTTGTGGAAAAGCCCTCGCATTCGTCCAAACAGCGAGTTGATCGAAACGATGGTGCGCTTGGGCTTCTCTGCCTTGGGCGCGCGCGTCGGCCTGGGCACTCGATTGCGCCAAAAAGAGAGCTTGGACAAAAGCGGCGCAAAATCATAATCATCATCGACGATCAAAACAAAAGCCAACAAGAAAGTCATCAGCCAAAAAAGCCACATCCCAGCCTTGCCGATAAAAGGAAGAATGGTCACATAAATAATGTGTCCGATCACTCCGCTGGCAGACGAAGAGACCACCAGAGGCTGGAAAATATTGAGTGATACAAACAGCAGAAGCCATCCGGCATACCAGTCCAGACGCTTCGTCAGCATGGGGTTGCGGTACAGAGTGTAAAAGGGGTAAAAAAGAAAAAGCAAATTGATATAGGCAAGGTAGCCAAACCAATGAAGGTTGGCTTCGCCGAAGCGCTTCCCGAGGTTTCCCGAGAGCGTGGTATCATGAAATACGGTTGAAAAGGCACCATAAAATAGTACAATTCCAATGATCACAATAAAACTACGCACGCACACTCCTTGGTTTTAAAATTATATTATAACATATTAAAATTAGTTTTCTCTTTCTTGTGTCACTTGTTGCCATAATTTAGCGCAAACAAACCTGCCATTTCTGAGCATAAGTGTTATTTTTTTACACACTTTGAATAAAAATGCTGTTTTGCTTCTTCTATACCTGTACTTTTGAGCTAGATGCCGTTATGATAAAAGCACAAACAGAAGGAGTAATGTATGAAAAAAGCTGAGTTTATCGCCAAAGTCGCCGCCAAAAGCAACCTATCCAAGCGCGATACCGAGGCTGTCATCGAAGCCGCTGTTGAGACGATCACCGCTGCACTAAAAGCGCGTGATTCTGTTGGCTTCCTTGGGTTCGGATCATTTTCGGCCACGCAAAAAAATGAACGCGACATCACCATCCCCGGCACCACAAGAAAAGTACGCGTGCCCGCAAAATACAGTGTCCGCTTCAAACCAGGAAAATTACTCAAAGAAGCAATCGAATAATTTCGTATTGCTTTAACCAGTTTTAAGCTCACCCTGAGTACAATTCCGT
>CAZCAZ010000100.1:0-4993 GCA_964496735.1 uncultured Nitratifractor sp. | reverse complement strand
CTCCGGCAGGATATTCCTTGGGCGCAGAACCGCCAAAGAGAAATCCGGCAGCTACGGTGCTGATCAATGTTACCTTAATTACTTGTTTCATTCTATCTCCTTGTTTTGTGACATGGTGATCATACTCAACTCTGCGTAACTTTTGCGTAAATCAATAAAAAATATAGGTAAAAGTGCTACCCCGGCCCGGCTCACTGTCGAGGACAATCTTGATCCCATTTTTGTCGCATATGTGCTTCACAATACTCAACCCAAGTCCAAATCCACCTTGGGTATTGTTTTCCCGATGGTATCGCTCAAAGACTTTGCGTGTATCCGAAATGCCAATACCTTCATCATGCACCGCCAAGACACCGTGCCCTTCGTCCATGCGAAGCACAATACGGATAGTGGTCTCCTTGTGCGAATATTTAATCGCATTGGAAAGCGTGTTGTCAATGATCCTCTGGGCTTCAACTCGATTGATCATTATACTAACATCCGAGGCAATTTCCTCATCGATCTTAATTGACTTGGCCTCAGCAAGGTCACGAAACAAATCCACCCGCTCCTGCAAAAAGTGACTCAAATCAATCTGCTCTGGACGGTACGCGACATGATCTTGCTTGATATGGTATTCGATGTCCTCGTAGATGAGTGTGATGTTGTGCATGGCATTGCGCAAGCGACGGAGGGGTTTGCTTGGCTGTTGTGTATGGAGCATCTCCATATTTAGCTGCATCACCCCAAGCGGAGTTTTAAGCTCATGCATCGCATCGTTGAAAAACGTATTAAGATATCGGTTGACTCGCTCCAGTGGTCGCAAGCTAATTTGGATAAAAAAGAGTGTCATCAAGAAAATCACCGCACCGAGAAACAACGCTCCAATCAATGCTTTGGTATAAATCGCACGATACGAAAAAGGCTGCGCAAGGACGAGATAACGCCCCCTGAGTCGATTGGAATCGAGAACAATCCGCTTGACGATAAGATCATCAGCATCAAAATCATCCAACCCTCTGCCACAACGGTCTGTCGCAAAAAGTAGTTTTTTCTCTTTATTGTATAGATGTGCTCCATACAGCACCGAGCGAGGGAAGTCAAATATTTTTTTCTGTGTCCGAGAAAAATCATAAATACTCTTCTCTACACCATAGGCATAATGTTGAAGGCTTTGCATTTTTGCATTTCGGTAGTTTTGTTTCTCAACTTTGATGTAAAAATATGCAGGAATACTCACAAGAATGACAATCAATGCCGAATAGGCAAAGGCCAGTGTAAAGATATAGCGCTTATCATGCTGTATCAATTTTATACCCCAGTCCCTTGCGGCTTGTGATCAGATCCGGCCGGGTTTTGCTGCGAATTTTTTTGATGCACATGCGTATGTCAGCCTCGGTGACCATCTTGTACTCCCAAACATCCTCCCAGAGACGTTTGGTTGGGATGTATTCCCCAGTATGCTGAAGTAGATACGCGACAACTCGACTCTCCTTTTCACTCAGTGGTACGATTGTGTCGCCATGCAACATGCGGCTACTGCCTGTCTCAAAGCGATAATTTCCAACAAGAGCTATGGTGTTTTTGTTGGAATGATAGTAATAGAGCTTCAATACCTGCTCAATGCGATATTTAAGCTCCCGTGACGCAAAGGGCTTCCGAATGTAGTCATTACACCCAAGCTCATAGCCAATACTCAGATCATCAATATCGGTCAGTGACGTAATAAAGATTATCGGGACATCGTTCCCTTCATTCCGCAGCTGCCGTACAATGTCATACCCTGTGGCTCCAGGTACTCGGATATCGAGCAAGAGCAAATGAAATGTCTCGGTATAGATTGCATCCAGTGCGGAATCTCCATCTTCATAAGCCTGCACTTCGTAGTCTAGCATCTCGAGATATTCTCGAATCGTTTCATTGTATTCGGGATCATCCTCTAGCAGTAAAATCTTCATCGGTCTATTATTCATAGCACGTTCTCATCGTATCATTACTCCTGTACCGTTAGATTCTGTGCTTGGTGTCGCATGTTGCGCGACCTGATGGAAAGAGATCGAGTGAACAGGAGCAATGAGCACATAGCCTAGACGATCATTGCGATAATTGCGCAAATCAAAATACCCAAACAGATGCCCCTCTCGAGTAAAGTAGCCAAAACTTCCCAACCCCACCAATGGGCGCTCTTTTAGCGACACAAAGCCATCATCATCTCCACCTGACCCGACCAAGACATAATGCGATCCCACGCGGGGGGCGTGCACCAGTGTGGTAGCGATGGGGAGGTATTGTGTGTCAAGCAAAATATAAAGACGATAGCCTTGTTCCTCAAGGCGTTTTCGTAAATGCCCAAAGTCCTCGATCACCTCAATGGAGCCCTCGAAGCGACCCTCCTCAAGAATCGGGGAGATCGCTTTGATATTGAGTCGTTTGCCTACTTCGATTGAGACCAGCGGTTTGAGTGTTTGCTTGACCCGCACCAAGCCTTCCCGAAATGATGCCAACGGTACCCCGTGAATCACAAAATCCCAACTGCGCAAATAAGTCTGCAAATCCCGATCATGCACCTGCACTTCGAAGCGATACCCCTGCAACCGCTCCAAGCGCTCAATCTTGGCAGCAATCACATCAAAAGCACGACGACGGTTGCCGGATCTGTACGCGCCAAGCAGTTCGCGATCCTGACTCAAAAGCAGGGAGAGTGACAGCGCATGACGCTGTTCTTCATCCAGCATATTTCGGGCAAACGTCAGCATAGTATCCAACGAAGAGATGGTTTCTTTTTGTGTATAATCCCGACTAAGCGAGTGGACAAGATAGAGAGAGACTGAGAGCACCACTAAAGCAAAGACAAGAACAATCTTGTCAATCTTCTGCGTGAATGCCTCAAAGAGCTTCATGAAATCCAGCGAATAGATACCGTGGATTACCCTGCCGGTACTGTTTCAACTGGCGCGATTGGATTGGCAGGTTTTTTGGGTGCTGTATCGACCGCTTTTTTGACGGCGTCTTGTACTTTCGTATTTACTTCATCTGTTTTTTCTTTGACGGTATCTTTCACTTCCTGGGCCGCTGCTGATGAGGTTTCTTTCACCGCATCCGCGGCTTTTTCTACAGATGCTTTCACTTTCTCTAGCGTTTCTTCAGCTGCTTGCTCCACAGTATGATTCCTGTCGGGCACTTCTGCTTTTTTTACTTCGGTCTGTGCGGAGACCGGTGCCTCTTGTGCAGGAGCTGCTTCTGATGGAGTCGGTGCTGCTTGGGCATCAGTGTGCACAACAGCCTTGACGTTGGCACCGAAGGTATAGACCAGCTCGCCCCCTTTCTTTCCTTCAGAAAAAGCTATCAGCGTAAAGCCTATAAGGATCAAGAGAAATACCACACGGGCGGCAACTTTTTTCACTCCAGCGCTGATCAGCTTGAAGAGCAAGACCACCAAGGATCCATATACCAAATAAATCCCCAATTGTTTGTGCGATGCTAAGGCCTCTTTGGCCTCAGGGCTCATGAGCTTGGCTGCCTCCTTGCCATCGGTCACCCCTGTGAGGTATGCGCCAGCATAGACAACAACCAGCAGCAGCATCAAGAGAAAGCTGATCACACCGATCGACTTGCGCTTGACGATTAAGTTGATCACCTCAAAAAGGATAATCACCACCGGCAAGGCAATGGCAAAGTGAATGATCAATGGATGAATCATATGAGGCACAGCAAAAGGCAAAGCAATGTCAGGTATCGAAAGAGGTGGCAAACTCATGGGGTATCCTTAATGTAAAGTCTTAAGGTATTATAGCCAAAGATTACAAAGAATTGTCACCATGGGTGATAATCCCCTTTGCTCCACACGACCAATTCGGTATGATCCTTATAATAGCCGATCTGTGCCCGATCGATCATGAGGCGCGTGCCGCTTCGTGGACGGCCTGCTCCTTTGCGAAAATGGATTCGATAGGGGGTGCCGTCGATGAGGATGCTGTGGCGCTGGATCACCCCTTGGATGTGACGCGCGACCCCTCCGATAGCACGGGGGTCATTGAGCATACTTGGGTGAAACTTCGGAATCAGCGACTCCGTATCGCATGTTCCCAGTGCACGTTCAATCTCCACATCGGTCAACTCCGGCAGGCCGTTGTAGCGCTTCATTCGATAGATTTTCAAATCGTAACAATGCCCCTCTTCCAGCTGCAACGCACTTCGATAGAGCAAGATGGCCTCTCCGTCTCTCGCCTGCTGGATCACCGCGCTCTCTCTTCGCTTAAAAACAACATGAGCATTTTTCAGCAGCAGTGGTTTGGATATTTTTTTCTTTTTTTTGATTTGGGAGACAGTGGCGCTTTGAAAATCGGTCGCGGGTGCGGGGATAATCGCTTGCGGTTGTTCAACAGAGGATGATCCAATGTTTGCCTGCTGCTTGCCCTTGGCCTCGACCCCAAACCACTCCAGAGTTTTGTCAAACCATGTCGACCTTTTCTGATCGGCTATATTTGTTGTCCCATTCGCATCAAACACTGCCACGATCGGCAAATGGTCCGAATAGCCCTTGCCCAGATGTTTCCCGTGCTTGTACGACCAACGCTTGACAGCACCATGACGCCCGAAGAGATACTTGGGACGGTAAACCCGAAACGACCCCGATCGATACTCCCATCCTCGACCATCATGCAGACTCGACGGGATCAACATCGCATCAATTGCCTGCTTGTCTCCGAAAAAATTATGGCTCCAGCGCTCAGAGCTAGGCAGCTCCATCCAGAGTGACGCTAGTTGTCCTTTTTTCAAATCATCCAATCGAACCATGCGCGTCCCGACCATGGTCTTGAGAATCGTATTGATCCCAGTGACATTGTGTGTGTCGTTATGCTTTTTGTCAATGGTGATCGATTCATTGTAATGGCTATTGAAGTCCCCAAGCAAAAAATACTCAGCTCCTTTTGGCAACCTATCCAGTCGTTTTTTTAATGCTTTGGCATACACCACCCGGTCACTCTCCGGCCCCCGTTTGGATCGCCAGTGA
>CAZCAZ010000099.1:0-5199 GCA_964496735.1 uncultured Nitratifractor sp. | reverse complement strand
TGCACCATACAGGAGCTCCGAGACAACAATACTCGAGAGAGCCAGGGTGTGCTCCCGCTCAATCGCTTTGAATTTTTCGAAGATTCCCGAGGGATTGTCCCGGATAATGTAACCGCAGATATTGGTATCGAGCATGTAAAGCATCAGAAAAGCTCCTCACGCACCTCAAGCGGCGGCTGAGTACGCTCCGTCATAAAATCGGATGTATCCGTCCGTTCAAGCATATCATGCAGGGTATCCCAGCGATCGCGCTTCCTCGGGGTAATCACCAGTGACTCCCCCACTTTTTCGATATACACCTCGTCACTTTCCACTCGAAAATCCTTTGGGATACGTATCGCCTGAGAGCGACCATTGGGGAAAACTTTTGCCAATCGTGTCATCATGAGCTCCTTGAATGATATCTATCATAGAGTATATACTTTTTTGGAAGAGATGTCAAGAGAAGTGGTGATACCAACAAGAAAGTTGGCGAGAGGGTGGAGGAATCGAACCTCCCTTCAGACGGTCATCCGCCCGAACATCGGGTTTGAAGCCCGTGGTGTCCACCAGGATCACATACCCCCCGCGCTACAATGAAGCGACGGATTATAGCATATTTGGAGTAAGGAGAGGAATCGTTGTGCATGAGAGAGCAGTCAGCGCATTCGAGCCGGCACGCGTTGTGACTACTGTGCAATCACTTTCAATACAACACCTGCTACGATAGCCAAGGCCAATGCGAGCAATGCTCGCTTGCCTGCCACACCGATCTGACTGGCCGTCTGACAGCTAGAGCACTGACTGTAAACTTTGGCTTCATGTTGCGCATAGAGATAATATCCCACCATAATCAAGGTCACAACAGGAAAGGCAATCATATCGGCCCAAAAGATGATATCTAATGTTGCAGGACTCAATCCAAAAAATGGTGTCAGCAAAGAAACGGCCATCAAAAAGAGGATTTTGTTCGCTGCACTGATAAAATATTCTCGTTTAGAAAAAGTGGGGCAGACCTCGCCAGGATCATACACTTCACCGTCTGCTTCTCCTGTAATGGCAGCCAGTGCTGCCTCTCGATGCTGTGGTTTCAAGCGGTCAAGTGGTGTAGAGCCAAACACATAATCAATCTTCCGCTGAAGCGTGATTGCTTGATCCTGATCATCAACGATCCACGTCTGCGCCTCGCCATTGAGATCATCATACATGAGCGATATCATCCCAAAACGCTCTAGATGAAAAGTGTAATCAGGAAAATAGTCTGTTTTCTCTTCTGTGGGCATTTTGTTTTCGTGTCGGATAATACGTGGGTTAGTCAGTACACGATAGGTCTCGCCATCTTGTATGGCCAGCATTTGCCAAGGATAGCCTATCTGTACCGCACTTAAAGCAGAGAGATTATTGGCTTTCATGACCGCCACAAGCTCTTCGGCCTTGGCACGAACCTCATCGGTAAAACTACGAATGATTCCGACATTGTATCGTTCCAGTTCTTCGGGATATCGAATGGGTGTTTGAGACACTGGGGATCCTTTGGTAATAATATGCAAAAGGGGAAGTTGTGTTTCCAAAAGCGGTATATCGGAAAACAAAAACTCTCGTCCCAAGGGAGGGACAAGAAGAGGGGGCTAGTGGCTTTTACGAACAACAACCAGCATTTTGATGTTGAGGATAACAAAGCGGACAAATTGCCAGATCACACAGGTGCGGAGAAATTTCTGAAATTTCCCCGGAACCATAGAGGTACTGAACTCTGAGTTTTTTGCGAAATTCATTTCTTCTTTGGTCATGGTTTCTCCTTTTTTTCTTTTTTAGTATTTATTATTCAGGGATGAGCGTCCAGCCCGGCTTGAGCTTGGCTTTCCAGATGAACATGTGATGGAGAATGTGCTTGATCCAGTGACCCGCCAATCCGATTTCACCAAAGGTATATTCGCTGTCACGGCCAGTGCCTGGGAAGCGCTCATAATCATGAACAACAGGATAGATGGTCATTGCAGCTGCTTGTCCACCCGTGAGGCCTTTACCGGCCGACGCAACACATGCTGCACCCATTTCTGCCATGGAGGCTTCATGCAGATGTGCATTTTCACCATTTTTAATCAGGTCAACTACGCTGTGTGCAACTGCCTTGCCGATGATGCCTGAAGGCATACCGGTACGTGGTGGTGTTGGGTTGATTGGAGTACCGTTTGGAGACTTCATCGGCTTGGAGATGATGTGGGGTGGTGCAAAGGCGATACCGGCTGCGAAGATATTGTCATATTCGCGACTTCGGTAGTTTCGAGGCCAATCACTCGCTTTCCACTCATCATAAGGCTTGCCGCTGTAGTCACCATCAACAAACATAAATCCGCCTGGATTGAAGACTTTAGACGTAATGTCTTCGCCTGCTTTATCGTATGCCTTGAGACCTGCACCAGCAAAAGGAGGAATCAGCATAGCGAAGTCAAACTCTTCTTCGCCTTCTGAGCCGTCCAGCAGCTCATAAGAGACTTTACCTTCTTCAACTTTATTAACATGTGCTCCGATAATCCAAGGAATGTCACGCTCTGTGTAAAGTGACTCAGCAAAAATACGCGAACTGACAACGTAACCGTTGACTTTCATGTGCATTCCGCCCATACCGAAGTCACCAAGGAAAGGCTCATTGGATATCCACTTGATATCGACATTGTCACGGACACCGGCTTTTTCGGCTTCATGGTGGATATTGTGAATGTACTCAAACGCCGCACCTTGGCAGGTACACATACCGTGACCGGTTCCGATGAGGATTTTCTGACGCTCGCCATTTTTGGCCTTCTCAAAAACCTGCTGGAGCTCTTGGCTGGCATGTACGGCATGGTCTGCTGTACAGACCGATACAGTATTGGATCCAATGCCGCCCGCACCATCACCAAGGCCTGGTGTCGCATCAAAGTTTAGCTTGGGGCCTGTAGCATTCACAAGATAGTCATACGTAATCTCTTCGGTTTGACCCTCTTTGTTTTGACCCGTATACTCGACAACCACGTAAGGCTGGTCGCCACCCTCTTTTCCTTCTGGATGAATCGCAACGGCTTTAGCCTGGCGAAAATCAATCCCTGCCTTTTCATACACAGGAGCCAGAGGGAAGGTCACATCCTTCTTGGTCATGCCTCCTACACCTACCCAAATATTAGAAGGGATCCAATTCCAAAGACTGTTTGGGGTAACCACTACTACCTCATGACCGTCTCCGAGCCATTTTTTTGCAAACGTGGCGGTTGTGTGTCCTGCAACACCAGCGCCCAATACAACTAATCGTGCCATAGCATTCCTTTCAGAAAAAATTTAACTGTCAGGCATTATAGATAAAGAAGGTTTAAAGTGTTATTAAATTTTCATTAAATTGTATAAATAATAGTTATATCTTTGATTATTATTTTTTTGATAGTTCTTTCTAATAGTTAAAACGGGATTTGTAAACTATCTATGGTAAGATTCCTTCACTTCTTTATGAGGATATTCTATGATCCGAGCATTTTATCAAAACAAAAAATGGGCACTATGGGCATACGGCGGGCTGGCCATCCTGCTGATCAGCCTCTATGCACAGGTGCAATTGACCGTCGCAATCAACAAATGGTATGGGGCTTTTTATGACATCCTGCAAAAAGCATCCGAGCACTCAGTCGATGAATTTTGGGATCAAATGAAGCTTTTTGGCAAGTATGCCTTCCCTTATGTACTTATCGCCACAGTCACGGCATACTTCACTCGCGTGTATACTTTCAAATGGCGGGAGGCGATCACCTTTGACTACCTGCCCCAGTGGCGTGAAACCACCCACGAAGTAGAGGGGGCTTCCCAGCGGATGCAGGAAGACATCTACCGCTTCGCCAAGATCATCGAATCCCTCGGACTCCAGGTGGTGCGTGCCATCATGACCCTGATCGCCTTTTTGCCGATCCTCTGGGGATTGAGCAAAAATGTCACCGTCCCCTACATGCCTCAGGAGGGCTCCCTAGTCTGGGTCTCCCTGTTGGTCTCTGTCGGCGGCCTGATCATCTCCTGGTTTGTCGGGATCAAGCTCCCCGGACTGGAGTATAACAACCAAAAAGTCGAAGCCGCCTTCCGCAAGGAACTCGTCTATGCCGAAGACAACAAAGAACAGTATGGCCATGTCCCCACAATAATCGACCTTTTCACTGGCCTACGCATCAACTACATTCGTCTCTTCAACCATTACGGCTATTTTGACATTTGGCTCAACTCTTTTGAACAGCTGATGATCATCGTCCCCTATATAATAGTTGGTCCCTCTCTCTTTACCGGAGCCATTACGCTGGGCGTATTGGTACAAGTAAGCAACGCATTTTCCAAGGTCCGAGAGTCCTTTTCGATCTTTATCGGTAACTGGACGACCATCACCGAGCTGCGAAGTATCCACAAGCGTCTTCGGGAATTTGAACACAATATCGGGTACAAATAACGATGAAGCAAACCATCATTCTTTTTGATCTCGACGGCACCCTGATCGACTCCACTGAAGCCATCCTTGAGAGTTTCCATGCCTCGCATGCTGCTTGCGGAAGCAAAGCACCCGATAATGAGGCGATCAAGGCGCAGATCGGCTACCCCCTTGATATCATGTTTGCTGCCCTTGGTATCCCCACCAAGAGTGTACCAGACCACGTGAGCGCCTACAAAGCACACTATCGCACCATCCATCGCCAAAAAACCCTCCTGCTCCCCCAGGCAGAAGCGGCCATCAAAGCGGCTGCGACTTTTGCCCATCTCGGCATCGTCACCACCAAAACCGGACACTACTCGCGCGAACTGCTAGGGCATCTAGGGCTCATGAGCTTTTTTGACGTCCTCATCGGCAGAGAAGACGTCGCCCACCCCAAACCCGATCCCGAACCGATCCGAAAAGCCCTCCAGGCGTTACCCAATGTAACAGGAAACATATATATGGTTGGAGACACTTGCATGGATATGGAAGCCGCCCAATCCGCCGGAATCATCGAAATGGGGGTCGTGTGCGGATACGGCACCACCGAGGATTTGCACCGGTGCAGCCAGAATGTTTTCACCAATGCCATGGAAGCCGTCCAATCCGTCAACCCAACGTAGGGTGTGCCATTGCGCACCAAAAATCGCCCGCGATTTGTCAACATATTGACACCGGATACAACCCAAAACAATACACACAAAAGACCATCATCATGCAAAAGGTGGGCAATTGCCCACCCT
>CAZCAZ010000098.1:0-5230 GCA_964496735.1 uncultured Nitratifractor sp. | reverse complement strand
CGGTATTGACATCCACCTGCAGGAAGCGGCTAAAGACAATCCCCACGCCGCGCATCTGGCCTGCTACGTAGGTAAACGAGACAAAGATGGTCGCAATGACCGCCACCGTACGGGCCAGATCCGAATAATAACGGTCTCCGATAAAATCAGGCACCGTGAACTTACCGAATTTTCGCAAATACGGAGCCAAAAGCAGCGCGAGCAAGACATAGCCGCCCGTCCAGCCCATCAGGTAGGCACCACCATCACTGCCCTTGTACGAGATGAGTCCCGCCAGTGAAATAAACGATGCTGCCGACATCCAGTCAGCGGCTGTCGCCATACCGTTGGCGATGGGGTGCACTCCGCCGCCCGCGACGTAGAAGTCTTTGGTGCTGGCTGCTTTGGCCCAAATCGCGATACCGATGTAGAGCGCGAACGACAATCCTACAAAAAGATATATTAATGTTTGCAAATCCATACGCTACCCCCTACTCGTGTACATCGTATTTTTCATCGAGCCGGTTCATCAACTTGACGTAAACGTAAATCAAGATCACAAACACATAGATCGATCCCTGCTGTGCAAACCAGAACCCCAGTTTCACGCCACTTATCTCAATCGCATTGAGCTGATTGATAAACAATATCCCCGCTCCGTACGAGACCAAAAACCACACGAACAGCAGCTTCAGAATCGTCGAAATGTTTTCGCGCCAATATGCTTGCGCTTTTTCTTCTGTCATACCTTCTCCTTTTTGATGTAAAAGTACAACGTTATTGTAGAGGAGCAAAATAGCATTGGCATAGCAGGGTAGTGTTGTAAGGGGAGTGTTGTGGCAAAAAAATATGATTTGTAACTTTTGGTTACAAAAAGGCAGCGCAATACGAGATGCACGACCTCGTATTGCTTGTTGCGTGAAGAGGTCTAGATGTAGCGTTTTAGGCGGTACCCTACCCCTTTGATGCTCTCTATTAGCTCCTCCTTGAGTGCCTGCCGAGTGCGGTGAACCTCGGCACGAATGGTGGCATTGTCGACATGGCTATTTTCCCAAACCGTATAACGTAGCATATCAAAATCAATAATCTGATCCATATGGGATGCGAGCAGATCGATGACCTGGCTCTGCTTGCGGGTCAAGACCTGATCCGCATGGTCAAATATCAGCTTGCGCCGTGCCAGATCATAGGTGTACATTTTGCTCAAGCGTACCAGGGTTTTGGGGTGAATTTCGGCGATACTGAGCAGGCGGTCAATGTGCAAACTGAGCTCTTTGAGATGAAAAGGCTTTTTGAGGTAATCGTAGCATCCCAGCTCATAGGCTCGGGTGATTTGCTCGATCTGGGTCATGGCGCTGATGAAGATCGTCGGCACGTGGATTTTTTCTGATTGGAGTTTTTCGAGCAGGGAGAGGCCATCAATCGAAGGGGTATTGATATCAAAGATAAAAAGATCGTACGTCGAAGAGCAGATGGCATCGTACGCCTCCTGCCCGTCCTCGTGTGCATCGACATGGTAGCCCATTTCGTTGAGATACTCGGCGATGGCTTCTTGCAGCATCAGCTCATCCTCAAGCAGTAAAATCATCATTCCCGACCTCCTGATTGGTAAAATCATACTGAAATATGGTTTCGCGTTCGTTGGATATCACCGTAATGCCCACTGCATGCTGGTCGCAAATACCACGGACAATCTCCAATCCCAGCCCAAAGCCCTCAATGCGGCTCTCCTCTCGATGAAACGGCTCAAAAATCCGCTCCGTATCAAGGATCTTGCGTGATTGGCTGGTGAATGTAAGCCGGATAGCCGATCGGGTCTGCTCTAGGGCGACAAGGATTGGGGTCGATTTTTTGGCGTATTTTATGGCATTGGACAGGTTGTTGTCGATCACACGCTGGAGCTCCACCTCACTGAAAAAGATTTCCAATCCATCTGCAATCTCGACCACGACCGGATGCCCATTGCCCAAAGCGATTTCTTGGAAGAATCGCACCCGCTCATGGAGAAAGTCTGAAAAATCAATCTGCTCCTTGGGGTAGTCTCTGCGATTCTTTTTGACCATGTAACTCAGATCATCATAAATCGTGGCGATCATTTTGGCGCCGGCTTCTACTTTGGCGAGATAGCGATCCGATCCATGCCGCATCTTGTAGATATCAATATGGGTCATGATCACCGCCAGCGGGGTATTGATCTCGTGGATGGCACTGCGGATGAAACGATCCTGAGCCGCCACCAGAGCTTCGTTGAACTCCTTCTCCTGTGCCAGCATGGCATTGCGCTCTTGGAGCGACTGCGTCTTTTCATCCACACTCTCTTCGAGCCGTGCGTTGATCTCTTTGAGGTGGGCCTTGCGGGTATGGATATCCTCGACCATGGTGTTGACGTACTGTGCCATGCGTTTGAATTCGTCCAGGCGCACCTCCTTGGGGTCGATTACGATGTATTCGGTGGCCGCACGCTCAAAAAAACGGCTGAAACTCTCTGTCTCCCGCCGGATGATCCGGTTGACCACGCGCACACCAGACAGCCCGATCACAAAGAGCAGCCCCAGCACCATCATGATTTTGATAAAATTACGCAACATCTTCTGCTGGAGTAGCGCTTTTTTTTGCGCGATGACTTTGTCGACTTCATCGAGATACACGCCCGTGCCGACCATCCACTCCCAGGGCTCAAAGGCTTTGGCATAGGAGATTTTCGGGCTGCGCTCTTTGGTCGTAGGCTTCACCCATGTGTAGCGCACAAACCCACCGTCAGGCTGACGGGAGACATCAATGAGGTCTTTGATCACCTGCACGCCATTGGGGTCTTTGAATGTGTAGAAGTTTTGCCCGATGTGTTGCAGCTGCACCGGATCACCGAGGCAGATCCCTTTGAAATCGTAGATGAAGATATAGCCCGTGCCGTCAGGCCGACCATAGAGCTGAGAGATTGCATTGAGGATTTGGCGCTTGAGTACACCTGCTTCGACGGTGAGCTTTCGGGTGCTGTATTCATTGGCAATGAAGCGCAAGACGCGTTGCGTATCAAAAACGATCCCTTTTTTTTGCTCTGCGATATAATGCGTACGCAATGCCGCAGCGTCGGCATCAAACTGCCGGTAGTCCCAGTATCCAGCCGCAAGCGTCACGATCAGCACCAGGGCAAAAACTACGGCTGCACCCCACATGTATATGGATGTGATGGTATGGTGTCGCAACCGAGCTATCATGGTGCCTCCTCTTTGTCATGGAGCGTGATGTTTGATGAGCTAAGTGTAACATATCTTGGTGTATAATCTTGAAAAATGGGGGCAGCATGGATTATCAAGGCATTTTAGATGAACTATACGATGACATTCAGCCCGAGCTGATGCGTGGCAAGGTCGCTGACTATATCCCGGCTCTGGCTGAGGTGGAAAAAGGGCAATTCGCCATGACCCTCACCCTCGGTGACGGGACGGTGTATTCTGTGGGGCAGAGTCAAACACCCTTCTCGATCCAGAGCATCTCCAAGGTCTTTACTTTTGCTCGGGCGCTGGAGATCTACTCCCGCGATCTTTATGCGCGCATTGGGGTTGAGCCCTCGGGCAACCCTTTCAACTCTCTGGTGCAACTCGAGTACGAAGACGGTATTCCGCGCAACCCTTTTATCAATGCCGGTGCCATTGCGGTCACGGATGCACTCATCAGCCACTACCGCAGCGACTACAAAGCACTCGAAGAGATCCTCTCCTTTTTGCGCGAGCTCTCCGGCAATCCTCATCTCAGCTTTGACCCCCTTGTCGCCGAATCCGAGATGGCACACGGTGACCGCAACCTTGCCCTGGCTCACCTCATGAAGGGCTTTGGAAATTTTGACAACGCTGTCCTCACCACTGTGCAGACATACTTCAAGCACTGCGCCATCACCATGAGCACCGAGGAGCTTAGCCGAGCGATGCTCTTCCTCGCCTATCACGGCACCGATCCCTTGACTCAAAAGAGCTACATGAGTCCCTCTCAGGCCAAACGCACCAATGCTGTGATGCTCACCTGCGGCCACTACGATGCCAGCGGGGAGTTTGCCTACCATGTCGGACTGCCGGGCAAGAGCGGCGTGGGTGGCGGGATTGTCGCCACCGTACCGGGGCGCATGTCCATCGCCGTCTGGTCGCCTGCACTCAACCGCTACGGCAATTCTCATGCCGGGACATTGGCACTGGAGATGTTCACGACAAAAACCGGCTTATCTATCTTTTAGGGGAGGATTGCATGCGCACAATACTCATGACTTTGATGATTTTTATACTAAGCGGATGCAGCGATACGCTAGATACCGAAGCGCCCAATAGCTGGCTGAAGAGTAGCAGCACTTGGCAGTGGCAGTTGCAGGGAGATCTCAACACCTCCTATGACGTCACCCTATATGATGTCGATCTCTTCGACACTTCCACTGAAACCATTCGACACTTCCATGCCACTGGTCGCAAGGTCGTTTGCTACTTCAGTGCCGGCAGCTTTGAGGACTGGCGCAGTGATGCCGACGACTTCCCCTCCTCGGCCTTGGGCAAAACGCTTGATGGCTGGGAGCATGAACGCTGGCTTGACATCCGCAGTGATGCCCTCCGCTCCGTCATGCTCGCTCGCCTCGATCGGGCAGTCTCTCAAGGCTGCGACGGTGTCGAGCCGGACAATGTCGATGGCTACACCAACGACACGGGCTTTTCACTCACAGCCACTGACCAGCGCCGTTACAATACATTCATAGCCCACGCCGCCCACAAGCGCGGCCTAGTCATAGGGCTCAAGAACGACCTCGAGCAAATCCCAGAGCTGGTCACGTCCTATGATTTTGCCCTCAACGAACAGTGCCACGAATACCATGAATGCGACAAGCTTCAGCCCTTCGTCACAGCTGGCAAGCCGGTCTTCGTCGCTGAGTACGCTGCCCGATACCGTGACGACAGCAGCGCGCGCGATGCCCTCTGCCGCCAGTCACGCCAAGCACACTTGCATACTCTCGTTTTACCGCTGGATCTCGATGACAGTTTTCGGTACAGTTGCGAACCATCGACCAAGACACATTAGCTACAAAGCAGTCTTCGAGGTGACACTCCTCGATGCGTGAGGCAAAAGCCTCCTACGGGCGCCGGCTCTTAACGTCGATATTGATATAATATTCTTCATATCCCTATCGCCATCAGGAGTTTCTCATGACAAGCACCCAACAAAGAGCCCAACTGCAAAGCCAAATCTGGAAAATAGCCAATGATGTCAGAGGTTCGGT
>CAZCAZ010000097.1:0-5282 GCA_964496735.1 uncultured Nitratifractor sp. | reverse complement strand
TTGTTTGTGGACGCGTATTATAGCGGGTTCGGTTGGGTTTGTCAAGGGGTTTTTGGGTATTTGCACGAAAAAATAAAAAGAATTTTTATCTGTACTCTCATCCGTCTTATATATATTAAATGATAGCATTTATTGCTTAATTTCTTCTTGTCTGTTAATCTTTCTTGACTATACTTCCTTACCAAAAACAGATAAGGAATTACAAAATGGCACTTTACGATAGAGATTATGCTCAAGCTCACCAGGATGCAGAGTCTGCCCAGACGCTGGTCGGCGTCGACTTTATGAAAAAAACCTACCAACTGTTGGCTGCCAGCATGGTTACAGCAGCAGCGGGCGCCTATGTAGCGCTCCCTTTCGCTCCCCTTGTAGCGCAGTACCATTGGTTCATTTTCGGCTTTGTCATCCTCATGGCCATGTTTGGCTTCAATGCTGTGCGACACAACACCACGCTGAGTCTTGTTGCTCTGTTTGTCTTTACGTTTGTGATGGGCGCATGGCTTGCTCCAATGATCTCAATGTTTGTCCATACTGGGCGAGGCAATGTTGTCGCCAATGCTTTTCTCTCCACGTCCGTACTTTTCGGTGCGCTAAGCCTCTTCGCTATCAATAGCAAAAAAGATTACAGCAGCTGGGGCAAGCCGCTTTTTATCACTTTCATTGTCTTGTTTGTGATGTCACTGGTTAATTATTTTGTATTCAATAGTCCGATCATGGGCATTGTGATCTCTGCCGGTGTATTGCTCCTCTTCTCTCTCTTTACAATTTACGATACACAGAACATTGCAAACGGCGCATACGATTCACCTATTGATGCAGCAGTATCCCTCTTCTTGGACTTTTTTAATATGTTCACTTCCATGCTGAGTCTTCTTGGTATTTTTGGTGGTGACGACTAGGCCAACCCTGCGCGACAGAGGGTTTAACTCGATTTCATGATTGTTTGGGTATAATCCCCGAACTATAAAAACCCTGTGGGCAGCTGTGCCCACACGATTCGAGGATATTGATGACTTCCACACTTATGATTATTCAAATTGTTTTGGCAATTGCGATCACCATTGCTATCTTGCTTCAAAAAAGCTCCAGTATTGGATTGGGTGCCTATAGCGGAAGCAATGAGTCGCTATTTGGAGCCAAAGGCCCTATGGGCTTTTTGGCAAAAATCACCTTCGGACTTGCGCTGCTCTTTGTTGTCAATACTCTAGCATTAGGCTACCTTTACAACCAGGCCAATACCCATTCGGTAACCGACTCAATCAAGACAGAAAACCCGGTCAAGCAACCCAATACGCCTCTTGTGCCGGCCAGCCCAGAAAAACCAGCTCCGGCAACCCCTGAAGCACCCAAAGCTCCCGCAGCACCTGCCTCCAACTAATCCTCCCTCTTCTGGGGAGAAACGCGCGCCCTATAAGCCAAAACAGTGTAAAATACCTTCAAATAAAGCACGAAGGATTTCCCCATGCTCAATGAGATTTATGACTACACCAGTGAACATATGAACAAAAGTATCGAGGCCATGAAACGCGATTTCATGACGCTGCGCACTGGAAAAGTAACCACTTCTATCGTCGACAACATCAAAGTCGACTACTACGGAACTCCCACCCCTCTCAATCAGGTTGGCAACGTTATCGCTTCTGATGCGACCACCATTGCCATCACTCCATGGGAAAAAAGCTTACTGGGCGATATTGAACATGCCATCCAGCAAGCCAATATTGGCGTCAACCCCAACAACGATGGGGACTTTATCAAGCTCTTCTTTCCGCCAATGACTGTCGAACAGCGCCAAGAGATTGTCAAGCAAGCCAAGGCCATGGCCGAGAAAGCAAAAGTTGCAGTACGCAACGTCCGAAAAGAGGCCAACGACAAAGTCAAAAAGCTTGAGAAGGACAAAGAAGTTAGTGAAGACGATGGCAAACGTGGCCACGATCAAGTACAGAAGATTACGGATGAGCATATTGCCAAGATAGAAGAAGCCTTGGCGACCAAAGAAGCCGATATTCTCAAGGTCTAATGATGGACATCGAAGCCACTTACAAAGACTCTGGTGCTCTTCTGGAAGGGCATTTTCTTCTCTCCAGCGGCAACCATTCCAATCGTTACCTCCAAAGTGCTCGCGTACTCGAGGATCCAAAACGTGCCGAATCACTTGCACGCGAACTGGCCGAAATGATCCGCTCCAGCGGCTTGCCGGTTGATGCCGTTTGCGCCCCGGCCCTGGGTGGTGTATTGGCCGGCTATGAGCTGGCACGTGCACTGGGTGTACGATCAATATTTGTTGAGCGCAAAGAAGGCATGATGGAGCTGCGTCGTGGATTTGAAGTGCGATCTGGAGAGCGAATCGTCGTCTGTGAGGATATTATCACCACCGGCGGCTCTGCCATGGAGGCTGCCGATGCACTTGCAGAGCTTGGGGCTGACGTGATCGCCTTTGCCGCACTGGCCAACCGAGGCTTCTGTCGCCGGCAGGGTAGTACGGCGGACACAAAGCCCGAGTGCAAGCTCCCTCGCGAGATTCCATTTTTCGCACTAGAAGATTTCGAGTTTGCCATGTACGCTCCCGATGCATGCCCCATGTGCGCCAAAGGCTCTACTGCGATCAAGCCTGGGAGTCGCGGGAACTGATCTGCTCTCCTGTCACTTCCACCATTCCTTCGGCAGTACGGAGCGTCATTCTGACCCTTCCACTTTCTTCTACCAAGGCGATTATTTCTCCAGAAATTCTCACAAGTGGCGCGTCATCCTTTTCATCAGAAACAATCGCCCCCTGCTCCAGTCGAACCACACGATCGGCCATTTGTGCCACTTCACGCACATCGTGACTTACAAGAATCGTGGTTGTGCCAAATTCACGATGAACTTCGAGAATCTTCTCTTGCAAGAAAGTGCGCATTTTTGGGTCTAGTGCCGAAAGCGGCTCATCTAGCAACAAAAGTTTGGGGCGGTTCATCATCGCACGCGCCAGTGCTACACGCTGCTTTTGTCCCCCGCTGAGCTTGCCTGGATATCGATTGCGAAACGCTCCGAGTCGTGTCATCTCAAGGAGTCGATCCAGTAAGGCTCTGTCCTGATTTACATAGAGTAAATTCTCTTCGACTGTCATGTTTTCAAATAAGGCATAATCCTGAAATACAAAACCAATTTGTCTCTTCTGTGGCGGAAGAATTGATCCTTCGCCTTGCCAAATAGATTCATCAAAACGAATGCTTCCTTCGGCTATTTCAAGACCAGCCAAAATTCGAAGTAGGGTTGTTTTCCCACTACCACTCGAACCGATCAATGCAACAAACTGCCCTTGAGGAATATTGAGCGCCACGTCCAGCATCATTTCCTCGCTTGTCCCATGCAGTGTACGCCGCACATTAATTTCTAAACTCACAGCCCAATCCTCCGACGGGAGTTGCGATTGAATATATATACCGCAAGCAGGACAATAAAACTCAAGGTCACCATGATCGCACTGTATACATGAGCAGACGTATAATCCATCACTTCTACCTGCTCATAGATAGCCACTGAGGCAACCTTGGTCACACCGGGAATCGAACCGCCCACCATCAGCACCACGCCAAACTCTCCAACCGTATGCGCAAACGTAATAATAAGTGCTGTCAGAAGTGAGGGCTTGATATTGGGTAGTGCGACCCGCCACAGAGTCATCCAGCGAGATTTTCCTGCCAAATAGCTCGCCTCAAGCATCCGAGGATTTAAGCTCTCAAGGCCACTCTGAAGTGGCTGAACCATAAATGGAAATGAGTAGAGGCAGCTTGCTACAACCAAGCCTGTAAAGCTAAAAACCAACCTAACCCCAAAGGTCTCTTCAAAAAATGCACCCAGAGGAGAATTCTGCGACAAAGCCCACAACAGATAAAAGCCCAAAACAGACGGAGGAAGAATGATCGGCAGAGCCGTCAAAGCTTCAAGAATGGGCTTGACACGGCTGCGAGTCTGTGACAGCCACCAAGCCAACGGCAGCCCTATCAAAAACAAAATCGCTGTTGTCAGAGAAGCTAGTTTAAACGAAAGCCAAAATGGTGCCCAGTCAAGCTGTGTAAGAAATTTCATGGCACACGATACCCATGTCGTATGAAAATCTCTCGTGCACGCCTACTTAACAAAAACACGTAAAAGGCTTCGGCTTCTTTCAGGTTGGGAGCGTTTTTTAGGAGTACCATGCCTTGGTCAATCGGATGGTAGAGCGCCGGATTCACATCGACCCAATTCGTCCCCGGTTTATACTCTTTCATCTGCGGCGCAAAGAGAGCAGATTTGGCTACCAATCCAATATCAGCAACATGGCTTACATAGGCTACCGTCTGAGCAATCGACTCACCAAAGACCAGTTTGGGATGTACCGTCTCAAAAAGTCCTGCCTTGTGAAGCACATCAAATGCTGCTTTGCCATAAGGGGCAGTCTTGGGATTGGCCACAGCGACACTTCGAATGAAGGATTCCTCCAACAAGGCAATTCCTCGACTAAAATCACGCGGAACATTGCTTAGGATCGCCAAGGCTCCTTGAGCATAAGTCACCGGCTTGTCCACTGTAATCCCTAGTTCAAAAAGTTGTTGGGGATATGCCATGTTGGCTGAGAGAAATAAGTCATACGGGGCACCACTACGGATCTGTGTAGTGAGTTTACCGCTGCCGCCGACGATGCTTTGGATGATCACCCCAGGGTACTGAAGAGCAAAATCTTTTTTGAGTGCAGGCATGGCATAGCTCACATTAGCCGCCAATGCCACCCGAACCGTACCTGCCCCCACCAAACTCAACAGCGACAGAAACATCATCACAACATAGCGCATATTTCTTTCCTGTGTGTTTGAGAAATTATAGCGCTATATACTTTAAAGCATAATACTTTCTTCTAGTATCAGAAATCTGGTTCATTCTCCACCATTAATTGTAGAATGTTCAAGAGGCATTCTTGCAGTATGCATCTTTTGTAGCACACAAATATTCTTCAGGCTCTAGCCGATGTTCTTGGTTGTTTCCGCTTCGAAATAGATTGGAAACATTATTAGATACAGGGATTGTGATCCTCGCAAAGCATGTTATACTGGGAAGAAAAGGGATTGTATGAATGTGATGGCCGGGAGAGGGGGATTCGAACCCCCGGAGGTGTTACCCTCACCGGTTTTCAAGACCGGCACATTCGACCACTCTGACATCTCCCGACAGTAAAAAAGTATATCTCGTCCATAGAGGACAAAATCATTTGGAGGAACTAGCCGGACTCGAACCGGCGAATGGCAGCTTTGCAGGCTGCAGCC
>CAZCAZ010000096.1:0-5309 GCA_964496735.1 uncultured Nitratifractor sp. | reverse complement strand
GGCATGTCACAGCTTTTGAAGTCGATAAGAGACTATGCGAGCATCTGTCCGGCCAGTTTGTGTCAGAGATTGACTCAGGACGACTCCAGCTGGAGTGTGGCGATGCGCTTGAGCGTTGGGAGCAGGGAAGTTTGCTGGATGAGCCTTATCATCTGGTAGCCAATCTTCCTTATTATATAGCGACCCATCTTATCCTGAAAGCACTGCATGATCCATGGTGCCGATCAATACTGGTCATGGTTCAGAAAGAAGTGGCCGTCAAGTTTGCCGCCAAAAGCAGAGAACGCGACTTTTCCGCGCTCTCAATCTTGGCCGCCGATGTCGGTGTGGCGCAGTTGCGCTTCGAGGTACCGCCCGAAGCCTTCGTGCCGCCACCCAAAGTCACATCTGCCGTGCTCTCTATTCGGAAGGACCGTTCCCTGGAGGATGCCCGCTTCGAGCAATTTTTGAAAATCGCTTTTGCACAACCACGCAAAAAACTGAACAAAAATCTCGAGAAGGCCTTCTCCAAAGCCTTGGTTCAGTCTGCCTATTTGGCGCTGGATCTGGATCCTCTCATTCGGCCACATGAAGCAACGACATCAATCTATCGTCACTTATATACTACTTTGAAAAAGGAATTAAAAGATGGACAAAAACAACCCAAGCCAACCAAACAACAACGACGGACAAAACGCCAAGGAAACGCGACGACGTAATCCAAACCCCTATCGCCAGAATCGCTCCAGACAAGAAGGCGGTAGCGATACAACTCAAGCATCTCAAGGGCAAGATCGCCCTTCTACTGAGGGCAGCAACACGCGAAGCAACAACAATCGAAACCGCAACCGTCGCCCCAATCGCAACTCCACTGAGCAAAGCAAGCAAAATAGTGGCGAAGGGGGACGCACTAACCACTCCAATACTCCCAAAAAAGACGGCAACAAAAAACCAGGTGGGCGTCGTACCGCTGGACGAGGCAATAGTCGTGGTGGGCGTCGCAAACAAATCCCTACCAACGTCCCACCCGAAATGCGTGCATCGCTTCTGGAGAACGATGATGTCCAAGAAGCGCGCATGAACCCATGGCGCCAAATCAACATGGAGGCCAAGGGAAAACTGCGCTTTACTCCACTAGGCGGACTCGGAGAGATCGGCGGAAACATCGCTGTACTCGAAAGCGAAAACTCCGCCATCATCATAGATGTTGGAATGAGCTTTCCCGATGAAACCATGCACGGTGTGGATATCCTGGTGCCCGACTTCAGCTATCTTCATGTGATCAAGGACAAGATCACGGCCATCGTCATCACCCACGGCCACGAAGACCATATCGGGGCCATGGCTTACCTGTTTAAAGAGCTAAAATTTCCAATTTATGGTACCTCTCTCGTACTGGCAATGATCGAAAATAAGTTCAACGAGCATGGACTTCAAGCCGACACAAAGTACTTCAACTACGTCACCAAGCGCACGCAGTACACCTTGGGCGATTTCAAGGTCGAATGGATGCACATGACCCACTCCATCGTCGACTCCAACTCTTTGGCGATCGAAACCCCTATCGGAACCCTGATCCATACCGCCGATTTCAAAATCGACCACACACCCATTGACGGCTATACGGCTGACCTCCAT
Organism: uncultured Nitratifractor sp.; assembly: GCA_964496735.1. Taxonomy (GTDB): domain Bacteria; phylum Campylobacterota; class Campylobacteria; order Campylobacterales; family Sulfurovaceae; genus S017-3. The sequence goes on along the minus strand of CAZCAZ010000096.1, from coordinate 3,692 downwards.
CGCTTTGCCCACTATGGCGCAAAAGGCGTTCTGGCGCTCTTCTCCGATTCTACCAACTCGCATAACCCAGGTTTTACTCGAAGCGAACAGGTTGTTGGCAAAACATTTGATACGCTCTTTGATCTGGCCAAAGGGCGCGTGATCATGTCGACATTCTCATCCAACGTCCACCGTATTTATCAGGCCATGGAACGCGGTGTCAAGCATGGACGCAAAATCGCTGTCATTGGACGCTCCATGGAGCGCAACATTGAAGTAACTCGGAAACTAGGCTTTGTTGACATTGACGACAAGCACTTTATCGATGCGCATGAAGTCGGAAAATACAAAGACGAAGAGATCCTTGTCATTACCACCGGTTCTCAAGGCGAAGCAATGGCGGCTCTCTCACGTATGGCCACCGACGAACACCGTCACATCAAACTCAAGCCCACCGATACGATCATTATTTCTGCCAGCGCCATCCCCGGCAACGAGGCAAGCGTCTCCAAGCTCCTCAATTTGCTGATGAAATCCGGTGTCACCATTCGCTACAAAGAGTTCAGTGATATCCATGTTTCCGGGCACGCCGGCCAAGAAGAGCAAAAACTAATCCTTCGCCTGGTACAGCCCAAGTTCTTCCTGCCAGTTCATGGCGAGTACAATCACATTGCCGCACACGCCAAAACAGCCGTCAGCTGTGGTGTCGATGAGCGAAATATCCTCCTGATGAGCGATGGAGACCAGATCGAAATCACGACAAAGTACATCAAAAAAGTCAAAACCATTAAAGTGGGCAAAACATACATCGACAATCAAAACAACAAACCCATCCAACATGATGTCGTCGATGACCGTCAGAAATTGGCCACAGAGGGGATCGTCAACGTCGTATTGCAAATTTCCAAACAGACTGGCAAGATACTTGGCAAGCCTATTGTCACATCACATGGACTGGTTCCCAACAAAGAAGACAAGAAGTTTTCTACGGAAGTCGAGCAACTTATTGAACAATATCTCATCAATAGCAATATTGAAAAAACAGGTAATTCCAAAGTAGTCGAAGACGACTTGCGCGGTATCGTCCGCAAACATGTCGTCCGCACACGCAAGCGCTACCCCATCATCCTTCCGACAGTCTTTTTCGTCTAAGGCTCTGCTGGATCAGGCACACAAGGTTCATCTATGCGACTCAATAAATTCATTGCACACAACACCAAATACTCCCGGCGTGAGGCAGATCGCCTTATCGAGGCGGGTGACGTGAAAATCAACCGTCAAGTTATCCATGATTTTTCTCACGAAGTTCTACTCGACGAGCGGGTCGAAGTCAGAGGGAGGCACGTCCACCCTCGCAAAGCCGGTGATGTAACCATGGTTGTCTACAACAAGCCAAAGGGTGTGCTTGTCACCAAAAAAGACGACCGGGGTCGTACGACGATCTACCATAAGCTTCCAGGAAAATTTCGCCACTTTATCCCCATTGGACGGCTTGACTTTGCCTCAGAGGGTTTACTGCTGTTGACCGATTCTCCGGAAATAGCCGAAGCCTACATGCGCAGTGATCTGCCCCGTACATACAATCTCAAAATCGACACACCCGCTACCGAAGCGATGTTTATCGCCATGCGAGAGGGCTTGACACTCGAAGATGCGCGCGCTGGTGCCCACGAAAAAAGTTCAATAACACACATGACTTTTGCCCCCTTTGTTGCCTTTGAACTTCGGGGAGAAACCGGGAGATACACCAAGCTGCGTGTTACGATCGCCGAAGGAAAAAATCGGGAACTACGTAGGTTTTTTGGACATTTTGATGCAAAAATAGTCGACCTAAAACGGGTAGCTTTTGGCGAAATAGAACTTAACAATCTCCCAACAAACAAAACACGATTTTTTAGCAAAAAAGAGTACGATTCTCTGCATGCATTCTTAAAAAAATCTCGAAAATCTTCCAAAGAAAAAACAAGCGAATAGCCCTCTCATGCTCTTTGCTCACAAATATCGCCCCACGACACTTGACTCAATCCTAGGGCAGGAGCACCTGCTTGATGAAGGGGCACCATTGCGTCAGCTGATCAAGGCCGATGCCTTGCCTCATGTATTTTTTTATGGGCCCCCCGGATGCGGAAAAACAACTTTGGCTCGAGTTATTGCTTCCGTGCTTGAGCGCCCTTTTTATGAATTCAACGCTACGAGTTTCAAGACCGAGGAGCTTCGAAAAATATTCCGAGATTATGCACACGCTTTACAAAAACCACTTATTTTTATCGATGAGGTGCATCGGCTCAGTAAAAACCAGCAGGAGGTGCTGCTGCCATTTATGGAAAATGGCTCAGCTCTGATCGTCGGAGCATCAACCGAAAATCCTTATTATGCCATGACGGCTGCAATTCGATCCCGTTCCCATCTTTTTGAACTGCATCCCATTGCACACAACACCATGGGCGTATTCCTAAAAAAAATTCTAGAGCAAGAAAGCATACAAATAGAAAAAGATGCTACTGAGTATCTCCTCGATTCCAGCGGCGGCGACATGCGTGCCATGCTCAACTTGCTCGAAAGCGGAGCCCACGTCGGCACCCCTATCACATACGAAATACTCAGAGCGATACGACCTCACGCCCTACAAGCAGGCTCAAGCGAACAGGACAGTCACTATGATCTCACATCGGCTCTAATCAAGAGCATTCGAGGTAGCGATATCGATGCGGGAATCTATTATTTGGCACGACTGATTTCTGGAGGTGAGCCGCCGGAATTCATTGCGCGTCGGCTAGCAATCCTGGCCAGTGAAGACATCGGAAATGCCAATCCTCCTGCCCTAAATCTCGCAGCATCTACACTGACAATCGTCAAACAAATTGGCTACCCAGAAGCCAGAATTCCCCTGGCGCAACTGGTCACATACTTGGCAAGTTCACCCAAATCTAACAGTAGCTATCTTGCAATAAACGAAGCGCTCAAAGCAATCGAATCAGGTGCAGTCATGCCCGTACCCACGCATCTCAAAACCCACAGCACCTCATACCAATACCCTCACGACCATGGCGGATGGGTTGTTCAAGACTATCTAGAGAAACCATTGCGCTTCTATCAATCTAAGCAATCCGGGTTTGAGAGCAAGATGGATGAATGGTTAAAAAAAATAAGAAAAGAGGACTAAGGAAGGGTAAACAAGGCCTTTTTGAGCTGGTCGCTTTGGATGTCGCCTACCACATACTGCCCCTCTAATGTCTCAAGGTATTTCAGCACATACTCACGAAATTTTCCTTTTTCTATGCCATTTTCAGCATGAAGTCGCGCCATATCAAAGTCTGGTAAGGTCGATGAAACTTTTTGGGCTATAGGAGTTGAAGGCCAGACCTTCTTGGCTTCCTCAAGCGAGATAGTAGAGACATCCAAGACATAATTTCCTAAAATATCCTTCTTGTAGTAAGGAGGCAACTTGTCTTTTGATGTGTTAGACCAAGAAATATCGCCATCAAAATCATCTTCACCGGAAAAATTGGATGCAAAATAAATTATAGCCACGCCAATAGCAATAATAATGAAAATGCCCTTTCCCATAGTAACTCCTAAGTAAAATAATTTATTATAGCAAAAAGAAGAAGATTGTATCTTTGGTACGGACGAAAGGACTTGAACCTTCACGCCGTGAGGCACCAGATCCTAAGTCTGGCGTGTCTACCAATTCCACCACGTCCGCACAAAAC
>CAZCAZ010000095.1:0-5396 GCA_964496735.1 uncultured Nitratifractor sp. | reverse complement strand
CAGAGTAAGATTTCAATCGAAAGGATACGCAATGAAAAAGTTGCTTAGTCTCGTCGCTCTGTTGACACTGCTCGCTAGTAGTACTGCTACAGCCGGAAAAAATTATGAACCTGTTGAATCCGATGTGGTCCCCGTGGATCTTCCTAATCCATTTTATGTGGGTATAGGTGGTATTTGGAGCGGAGTGAGCCGTGATTGTTCTTGTGACAAAAACCGTCTCAAAGACTCTACGTATGGTGAGATTATCCGCGTTGGATATGATTTTAACCCTTACTTCGGTATCGAAGCACGCGCCCTTCAGGCAAACCTTGGTATCAACTTTGCCAAAACAACCCATTATGGTATCTACTTGAAGCCACAGTACCACGTGACTGAGGCAATGAACGTCTATGCTTTGGCAGGATACGGTCATACAGATGTCATTTGTACTGCCGACAGAAGATCCAAGGGTTCTCAAGACTTTCACAAGAATGGCTTTAGCTTTGGTGCGGGTATCGAATATGACCTCTCTAAAGATTTAGGCTTTCAAGGAGATGAAGAGAAGGGTTGGGGATTGTTTGTTGATTGGCAGAACCTTGCTTACCACGACACACCTCAAAAAACAAACGTCAACGTAGTTACTGCCGGTATTACATACGACTTTTAATCTATCCAAGGATTAAAGTAATCTTCAAAACGGGGTCTGTATGTCCCCCGGCTGTTGGATATCATGGAGCAATTATGATACAATCATACAGTCAATGGGGGTAACAGAAAGTGATGAAGATAGGCAAAATTACGTATGCAACAGTTTGGATCACTGCAGGAGTGGTTGCCTTAGCATGGGCGATCGCTCTTGTGTGGCATAACGCTTTTGTTTGTACAGGGATCGGATTGGCGTTGGGTATCGGGTTGATATGGGCACTATACCAACGAGTACAACAAGATACCCAATGGCATTCCGAGCTTCAGGAGAGTCAAAACGAAAAGACCTTTCTCTTAAAAGAGATGCACCACCGCATCAAAAACAATATGCAGGTGATGATGGGCTTGCTTGAGACACAATCCTTCAAAGTCAAAGAACCCAAATACAAACAAATGTTCCAAAATCATGTTGACCGTATCAAGGCCATGAGTTATCTTCATCAAAATTTGTATGATGAGAAGTCACGAGAAAAAATTGAGATGCAGGCATATCTCGGCCTAATCATACGCAATCTTCAGTTGATGACATCCAACACGATCCATGTCGAACTTGAGCCATGCGATCTGGATATGCAGCAAGCACTCAATGTCGGCTTGATTGTCAATGAAACGGTTTCCAATGCGATCAAATATGCCTACGATGATTTCAATGGCACGATTGATGTCCGACTTACACATAAAGAGGGACAATGCATGCTGGTCGTACAGGACTTTGGCAAAGGGTACGACCCGGCAATGCTGGGTGATGAGACGCTTGGCGTCTCGATGATCGAGGATATGGCGGCCTACCTTGACCAAAGCACTGTAACCGTCCATAGTGAGTATGGCGTCTCTATTGTCGTCATGTTTGCCAAAGGGGAGTAAAATGTTGTTACCATCAAAAGTTATGATTGTTGAAGACGAGTTGCTTTCGCAACGGCACATTCAAAATATTCTCAAGAGTCTTGATGTGGAAGTTGTCGGATGTTTTGATAATGCAGCCGATGCTCGTGCTGCTATTACGCAAGCATGCTGTGATATGATTTTGATGGATATCAATATCAAGGGGGCCGAGGACGGAATCCAGTTCTCTCGCAGTATCCTTCAACAGTATAATTTGCCCATTATTTTCATTTCAGCCTACAGCGATGGTGAGACCCTTGCGGAAGTGATGGAGTTGTCGCCTTATGGATTTATTACCAAGCCATTTAGTGCCAAAGATGTCGAAGTAGCCATGGGAATAGCGCATAAGCGCTTCCATGTCGATAAAGACAAGAACAATGCACCTCAGCAGCCGCAACAAAAGGTGGCCGAAGAGACGCAAGCTCGCATTACGTCCGACTTTTATTTTGACACCAAGAAGCATACGCTTTTTCAGAATGACATGCCTGTACACCTGAATAAAAAACAAACGAAACTCATTGAGATACTTTCGATCCACAGCAATCAAATTGTTGATTATGGTACGATCATTGATGAGGTGTGGCCTGATGGCGTATTGGCGGACTCATCTTTGCGTACATTGGTGTATTCTATTCGAAGAATTTTGCCCGATTTCCCGATCGAGTCACACAGCAAATTGGGCTATGCTCTCAGGACGAGCAACACACAAGATTCGTGACGATTGCGACGCGAAGGCTTCCGCTGCAGCTGGAGCAGTTTCTGATTTTGTCACTCTTGTTAAGCGTGGGCAAGATGACAGCGTATGTTTATCTTGACTGGATGGAGATACTGCTATTACTCATCTCAGCGGCAGCCATAGAACATGGACTGCTTAGGGTGAAACATTCTGCGATCTCTTATGTTTCATTTTCGGCTTTTTCCACCTCGTTGGGCGTGGCTTTGATGCTGGCATCTTCTGGGTTATGGGTTTATGTATTTGTTGTATTTTTAGCCTTGGGCCAAAAGCATTTTTTGAGCATTGAAGGGAAGCATTTTTTTAATCCATCCAACTTTGCTTTGATGGCCGCGATGGTCTTCTTGTATTCTCAGGCTCATATCGTGACGGGACAAATGGGCGAGGTGTGGTGGGTGGAGATGCTCACCATTGCGTTGGCGATTGTGATCTTGGTGCGGGCGAGCCGTTGGCGCATTCCGATAGTTTTTGTTTTGAGTTATCTCTTTTTCCAGCAGACATTGGTCGTAGGATATGATCCGATGTTGTTATTTGAAGACGTATGGAAACGTTTTTATTCGGTTTCGTTTTTGATTTTTGTCGCATTTATGCTCACAGATCCTCGCACAACACCATCGAGTGCTTGGTGGCAAGGGGTGTTTGGTGTTGCGGTGGCTCTGTTGGCAGCAGGGATGGATCGCTGGTTTGGGTTTCGGGTTCAGCACCTGTTCATGGTGTTGTTTGGGGTATCGCTTTGGGTGCCATTGATCGAAAGCGGACGATTAGCGTCTCAGAAAATGAGGCTTGTTACCGTTTTCTTATTTGTTGTGGCAATCGGTGCTATAATTTGGATAGAAAACCAGCCACCATATTACTACGAAATGAGTCGATAAGATGAAAAATGAGATAAAAATAAGCATTGCTATTGTCTTGATTGGGTTGATCGGTTTGACTGTCTATTGGTTTTACCCACAAAACACTGTTCTTGAATCCTCGACAGCAAACAGTCAAGGCACCTTGGCATCCGAGCGCATCATCCTACCTCAGTATGACCCCCAAACCTACCGAAATGTCGCTGAGGTACAAGCCTATCTTTCAGATCTCAAAGACGGCATGAGCAAGGGTCAGGCGGTATTGCCTCTTCCAATGGGCGAACTGGATGCTGGCGGGAAAAAAGCCCAGAAACTTATCTTGAAAAATTCTGAATTTCTCCATGATACTATTTCGGGCACACAGCCGATGCATAATGACATGATGCGGATTGTCCCTGCACCGATCGCTGCCATGGATGCTTCGGCTAAAAAAATATGCGAGAGTCATGCGTGCTATCAGGCAGAGAAGTATAACTTTGTCACCAACGCGACGACTCGAGCGATTGTGGATGTGGATGATGGAGCAGTTCTCTCGGTTACATACTTTCCTAATACTCAGCCCGATATCAGTAATCGCCTCAGAAAAATCGCCCAGGCAATTGCTCTGAGAGCCCCCGAGGTCAAAAAGGAACTAGGTCATTCCCCTCGTAAATACGAGATCACAATGGCCAATGTCCGAGGATCGATGAAAGAATCTCCTTGTGAAAATACAGCCCACTTGTGTGTCGCGCCGACCTTTGCAGACCACAAACGACAAGAGGCACTTTGGGCGGTAGTGGATTTGACCGATTTGCGACTGGCAGCGGCCAAGTGGGCAGGCTTGGGTAAGACCACTACTCCAGCCTGCATCAGCGAGCGGAGCCTGGAAAACCGTTATATTATGGAAACATACTGTCAGCATGACAATATACTTGAGCGCAATGGATGGAAGATCACCTATCATTTGACAGCCTCGGATGGGCTGGAAGTGCGGGATGTGACCTTTCATGGAATGCCAGTGCTTCATTCGGCCAAAATTGTTGATTGGCATGTAGCCTATCAGCAAAAAGGGGGAGGAGAGAAGCTCGACACAACGACCGAAACATACATTGAGGGACGACGTGTTGAGTATGTGCGGGGTGAGGGAGATCAATACATGTTTGGCTACAACGATGCGATGGGGTGTCCGATGTTTTCTACCTCGGTTGTCCTGGCGTTCAACGGCCCCCAGATCCGCCCATTGCATCAGGGAAAAGGCTTTATGCTGACGCAGGATTTTCGCAATCCCAAATGGCCAATGGCCTGTAATTATCGTTACGAGAACCGTTTTGAATTTTATGATGATGGCGCCTTTCGAGTCGTCGGTGTCAGCAAGGGGCGCGGCTGCGGCGATAATGCCATCTATCGCCCTGTGATGCGGATCGATCTAGCGATCGATACCAATGAGACATTTTATTCGCGAGCACACAAGCAGGATGAGTGGAAAGCCTGGGAGACAGAGGGAAGAGAGCAGGTAACGGGAAGCGGGAAGCAGGAAACAGAAGGCAAGGGGGGTTACATAGATGCCTTGTCGTTTTATCCCTACAAGATCACCTCGGCCGCTGACTCCAAGAGAGGATATTATCTCTAGCCAAATCATGGTCAGTTCCAGGATCATAGTCGTGGCGACCATGCCAACCTTTTTGTCACACGTTACAAAGAGGACGAGGGAGACAAGGACATGCTGACCCTTGGGTCGTGTTGTCGTTTGGACCAAGATGGCCCCGAGCCATATCTCACCCATGAGCCGATCCTCGATGGCCACCCCGTGATCTGGTACATTCCCCGCATTCGCAATGATGCACGCCAAGGGCATGAATATTGCTGGGCAGATACCCGCATCGGCGTAGACGGCAACCCAGATATCCAGATTTGGCCCTGCGTAGTCGGCCCAAAATTCGTCCCAATACAGCGAAATTAATATTTTTTACCATATATTTGATATTTTTTACGATACTTTTCATATTTTTAAGTATTGAACAAGTTAATATCTGTTAGTATTAACCTCGTGAAAGCCAAACTGTCTGTGAAGACAGGACGGAAAGCCTAGGATCTTCGGAATCGGACGGAGACAGCCGGGTTGCACTTTTCTTTTTAATATTTCGGGGGAAATACACTATGAAAACTATGAACACTACGATGACAAGGACTGCATTATTGAGTGCAGTGGTTTTGTTTGGAATGAATGCAAATGCAGCACCTCTATTGCCACTACAGCCTGGATATGC